>JAFXKJ010000029.1 GCA_017531765.1 Clostridia bacterium
AAACCCCGTGTGGCGTCCCGCTTCGTAGGCTTATAACCCGCACGATATGGCTATCGCCCAAAGTAGAATGCCCTCTCCGTCATTTGCCCTGAAATGCCACCTCTCCCGGAGTGAGAGGCATTACTTCGGCTGTGGCTGAACTTACCTCTCGCCCTGCGGGAGAACTGTCAGCTTTTGCTGACTGAGAGGGGTACGTCCCGCCACGCTCGGCTACAAACCGCACGTTATGGCTATCGCCCAAAGTAGAAACCATCTCAAACGCCGAAGTTTTCTCGCTTCGCTCACATCCTTGGCTGACTCTATATTTTTGTTGCCGATGGCAACAAAAATATAGGAAAAATCTTGCGTTTTGCTTGTAAACTGTACGTTTTGCGATAAACCAACGTTATAATCCTCGCTGACCTGTAGGGGCGACTTTCCGAAGGAAAGCGGAACGAAGTGACGTCCTGTGTTTGCTTCGCAAACAGGGTGATCGTCCCGCCTCGTAGGTCTACAGCCCCAACGTCCGACCGATAACCTATCTCACCATCCACACCTATCCACCCAACTTTGCATTTTTCAATACTTTACGTCGCCGTCGGTGCAGTGGACCACCGTGTCAAAATTCAGTCTCAAATAACCGAGAGCATTCCATTCTTCCATAGTGCCCCCGAAAACGATCTCCTTCAGCGATTCACATTCCGAAAGTGCACGTCTGCCGATCTTCCCGACTTTTCCCTCAAATACTATTTTTTTCAGAATATAACAATCTGTAAATGCGTGGTCTCCAATAGAGGCAACATCTCCCTTAAAGGTAACGCTTTTAAGCATCTTGCAATCAGCAAAGCAACCTTTTCCCAGCTCTTCAACACTTGCGGGAATCGTGATGTTAACAAATCCCAAATTTCCTCTAAATGCAAAAGGCCCGATGCTCTTGACCCCATGGGGGATCTCTACCGAATAACAGCTGTCATGGCGAAATGCGACGTATCCGATACTCACAAGAGTTGACGGCAGGGTTATTTTTGTGACATTACTGCAATTTTGGAAAGCAAAGCTTCCGATGTGCGTGATGCCTTCATCTACCACAATGCGTTTTGCTATCCCGGCGCTGTGACTCCACGGAGTTTCAACACACACATGGGTACGTGGGTTGTAACAATCGGGCATCGCCCCGTGACCGCTGAAGGTAAGAGTTCCTCTTTTACAGCTCCACGTGAGATCCTTTGCCAAAGGCAATTTCGTCTTTCTGCTCATGTTCCTGCTCCTTTCGAAAACCTAAAATTTTATGTAAAACAAGCGCAAATTCCGCGGTGAAAGCTTCGGCACATCCCCCGCCACGTCGCATTCGTGGAACACACGGCAAGGATGCGCCGAAAAAGTCACGCTGTATCAGTTATTGTTTTACTTCTCAGTTCTTCTTGAGAAGAGACTCGATCATACGAAGCTTGTCACTTCTCGTGTCCCCCGCCTTGGGCTCGTCAAGCACCTCGTCAATGGTGATCTGCTCGTCGGGAATGGTGGGCACGTTAGGGTCCTCGTCGGGAAGCTGTGCCGCAGGGAGAGTCTCTCCGCTTTCCGCCAGCTTCTTCTTAAGGGAGCTTACCTCGTTTTTTAGTCTGCGGAGGTTCACCTCGTAAAGAGAGACCTGCGCCTCAAGATTACGGAGCTTCTTTTCTGCGCTCAGCTTGTCCGCGCAAAAGTCAATGGCGCAAAGCATTGCCGCATCAAACTGTGAAAGTCTCACGTTTCTCAGGAGAGCTTTCATTTCTTCATCCATCTTCTTCTCGATGGCTTTTACGAAGATGTCCGCTTCGTCTGTGATTACAGAGATGGTAATTCCCGCAATGTTAAGGTCAACTTTTCTTTTGATGTTCTCTTCCACGGTAAAAATCCGCCTTTTCATAAAATTTATCTGCAGTGTACCTTGAAAAATATCCCGTCGGAATGTATAATATATACGGTAACTTATTTTAGCGATGCGTGTACACTGTCCCTTCCTCTATTATAATATATTTTTTCGCGAAAGTGAATAGTTTTACAAAAAAAATAAAGTTTTTTCATGAAAATCACGGTAAATTTCACATTGATTACCGAATCAGGGGGTAATAATCATGTACTATAGTCATTCGTCACCCACACCCCATGAAACAAAAGCAGCGGAGCTCTTTTTGGCGGGGTACAACTGTGCCCAGTCCACCTTTGCCGCATTCAGCGATCTGACGGGGCTTTCCGTCGCAGAAAGCGTGCGCATTGCATCTGCTTTCGGAGGTGGAATGTGCGGCAGACGGGACACCTGCGGCTCGGTTACGGGAATGCTTTTGGCGCTGTCATGTATCAAAGGGTACTCGGATGCCGCCGCACGGGATGAAAAGGTGGAGCTGTATGCTGTGGGCAAGGCTCTCGCAGACGAGATGGAAAACATTTTCGGAAGTACGGTATGCCGTGAGCTTCTTGCGGGAATGAAGCTGTCCCCCACGCCGTCGGTGCGCACCGAGGAATACTACAAATCCCGTCCGTGTGTCAGATATGTTGCCGCGGCGGCAAATATCCTGGACGGATATCTTGAGTCCGTAGGTCTCATATCAAAAGAAGAGACGAAATGAGAAGGGCGTCTTTAAGCGTTGTCACGGCACTTTTCGGTGCTGCGGTGTTCTACGTTGTTTATGCCACCCTGTGCGCTGCTGCCACGGGTAGCGGAGACGTCGTTTCTGCCGTAATTGGAGCTGTCGCCGAGGCGTGCGCCGCCTTTGGAGGAGTGTGTACTCTCAGTCTGACGGGTAAGGCTTTCATCCCCGCTGACAGCGAAAATTCAGCCGACAGCGAAGACGTAAAGGTTCCGTCATCCCGCGCGGGCAAGGCTTTTGTCGTAAACGCATTTTGCGCGTTCATATGCGCGGCATTGCTCTTCGGAGGGAATCTTCTTTACTCAGCTTTCGTTTACGGCAGTGATGCGGCGCCGCATCTGCCCCTTGGGTTGTCGATTCCTCTTATGGGAATTGTGGTGCCGATTTCCGAGGAAATATTCTTCAGGGGACATCTATTGACCCACCTGACAAGCAGAGGTGTGTCCCGTACCGTGTCGGTGGTCACAAGCTCTGCGGCATTTGCACTGATCCACGACCTGCGCATCATGCCTTTCGCTTTTTTCGCGGGATTATGTCTCGGTTGGTGTTCCGTTATTTGCGGTAAGCGTGGGTATCTTGCGTCCTTTGCCGCCCACGGAATATATAACACCGCACTTCTCATAATTGCAAATGTTGTATGAACGGGAAAATCGTATTTTGGGGTACAGCCGCAGGCTGATTTGGGATTATTATGACAGACAGAGAAAAAATGATTAGCTCGGTGCTTGAGAGGTGGAGATCCTGTCCGTACCCCGCGCCGAAGACCGCAAGACGGGGAAAGCCACACACAACGGTGGATCTTTCGGGCCTCTCGGAAGAAAATATTCGTCTGCGAGACGAGTTTTACATGAGCTGTGCCATAGAGCTTGGCAGATGCGCGGCATCTGTGGGTGAGATACCCGTGGGCGCCCTTATAGTGTGCGGCGGCGAGATCATTGCGGCGGATTTCAATGGCAGAGAGACGGAGAAAAACGCGCTCTACCACGCGGAATGTGCTGTTATCGACAAGGCGTGCCGTGCTCTCGGCGGGTGGAGACTGCCCGGATGCGAGCTTTACGTGACCCTTGAGCCGTGCATTATGTGTGCGGGAGGGGTCATATCATCCAGATTACCAAGGGTAATATTCGGTTCAAACGACCCGAAGGGTGGTTTTTTCGGAAGTGTTGCCGATGCCACGGCATTTGGGTTAAATCACAAGCCCGTTATAACAAAAGGCATTCTTGAAAGAGAATGCGGCGAGTTGTTACGTGAATTTTTTCAGAGAAAGCGGGAGAATCCGTGATACGAACAAATGTTCTATTTGTGAAGAACGGAAAACACAAAAAATAATTTGGTTTGACGTGAGGCGATAATCATAACGTACCGGTTGTGAGCCAAACTTCCCGCCCGAGTCATTCTGAGTGAAGCGAAGAATCTCATTCGAACGATGATGGATCAAAGGGACGGTTTATAAGTAAAACATAAGATTTATCACATTTTTTTCGCCCGACGGGCGTGTTACAATCAAATAACGTACGCTTTCTCCCTTTTATCTTTTTTACGGAGTAAAAAATATGCGCTCTTTTTTCAAAACTAAATTTTTCTACGTTATCACGGCTTTAACTGTCATTGCCGTGGTCTTTCCCACGGTGATGTGCGCCACGGGTCACACTTCCTTCTTTCGCAATGCTGTAAATTTCATAATTACCCCGCTGAGTGACCTCGCTCACGATGCCGTGGATTCCATTGACGGCTACGCAAGATACGTTTATAATTTCGACCGCTTGGTTGAAGAAAATAAAGCGCTGAAGGCGGAAAACGACACCCTTAAGGAAGAGGTGTACAAATCCCGCGAGCTTGAAGAGCAGTACGAGTGGATCAGCGAATATCTTGAGCTGAAAATGCAAAACACCTCCTATAAATTTGTCGCCGCCGATGTCTGCGGAAGCGAAAGCGGCAACTATTCCAGCGTTTTTATGCTCGATGTGGGCACCGCCGACGGCGTCGAAAAAAATATGCCCGTCCTCTCGGGGGGTGTCGTCCTCGGATATATCGCCGAGGTGGGCGTCAACTGGTCACGTGCCACATCTATCCTTGAATCGTCAAGCTCTGTCGGTGTCTTTAATGAGCGAAGCGGTGTCACCGGCGTTCTTGAAGGGGAATACTCCCTTTCCTCAGAGGGGATCTGCCGTATAAATTACCTTGAAGAAAACGCCGACATCAAGGTGGGCGACAGGATCCTCACCAGCGGCTACGGTTCTGTTTATCCCCGCGGTCTGGTGGTCGGCTACGTCGAACGGATCGAAGATAATGAGTTCAGCCGTACCGTGACAGCCTACGTCCGCCCCGAGGCATTTAACATTTCCGATGCCGATAAAATTTCAAAAGTGATGGTCATTACCGAATATGAATCCTACACCGAACAATAAACGGGGGCCTCATACCCCGAGATACAAAATGTCCGCACCCAAAGGGAAGAGCGCGCCTCTTCACCGCGAAAACAAGCTGTCTCCCTCCCGTACGGTAAGCCGCAAGATCACGGATACCTCGGTGCAGACGACATCCATACGCGAAAAATTCAACGGTTGGCGCCTCGGCATATCCATTGATTCTCAGGATATTTTCAAGGTTTTGATAATCGCCGCTTTGATGGTGCTGTTTACCATTCTGCAAACGACACTTTTCGCAAGATTTCGACCCTTCGGGGCAGTTCCAGACCTGATGCTCCCCTTTGTCATTGCCACTGCGGCTATCGAAAAAGAAAAATGGGGAGCTGTCACCGCACTCATCGCCGCATACGTCATTGATGCCGCGGGAGGTACCACGGTCACTCTGCTGCCGCTTCTTTACGTTCCCGCCGCTCTTGCTGTGGGACTTCTCACCACCCACCGTCTGCGGGATTCTTTCTCCGTAGCCGCGGTGTATACCGTCATCACGTCTGTTCTCCGCGGGGCGATAACCTTTGCCATCGTTATGCTGACAGTTCACAAGATCTCCGCCGAGGATGCTCTATATGACCGCGTGCTTCCCGAGATCGCAGCGAATATTGTCATTGCGGCGTTTCCGCAGATCGTAACAAGGCTTTGTCTCAGGCCCTTCCACAAGACCCGCGCCGAGCGCACGGGCAAGGTATAATGTTTCACGTGAAACATTTTCCGTCAAATGACGAAACGGTCCAAATCTCTTGAAATCTCTTAAAATCTTTCAAAGCTTCAAGTAAGCCGCAGGCTGAATGGAGGTCAAATGAACAAATACGACGTAATAGTTGCGGGCGCCGGACACGCAGGCATAGAAGCCGCCCTCGCCGCCGCCAGATGCGGTCTTAAGACTGCGCTTTTCACCCTTTCTCTCGATGCAGTGGCGAATATGCCCTGCAACCCATCCATTGGAGGCACCGGTAAGGGTCACCTTGTGTTTGAGATCGACGCTCTCGGCGGTGAAATGGGATATGCCGCCGACGGAGCTACCATACAGTCCCGTATGCTTAACACGGGCAAGGGCGCGGCTGTGCGCTCAAAGCGCGTGCAGGCTGACAGGAATCTCTACAAGAGCGTTATGAAACGTACCCTGGAAGCGGAAGCGAATTTGCGACTCATTCAGGCAGAGGTCACTGACGTTATCACGGAGGGTGAAGGCGATGGGAGGCACGTTGTGGGCGTTGTCGCCGAGCCGGGCGGCGAGTTTTCCGCAAAGGCTGTGGTGATCGCCTCGGGAACTCACCTTGGCGGTACGACACACACGGGAGATGTGAAGCGTTCCTGCGGCCCTGACGGACTTGTGCCGTCCTGCGGTCTCACTCCGTCCCTTTCGGGTCTCGGCTTGAGAATGATGCGCTTCAAAACGGGAACTCCCCCGAGGATCCACCGCAGGAGCATCGATTTTTCATCTCTTGAGGTGCAGTACGGGGATAGCTACATAACCCCGTTTTCCGTCCGCACCGACGAAAAGAAGCTGAACAGCATAACTCAGTCGGTCTGCCACGTGGTGTACACCTCGGATTTGACTCACGCCATAATCAGGGATAACATCCATCGCTCGCCCCTTTATTCGGGAAAGATCCATGGCGTGGGTCCCAGATACTGCCCGTCTATCGAGGACAAGGTAATGCGTTTCCCCGACAAGGAGAGACATCAGCTTTTCGTTGAGCCGGTGGGGCTTGACACGGATGAGATATATCTTCAGGGCTTTTCGTCGTCCCTCCCCGCCGAAGTGCAGTACAAGATGCTCACGAGCCTTCGTGGATTTGAAAAAGCAGAGATTATGCGTTACGCCTACGCCATCGAGTATGACTGCATAGACCCCACCGAGCTTCTTCCCACCCTTGAATTCAAGAGTGTGAAGGGACTTTACGGTGCGGGGCAGTTCAACGGCACGTCGGGTTACGAGGAAGCGGCGGCGCAGGGGCTTCTTGCGGGCATCAACGCGTCTCTCGGCGTAAAGGGCGAGGAGCAGATCATACTTCCCCGCAGGTCATCATATATCGGAACACTGATCGACGACCTTGTGACCAAGGGTACCTCCGAGCCCTATAGGATCATGACCAGCAGAAGCGAGTTCCGTCTCCTTCTGAGGCAGGACAACGCAGAAAGCCGTCTTACGGATTACGGGATCCGCGCAGGGCTTATTTCCCGCGATCGTGCCGAGGCGGTGCGGGAGAAGGAGAGATTCGTTTCAGAGGAATGCGAACGCCTTGAGCACCTGAATTTTGGTCCGAAAGCAGCCAATCCCGTCCTTGAGAGGTGCGGAACAACACCCGTGACATCGGGCATCAGCGCGGCTGACATGATTAGAAGACCGCAGATAACCTACGCGGACACAAGGGAGCTTGACCCCGCCCGCCCCGAGATGACCGAGGGTATGAGTCATCGCATCGAGACGGAGATCAAGTATGCGGGATACGTCAAGCGGCAGTTTGACGAGGCGTCCCGCCAGGCGAAGAGCGAAAACACACGTCTGCCCGAGGATATAGATTACAAGTCAATTAAGGGACTGCGCCTTGAGGCGGCGGAAAAGCTGTCGAAGGTGAAGCCCATGAGCATAGGACAGGCATCAAGGATCTCGGGAGTCAGCCCCGCTGATATTACGGTGCTTATGATCTGGCTTGGGATGAAGAAGTAAAAAAAGCATGACCGAGGCAAGGTTTCAAGGAGACATATCCCCCCCGATAATTACGCCTCGGTCATATTTGCTTTTGGCTTGGTTTATTACTTGGCATACTCCCTGCCGTTTTGCATTTTCCCTTTTGCTTTTAGGATTGCTCTTGGCGGCGGGCGGCGAGTTTTCAACACCGGCTTTGCATTAAATTTGCTATGAACTATTGAATTATATACTATTTCGTTATATAATAATATATACAAAGAATTGTGCTTTCACATATAATCGGCACTGAACGGAGACAACTATGCTTAAAACAAAAATCGTATGTACCATTGGTCCCGCGACCAATAACCAAAAGATGATCGAACAGATGATTCTCTCGGGCATGAACGTAGCGAGAATCAACTTCTCCCACGGCACTCACGAGGATCATGCCAAAACCATAGAATATATAAAAGCGGCGCGGGAAAAGCTCCACCGCCCCATCGCTATCATGCTTGACACCAAGGGTCCCGAGATCCGCATCGGCAAGTTTGAATGCGGCACTGTTGAGCTTGCGGACGGCGGTACTTTCACCTTGACCTCCAAGGATATTATCGGCAACGAGACCATAGTCAGCCAGTCCTACACCGATCTCCCCTCACAGCTTGAGATCGGCTGCAACATCCTTGTGGACGACGGAAACATTTCTCTGAGGGTGGAAGAGCTTACAGAAACCGATATTGTCTGCCGAATCGTGAACGGAGGTATTCTGAAGAACGGAAAAGGCGTCAACATTCCCAACGTTCACCTTGATATGCCCCACCTCAGCGATCGCGACAAGAGCGATATTCTCTTCGGAATTGAGCATGATATCGATTTCATAGCCGCATCCTTCGTTCGCTGTGCCGAAGACGTCAAAAACATGAGAAAATTCGTGGATTACCACGGCGGACACGAAATCCGTATTATTTCAAAGATCGAAAACATCGAAGGAGTCGACAACTTCAGCGACATCCTTAAGCTTTCCGACGGAATCATGGTAGCGAGAGGTGACATGGGAGTTGAGATTCCCTTTGAGAGACTCCCGGGTCTGCAAAAGAAATTTATTCTTGAGTGCTACAGATCGGGTAAAATGGTAATCACCGCGACTCAGATGTTAGAGTCCATGATCGCACACTCCAGTCCCACAAGAGCAGAGATCACCGACGTTGCCAACGCGGTATTCGACGGCACCTCTGCGGTAATGCTTTCCGGAGAGACCGCGGTAGGTAAATATCCCATCCGCGCTATAGAAGTCATGGCAAAGGTTGCAAAGCAGGCTGAACGGGACGTGTTTGATCTGAAGGGATTTGATGAGAATTACATCATTGATTACTCAGATACCACAAACGCGATGTGTGATGCGGCTTGCACCACTGCAAAGGACCTTCAGGCGAAGGCGATCGTAGCTTTAACCATGACGGGCAGAAGTGCGCGCCGAATGTCGAAGTTCCGTCCGTCAACGCCCATTGTTGCGGCGACTCCGTCGCTGAAGACCTACAATCAGCTTGCGCTTTCATGGGGAGTATATCCTGTACTTGCGAAAACGCAGTCAAGCTTTGACAAGCTTTTCGTTCACGCAATCGATTGTGCAAAGCAGATAGATTTGGTATCTGTGGGAGATCAGGTGGTCATCGTAGGCGGTGTGCCTATCGACACCCCCGGAAACACGAATATCATTAAGGTTGAGACAGTAAAATCGAGAATGTAAACAAAAGAGCCCGTATAAAATGTTTCACGTGAAACATTTTATACGGGCATTCTTTACGATTGGAAGCGGTACGTTATGACGATAAATTAACCCAATTCCCCCGCCTCTCGCTCCGTTCCTTTCTCAAAGAAAGCTACTGCAATAACTCCGGGGCCTGCGTGTGTACCTATCGCACAGCCAACCGTGTATATAGGTAACGGAATCGGTGCGCCCTCAAGTAATTCGGGACTGTCTGCTATGTATTTCTGCAACAAGCTATCGCTCAGCCCGCTGTACGCCAGCGCAAACGGCATGGCGAAATCTATTCCTCCAACCTTAGATACAAGCTCGCGGAGCAGATTGTTTCCCTGTCGTGAGCCGCGTGCCTTGCCAAGAACTGTTACCTTTCCTCCGTCTGTCGTTATTACAGGCTTGATTCCAAGCATTCCTCCCGCAAGCGCCGCCGCTGCGGAAATTCTGCCGCCTTTTTTCAGGTACTCAAGGGTGTCAAGCAGTGCAAGCACGCGAATTTGCTTCTTCTTTTCGTTCAGTATGCTCACGATCTCGTCGGCTGTCTTTCCCTCGGATACCAACCTCAAGCCGTATTCCAAAAGAATCCTCTCGCCGACACAAACACTCTCGCTGTCAATTACCCGTACTTTATCTCCGAATTCCCTCGCCGCAAGACACGCGCTTTGATACGTGCCCGAAAATCCCGACGAAATCGATATTACGATGACACAGTCTCCGTTCTCCGTTGCCCTCTTCATTGCTTCGGAAAACACCGCAGGGGGAATCTGAGAGGTGGTGGGAAGAGTGTCGCTCTCAATAAGCTTCTCGTAAAACTCCGAATGGGAGAGATTCACCGTGTCAAGATATTCGGTGTCCCCGAAACGTACGGTCATGGGAATGTGAATGACTCCAAGCTTTTCCGCTTCCTCCGGAAGCACGTCCGATGCGGAGTCGATTATAAATTTTATAGCCATTTTTCAGAATTTCCTTTCGATTTGTGCGTGAAAACGCAGATAGATGTTGAGACCTCAACAAGTGGCATTATACCACACAGAAGTTGAAGTGTCAACATCTATTTTGCATATAAAATTTCCCACATTCGGCTAAAAACCGTGGCGGAATACATAAATATTCTCAGTTTACCGTATAATCCTTCATAGCGCCCGCCGCGCCGCGCTCGAATTTGATAACGTTTTCGCAAAGGGAAACAATATTTTCATTAACTCCGTGCTTTTTGCAGACGTTCATGGTCTTCTCAAGGCTGTCAGCGCCCATATTGGTACCCTTGACGATCATTTCTGCGATATGGGCGTCGGAGCTGTCAAGCGCAGTATTCAGAGCTATGCCGCCCTTTGCCATCGCCCGTTTGATTTTCGATTCTTTTTTCGGTTTTACGTGATGTTCGTCCATCAGGGCCTTGCATTTTGACTGAAGAGCTGCGTAGCCGCCGATCTGTCCCGTTACGTTTTTGAGCATAAAACGGTCGTTTATTTTCGGGGTGACATAGCAAAGGCTGTCGGATCCCATTTTAACGTTACGGTACATTTCACAAAGAAGCTCTTCTGTTTTTGAATTATAATCCATTTCGCATTTCCTTTCATGTCAGTTACATGAAAGAGTTTTCCCGAAAATCATGTGAAATATTCGGGAAAAGGACAATTTTGCGCCGTCCCCGTCTGACCTGTATGGGACGTTATGCATTGCCGCCGCCTTTCCCTTCCGAGCCTATCCAACCAATTTTGCATTTTTCTCCCCCCTCTCTTGACTGAGACATTTCGGTGTGGTATAATTAGACTGTATTATTGTAAATAACCGTCCTCAGGGCGGAAATTCGTTATACGAAAGGAATCCATATCATGGCAAACAAAATCAGAGTAACAATCTGGAACGAATTCAGACACGAAAAAAATGAGGGCAGTCTTGCTCAGAAGTACTACCCCAACGGTATCCACGCTCAGATCAAATCCTTCCTCGATGAGTGCGACGATCTTGAAGTTCGCCTCGCTTGCCTCGACGATCCCGATCAGGGTATTCCCAATGAGGTTCTTGATAACACCGATGTTCTTATGTGGTGGGGTCACTGCTACCACAGCGACGTAAGAGACGACAGAGTCGAATATATCAGACATCGCGTATATCAGGGCGGTATGGGATTTGTGGCTTGCCACTCCGCGCACGAATCCAAGCCCTTTAAGGCTATCGTAGGTACAAGCGGCGCTCTTTCCTGGGGCGACGAATACCCCGAGATCATGTGGAACCTGAAGCCCTCCCACCCCATCGCCGCAGGTGTTCCCGATCACTTCGACTTGGAGCTTGAGGAGCTCTACGCTGAGCCCTTCTACATTCCGGATCCCGATGACCTCATCTTCGCAGGCTGGTATCCCACAGGGCATATCTTCCGCGCAGGCGCGACCTACACACGCGGCATGGGCAGAGTGTTCTACTTCCAGCCCGGTCACGAAAGCTGCCCCTCATTCCATAATCCCAACGTTCAGCAGGTTCTGAAGAACGGCGTTCACTGGTGCGCTCCCACAAAGCCCGGTTACGATGTTCCTCAGGGTTGTCCTTACATCAAGCCCATCTACGGCGAGTGGCCTAAGAACGAAGACTGATCAAAGTGGCTGCCAAATTTGATAAATTGCCCGTGGACGGAACTCCCGTAAAGCTCACTGTCTCGTCAGTGATCTACGAAAACGCCATTCCCGATTCTCTGGTGGATATTGCGGAAGCTGATGAGATCGATAATGACGAAGACACGTGCCTTGAGGAAGCGGACAGTCCCCAAAAGCTGGAGCAGGTCACCGTTGCCTCCTATTCAGAGCTTGACGGCAGAGTCACCGTTACCTACGACGACAGCGAAATTCTCGATATGCCCGAAACCCTCACTCAGATCACCTTTAAGACGGATGAACCGGGATGTGTGTGTATTGTGCGCTCCGGCGCACTGCGCAGCATGGTGACCGTGGAGGCAGGCAAGACCAATATGGGCGAGTACTCCTTCGGTCCGTACACAATGCCCATCGCCTTTTACGGAAGACGTGTGGTAAACACTGTGAAGGACGGCGTCGGCACCATTGAGCTTGACTATACCGTCGAGATCAGCGGCTCCGACACAAGCCACACAAAAATGAAGCTTACGCTGGAGAAGCTTCCCGCCTCTCCCCTTTGAAAAGCAAAACGCAAAGCTGTCTTCTCCGAGAGTCCTGAGTGACTCTCGGAGAGGCGGAAATATTACAGATCGGATATAATTATGCTTGGTGAATACAGCGAACTTTTACTTTTTCTACCTATAATGATTAGGGTAGCGGTGGGAATAATAATTCTTGCCGTTTTATATGATTATTTGAAGAGAAAATTGGCAAATATCATTGTGGACACGGTGAGATCCGCCCACGCTGAGTCCCCTGAGACGGCGAAGTCCACGTCCGAGCTTGAGGAAAAACGAAAAGGATTCGGAAAATGTGCCGCTTTTCTTCTGAAAAAGCATTCATCTCTGCGGCGGTACGTAAAGTGTACGGCGGACGACGTTAAACTTGACTTCACCGATGCCAAAGGCACGACACATATAGATAAGAGGAAGAAAAAAACCGACGACAGCGAGGCTGTATCGGAAAAAGCGGCACTGAAAGCGGCTAAGAAAGCTGCAAAGAAGGCCGAAAGGGCCGCAATTTCAAAAAGAAACAAGCTCATCGAAAAGAGCTTCAGCTACAAAGAAAGACGTCTTACGGGCGAAGAAAAGTGGTATATTGAGCCTGAGAACGCGGACAGTGACGGAGAAGCGGAGGCGGCGAGGGAGAGATTGCCGTATCTGCTCCGTGACGGTGCCGAGCCGAAGATCGTATCGGTTATTGTGGGATGCCTTGCCCTGGCGGTCCTCGGCGAGGTGATAGTTTACTATCTTCCCACGATCATGGACTTTTTCGTCAAGCTCGCAGACACTGCGAAGTAAGTTTATCTTTCAGTCTAACCTGTTTTGAAAGGAAGGAAGCCTTATGTCAGACAGATCATACAAGGTAAAGAGCCGTACGAATTTTGCAAGGGTCATGGCGTGGATCGTGGCTGGTGCCATAGCACTCCTTATTGCCACTGTAGCGATCCTTTATTTCGTTGGTGTCAGATACATTTCCGCCACCACGGGGGACGGACTTGAAATCAAGTTTTTCGGAATCGTTGACAGCAACGGCGCGCCGAAAAAGGGAGTTCTCCGATACTCCGACGGAACGAGTGCATCGGTAAACACAGACACGGGAGTTCTTGAATATTCGTCGGGAGACAAGTATACGGGTGAGCTTAAGAATATGATGAAGCACGGCAAGGGAAGGCTCGTTTGCGCAAACGGCGACATTTACGAGGGGTATTTTCAGGATGACGTGATCTCAGGCGAGGGCGTATACACCTATAAGGTTGGCGACAAATACGAAGGTAACTTCAAAAATGCACAGTTCGACGGCAAGGGCGTTTACACCTATGCGGACGGAAGTGTATATACGGGAGATTTTTCGGAGCACAAGCGTCACGGAAGCGGAGAGATCGTCTACAGCTACGGTGACAGCTACAAAGGGACCTACAAGGACGGCAAAAAGCACGGTCAGGGGGTCTACACCTGGGCAAACGGCGACAAATACGAAGGTAACTTTGTAGACGATGAAAGAAGCGGCTACGGAGTATATACTTGGGCAAACGGTGAGTGCTACAAGGGTGATTTCGAGCACAATCTGATGAACGGAACGGGTACGTTTACCTGGCCGGGAGGCAGAGTATACAGCGGACATTTTGAGAACGGTATCATCGTACGTACGGAGGAATCCGACGAGGTAATCGCGGATATTCCGGAGCCTCAGCCTATGGCATAAAGTCGGGCGTTGGCGTGACGCGCCAAGCCACAACCAAAAAAAGGAAATCGGGTTATCTGTTTTCGGATAATCCGATTGTTTTTTTTGGGCAAATCCTGTGTTTGCGTAGCAAACAGGGTGATCGTCCCGCCACGCTCGGTTACAAAGCGTACGTTGTGGATGTCATCGTTCGAATGAGATTCTTCGCTTCACTCAGAATAACACGGGCTGTGCGTTTTGCTCCCCCACGTTCGATTATCTACCGTACCGACCAAGCCTACCTACCAATTTTGCGTTTTGCATTGCTTTTGGCTTCCCCCGCCGCAGAATTTTTCTCTCATTCATTGCCTTCGACACGTCTTATATGCGTATATACCTATATAAGTACTTTACAAGAACGTATATAATTGGTAGAATATTACTCGGTGGTGATACTCTGAAATGATTAAATTGACCCTTGACAAATTGCTTGAAAAGCATAATATTAGTCGGTACGAGCTTGCGAAAAGAACTGAAATTCAGTACCATGTGATCGACAATTATTACAAGAATAAGGTAATCAGGTACGACTGCTTTGTCCTTGACAAGATTTGCGATGCCCTTGATTGCGACGTTAGTGAAATCATCCAATATAAAAATGAACGTTAACCCGTTCAAACAGCGCGAGAAAAAGAGACGTGTTTCAAAAGCACGTCTCTTTTTCATATTTTTTTGTTTGAATGTTTTTTGAGTTATCAGAAGAGACCGTCGGAGCATTTTACACCGTAACGGTTGGCGCTTCTGTCAAAACCATCCTCAAAAAGATTACCCCATTGTGCCTTCGTTCCCAAATAAGTAACCAGCAGGAGATTATCACATCCGATGAAAGAATCATTTGAGATGGAGGTTACGGATGCGGGAATGATAATGAGTTTGATTGAAGAACAATGTGCAAACGCAACATGCGGAATTGCCTCAAGAGAGGAGGAGAGAGTGATCGTTTTAATGTTTTCGCAGAAGCTGAATGCGCTTTCACCAATCTCGCTTACGGAATTGGGAAGTGTCAACGTCGTAAGTGCACTACAAGACCTAAAAGCCGCATCTCCAATATAGCTGAGTGAATCGGGGAGGTCGATTTCGGTAAGAGATTTGCAGTTTGCGAAAGCATTCGCACCTATCTTTGTCACGGAGTCGTGGATGGTAATTTTCTCAATGTCAAATCCATTAAACGCATCTGCTCCAATACTTGTTATACCGTCGTCGATAACTACGGAGGTTATGTCACCCCACCACGGAGTGCCTGTATCTGTGAAATCCCACATATCTCCTTCACCTTTAATGGTCAAGGTTTCTCCGTCAAATGTCCATGTGAGATCATCGCCGCATTTGTAGTGTCCCTCAAGAACAGGAGCTTCAAGTGTTTCAAGCTTTACAGGGCAGTTTTTCACATTGAATCTTTCGTCACAAGTCACGCTCTTAAGGTTGGGGAGCGCTTCAAGGCAAGAGAGATCGAGTTCTCCCATGGGAACAATGTTTTCAAATCCTGCAAAGACATCGCAAAATACGAACAGCCTTACAAATTCAGCATTGGTCATTAGCGTTTCAAGCGCATAAAACGGACCTGTCTCGGTAATGTCGGGATAAGCTTCAAGTATCGCATTTTTATATATTTCGGAAAGCCCGTCGGCATTTATGTCCTTAAGAGCAGCGAAATTTTTCAATTGTTGAAGATTCTTTTCATACCAATCCTCAACGGAATTGGAATATTTCGCATATTCTTTGTAGGGTTCGGGATCGGTTGCGATTTTTTCGCCGAACTCGTCTGCAAGCTTATATATACTCTCCATGCGTTCTTTGAGTACTCTTCCGGCGGGACGAATAGCAAGTCCCGAGAAACTGCTGCCGTTTACAGCCGCGTCAATATGTACCATGTTAGGATCAACGGTAACCGCGGGAATGTCAATGGTCAGCGTCTCAACGGAAGCAACCATCTTGTCGGTGATCTCACCACCGAAGTCAACGCCGTAATAGGCTCTGATAGCTTCGAGGATATACTGCGGGAGCTTTTCTTCCGCTTCCTTTGCAAGGTCACCGTGCTGGTCTTCGTATTCGGCTTTTTCGTCGTCTTTTTTGTTGTTTTTCTTCGTCTCGTCCTCATTTTCTACCTTTCCGCAGGCAAAAAGCGAAAGACACGTCACAAGAACGAGAAGGAGGGATAAGAATTTTTTCATGATTTGTACCTCTCAGTAAATTATAAAAGTTGTCACAAATGAATATTTATATATTCATTGCAAAGTCGGATAAAAATAACATCAATCAAATATTGCCGTCAGAGCAAATTACAGTAACTCCATCTGAGATAACTGGCCCAAAATTGTCTGTGGTAAGAGTTTCCCATTCACTCTTAGTTCCCTCGAAGGTGATCTTTTCGAGGTTGTCACAAGCGCTGAAAGCATCGTCTCCGATTGCCTTAACGCTTCCCGGAATTGTGAGTTGACGGATAGAGTTACAGTATGCGAATGCATTATCTTCGATTATTTCAACACCCTCTGAGATTGTTATTTTCGCGATGCTATTACAGCTATTAAAAGCAAACTCGCCAATTGATTTTACATTTCCGGGAATTACAAACTCGGTAAGTTCTGTACAGTTGCTGAATGCATAATCTTCAATGGATGTAACACTATTGGGAATCTTTACATTTTCAAGTATATACGCTCCATTAAAAGCATTACTGCCTATTGTGGTGACACCGTCCGGAATCGTATATGTGCTGGAGGATTTTCCACAGGGGTAACATATCAGTTCTGATTTGTCCTTGGTGAAAAGGATCCCGTCAATAGCGCAGTAGTTTGGGTTTCCGCTGTCAACGGTGAAGCTATCAATGTTGCTGCAGTTAAAGAATGCATTGAGCTGTATGGAAGTTACCGAAGCGGGGATGGAGACGTTCTTCAGCGAGCCGCACGCCAAGAAAACCAAATCGGAAATTGCTGTCAGCGAGTCGGGAAGAACGACGGTTTCCAAATTGTAACAATTATAAAATGCACGTTCACCTATCTCTGTTACGGAGTCGGGGATAGTAATTTCCGTAAGAGATCTGCAGTTTGTGAGAGCATTCGCACCTATCTTCGTTACGGAGTCGGGGATGGTAATTTCCGTAAGAGATCTGCAGTTTGCGAAAGCATTCGCACCTATCTTTGTCACGGAGTCGGGAATCTTTAATTCTTCAATTAACTGCCCGTTAAACGCATCCGCACCGATGGACGTGACACCGTTTTCGATAACAACGGAGCTAATTTCACTCACCCACGGAGTACCCTTCTCGGTAAAATCCCACATATCTCCGTTACCTGTGATTGTGAGAAGTTCGTTTTCCGTCTTCCACGTAAGATTGTCGCCGCATTTGTAGTGTCCGTACATATAGGGCACTTCAAGTACCTCAAGCTTTACGGGGCAGTTCTTTGCGTTAAACCGTTCGTCGCATTTTACGCTTTTCAGGTTGGGGAAAACTTTAAGGAAGGATAGATCGATCTCCCCCATGGGTACGGAAACCTCAGCTTCGGTACAAATAACGTAGAACTCGATAAGTCTTTCCACTTCCACAGGTGCCATATACTCCTCGTAAACGTAGAACGGTCCGGTTTCCTTGATGTCGGGATATTTTTCAAGAATCTCAGCCTTGTCTTCTTCCGGAAGTCCTTCGGCGTTTATATCGATCAGTGCAGAGTAAGCCTTGAATTTTAAAATATTTATCTCACACCACTTTTCAACGGAATCAACATAAGCTAAATATTCCGCAAGCTTTTCGGTGTAGGTGTCGGGATCGTTTGCGACTTTTTCGTAAAATTCATCAGCCAGTTTATGTATGCTTGCCATTCTGTCCGGGTATACTCTTGCGCTTGGACGTACCGCAAATCCGCTGAACTTGCTTCCGTTTACTGCCGCATCAACGTATACCTCGGTGTCTGAATACGGTCCGGGAATATCGATAGTCAGCGTCTCAACGGAAGCAACCATCTTGTCGGTCAGCTCTGCGCCGAAGTCGAGTCCGTAGTAGGCTCTGATGGCTTCAAGGATGTACTGAGGCAGCTTTTCCTCCGCTTCCTTCGCAAGCTCACCGTGAGTGTCCTCGTATTCGGTTTCTTTCATTTCCTCTTTTTCACTCTGCTTCTTCGTTTCTTCGCCGTCGGAGCTCTTTCCGCAAGCAAAAAGGGAGAGACACATTACAAGAGCGAGAAAGAGTGATAAAAATTTTTTCATTGTCGTATACCTCCGTATATATTATTTAGGTAGTGCCATGTTTCAGTTTAAGTTTACATAATTTTCTCGCAAGAACCAAACGGCTCTGCCGCCCCGTCTCCACCAACCTGTAGGGGACGATTCAATATCGTCCCGCCTCGTCGGTTTACAAACCGCAAGTTATGTCTATAAACCCATGCTAAGAACCATCTCAAACGCCGAAGTTTCTTCGTCGCGTTGCTCCTCAACTCCTTGGCTGATCTTTTATCTTTTCCTTTGATGAAATCAAAGGAAAAGATAAAAGGAAGAAAACGTTCGTTTTGGTTACAAACCGTACGTTTGTTGATAATCTATCGTCAAAACCTTGCGAACAGTAGGGGCGACTTTCCGAAGGAAAGCGGAATGAAGTGACGTCCTGTGTTTGCTTCGCAAACAGGGTGATCGTCCCGCCACGCCCGGTTACAACCGCACGTTATGTCTATAACCTGCCGCAGCGTCTCCACCAACCTGTAGGGGACGTTTTCCGTCGGGAAAATTTTACGTAGCACTACAGTGCGTAGTAAAACCCTGTGTGGCGTCCCGCTTCGTAGGCTTAC
>JAFXKJ010000030.1 GCA_017531765.1 Clostridia bacterium
ACATTGCAACAGTTCGTTTCCCAAATCTAAAACATAAGATTTTGATGATTCTTGCCCTTGATTTTGCCCTTATAATCTTTCGGGACAAGGGTAAAACGGTGTAACACCGTATAGTGGGATGAAATGAGTTGTTTGCGAAAAACCCTTTATTTAATGCGGTTTTAGAGCATTTTACTGTGTGTTATGAATAAGCAATAACATCATAAAAAATCGTGCTATTCAAATTCAAGTTTGTCGAACAGAATAAAACAAATCCCGGCAGACTTGAAATCTGACGGGATTAATTATTTGTCTGCTGTGGGGCATTTTTATCCGTAGGGGAGACCTTCGGTCTCACCTACCGTGTGTTATACATTTTCTCCGCTAAGGACATCACGACTTACGGCAGTTTGATTTTTTTACGGGGTCAATCCTCGTCCTCGTCCTCGTCCTCGTCGGTTTCGGGGGGGGCGAGCTTGACCACGATCTCAAGTACGCGCTTGGAGTCGGTGTCGGTAACCTTTACGTCAAGTCCGTCGGAAATGAACGTGTCTCCCACAACGGGAACTCTGCCCACCTGCTCCATTACCCATCCGCTGACGGAGGTGGAGTCGGACTCAACGTCCTCGTCAAGCTCGAAAACCTCAAAGAGATCGTCAAGGTCTGCACTGCATTTTACCTTATAGGAACCGTCGTCAAGCTTCGTGAATTCTTCGATGATCTCGTCGTGTTCGTCCCAAATGTCTCCTACAAGCTCTTCGAGAATATCCTCCATGGTTACGATACCGAGAGTTCCGCCGTATTCGTCGGTTACAACGGCAATGTGAGACTTCGCCTTCTGAAGGAATTTCAGAATGTCGCGGATCTTCATTGAGGGTGTTACGTAAACGGGGAGCTTCATGATCTCGTCAAGGGGCTTTGCGGTTACACGGGGACCGTCGTAGAAATCCTTCTGGTGAACGATACCCACGATGTTGTCAAGGGAATCGTTATAAACGGGAAGGCGGGAAAAACCGGTCTTTGTGAACACGGCGGCAATATCTTCCATTGAAGTGTCGTCTTCAACTCCCACAACGTCAACTCGGGGAGTGAGAATGTCACTTGCTACCTGCTCGTTGAATTCAACGGCGCTTCTGAGAAGGTCACCCTCCTCGCTGTCGATCTCTCCGCCTTCCTCAACGGCGTCGATGAGTGTTATAAACTCATCGGGGGTCATACCCTTGTCTTCCTTGAACTTGAACAGCTTGGAAAGAAGCTTTTTCCAAAGTCCGAAAAGGAAATTCACGGGTGTGAGAATCCACATGAACACGGTAATGAGGGGGGCTGAGAAGCCGGCGAAGGCTTCGGGGGATTCTTTTGCGAGACTCTTGGGGGAGATCTCACCGAAGATAAGTACCACTACAGTGGTAACTGCGGTGGAAACTGTTGCCGCAACGCTTTGTGTTTCTTTCAAAACGTCAATAAAGAAAAGTGTTGCGACCGATGACAGCATGATGTTTACGATATTGTTTCCTACAAGTATCGTGGAAAGAAGACTGTCATATTTTTCCGCGAGAGTTAGTACGCGTTCTGCTTTTTTGTCGCCTTTTTCGGCGAGGGTGCGAAGACGTGTTTTATTAATGGTTGAAAAAGCGGTCTCCGTAGCAGAGAAGTAGCCTGACATTATAACAAGAACAACCATTAAGATTATGGTCGGTAAATGATCCATTTTGAAATATTTCCTCCTGTAAATTATTGAAATATGAGTAGATGTAAGATAAATTGCCTTCCTATAAGCTGACGTATCAGCAACGGAGATATTTATCCGGCATTACAGAGAGGTCGCATATTTCGTTGGATCTTGTAATGTCAATGCAGACATACGCTGTACAATTTCGAGGGGGTTCTTCCATTTTCTGCTTTATAGCTTTCGACAGAGGCGAAGGGCTCACTCAGAGGGATGATGGGAATTGAAATGTCGTTGAGGTACGCGCGGTGTCGGGGTCGTGTGAGCTTCAAATTTGCGGCAGAGCCGCATGGTCACAGACCTTAAGCTGTCGTTCCTCCCCCAACTCGCGGGGGAGGGGACAGAGATCAAATAAATTACTTCTTAAGAGCGATAGCTTCCTTTGCCTTAGCAGCGATGGACGCAGCGTCAAGGTGGAAGTAGGAGATAAGCTCCTTTGCGGGGCCGCTTCTGCCGAATTCGTCGTTAACGCCGACCTTGAGCACGGGAGTGGGACACTTTTCGCCGAGGCACTCAGCCACAGCACTGCCGAGGCCGCCGATGACAGAGTGCTCTTCGCAGGTTACCACTGCACCGCAAGCCTTAGCTTCAGCGATTACGAGCTCCTCGTCAAGGGGCTTGATGGTGTGGATGTTGATAACGGAAGCGGAGATACCTTCCTCTGCGAGAATGTCTCTTGCCAGGAGAGCCTGCTCAACCTCGATACCTGTTGCGATGAGAGCTACGTCAGAACCCTCAGCAAGCTTAACGCCGCGACCGATCTCGAACTTGTAGTCGTCGTCAAAGAGTACCGGCACTGCCATTCTTCCGAAACGGAGGTAAACGGGGCCGTTCATTTCGATAGCTGCCTTAACGGCGAGTCTTGCTTCAACTGCGTCAGCGGGGTTGATAACTGTCATGCCGGGAATTGTACGCATGAGAGCCAGGTCCTCACAGCACTGATGTGTTGCGCCGTCTTCACCAACGGTAACACCTGCGTGAGTTGCGCCGATCTTAACGTTGATGTGGGGGTAACCGACGGTGTTTCTCACCTGCTCGAAGGATCTGCCTGCCGCGAACATTGCAAAGGAGGAAGCGAAGGGGATCTTTCCTGTGAGGGCGAGACCTGCCGCAACGCCGATCATGTTATTTTCAGCGATTCCGCAGTCGAAAAATCTTTCGGGGAATGCCTTCTTGAATACGCCGGTCTTTGTAGCCGCCGCAAGGTCAGCGTCAAGTACAACGAGATTTTCGTATTCTGCGCCGAATTCAGCGAGAGCCTTACCGTAGGCTTCGCGTGTTGCAATCTTTTCTGCCATTGTTATTATCCTCTCTTTCCTCGATCATCTCTCGCCGAGGTCAGCCATAGCAACCTCGTACTGCTCAGCGTTGGGAGCTGCACCGTGCCAGCTTACGTTGTTTTCCATGAAGGAAACGCCCTTACCCTTAACGCTGTGGGAGATGATAACGGTAGGCTTATCATTGCATTCGTCGAATGCCTTGTAAGCTGCTTCAATAGACTCGAAGTCGTGAGCGTCGGCGTGAACTACGTTCCAACCGAATGCACGGAACTTCTCGTCGTGAGGTGCGGGGTTCATAACTTCAGCGATGGGACCGTCGATCTGGAGTCCGTTGAGGTCAACGAGCCAGCAGAGGTTAGACAGACCGTAGTGACCTGCGAACATAGCCGCTTCCCAAACCTGACCTTCCTGAGTTTCGCCGTCGCCGAGGATAGCGTATACCTTGTAGTCAGCACCGTCGAGCTTTGCGCCGAGAGCCATACCGCAGGAAACGGATG
>JAFXKJ010000031.1 GCA_017531765.1 Clostridia bacterium
GCTTGGCGATCATATAAACTACAATCTGATTCCTGCCGGAGCGTACGAAGAACTTTTAAACGGTTATCAGGGTGACATTTTTATCAGGATCTTCGACATATTAGCTGACGAAAACACCTATCCTATTTATTTCCACTGTGTATCCGGTGCCGACCGCACCGGATGTATCGGCGCAATGCTCGACGCTATTCTCGGAATGAGTGACGAAGACATTATTCTAAACTACAATATAACATCTCTCTCAACCGTCAGATGTTGGTACACCAACGCCGCTGCTTTTACTGACAAAATGAATGAGCTTTTTCCCGGACGTTCTCTCGCTGAACAGCTTATGGCTACCGTAAAATTCCTCGGTATTTCCGATGATACTATCGAAAAGCTCAGAAATAACCTATTAGAATAAAATCAACGATACACTTCCAAAGAATCAGGAGACTCTACATATGATAACACTTATATCCCCCAAGCTTAATTCCGAAATCTCAATTCTTACCCCCATCCAGAAAGAATTTATTCGCAGAGAACGTCCTATGAAAACTCCCCCCGAGACACGCGACGAAGATAATGCTTATCCGTGGCTTCCCCGCAACACTGTTGAATGCTTTAACCAGTCAGCATCTGCATCGGTAATTTTCAAATGGAAGATTTCCGACATCTACGCTCCCATGAACTTTGAGATCTCCGTTAACGAAGATTTTTCTCCGGACAACCTCCCCTGTTCTGCCGCAACCGTTGGCCTTATCTTCGCCGATGCTTCAGAAGAATTCGTTTACTCTGTAAAGGTAGACAATCTTTTGAGCGGTACTAAATATTATTGGAGAGTTACCGTTGGTGAAGAATCAGCAGTCGGCAGCTTCTCCACCGTGTACGGCGAATTCCGTCCCATGAGAGTAGGCGATATGATCAATGTGCGTGACATGGGTGGACGTGTGAATGCCGAAGGACGTCGCATCAAGCAGGGACTCGTTTACAGAGGAGGAGAATTTGACGACATAAACAATCCCGAACACGTTTCATTCGGTGCCGCAAAGGTTATTAAGGAAGATATGAGGCTAAAGACTGATATTGATCTCAGAATTGAAGCAGCACATAACAAATTCACAAAATCCTTCGCAGGCGATAACGTAAACTATCAGCTGATTCCCTTTGATGCTTACGGTGCTACGCTTAATGACGTAGGTCGTGCAAATCTGAGAAAAATCCTTGAGATCTTCGCTAATGAGGAAAATTATCCGGTTTACTTCCACTGTGCTGTCGGTGCTGACAGAACCGGTACCATCGGCATGTATCTTGATGCTATCCTGGGTATGTCAAGCGAAGACATAATCCTTAACTACAATTTCACTTCTCTTGCAACCGATCTTACCAGAAGCTGGTATCATACAAGTGACTGTATCGGACTTTGGGAGTATCTTGAAGAGATCATGCCCGACAAGACTGTTGCCGAAAGACTTATGGCAAACCTAAAAAAATCCGGTATCACAGACGAAACGCTCGATAAGATCCGCAATATCCTTCTTGAAAAGTAAAAAAACGAACCCGGCAGATTTTAAAATCTGTCGGGTCCAGTTTGCTGACAAAGGTTTCGCGCTGTCAAAATGCCCAAAAGCTTTGATCGACCTTTGGGGGAAGGTCGCGTGGTTTACTACTTGGCGGTGCCAAGTAGAGGCAGAGCCCTCAATCGCGCCTCGCAAGGCGCGAAATACCCCTTATTCGTCCGAAAAGCGGTCCGCAGACCGCGCATCTCCTTTAACTTTAGATTTAGTTTTTGTTTAATTTGACAAACCCTGTGTTTTGGCACAGGGTTTGTCAGTAGTCTGA
>JAFXKJ010000032.1 GCA_017531765.1 Clostridia bacterium
CTCTGCCGATTGATAGATCACGTTGAAGGGTGAGAGCGATTCCATCCCCGGCATCGGTCTGCCTGTGGAGCAGGAGGCGGCAAGGCGGAGCGCAAAGGTTGTCTTGCCTTCGCCGGGATCGCCCTGAATGATCGTCAGCTTACCGAACGGGATATACGGATACCACAGCCATTCCACTTCCCGCATCTGTATTTCTGTCATACAGATGATTTCAAGTTCTTCGTTTTGCATAGCGTTTTTCCTTTCTTTGTTGTGTTCTGTTTCATCGGTTGGAGCAATCATATACATCCCGCCTTTCATAAAAATCTATTTTTGCAGTCCGTGATTCCGTTCCGTGAGAGAAAGTTCACAGCCCTTTCTCACGCTCTGCTGTTTTTTACCTGTACGCCCGACAGCGTTCCTACGCTCACTTTGACCGTGTTATCGCTGCGGTGCTTGTGCCTTGCTTACCGTGTCCTCTTTCGAGGGCGCATGGTCTGCGCCTTTCTCCTACGGCACGATCTTTTGGATCGCTGTCATCGCAAAGTCCACCGCCGCATATCCTGTCGGCAGGTTATTCAGTTGTGCTTGAGAAGAGAGCCCTTCACTCGTCCAAAGGAAATCATTATCTGCGTGACATAAAACTGACACAGCAGAGACGAGCGCAGGGAAAATTTACCCCTCTACCCTGTATTCCTCAATTCACTTGTTTTTGTCATAGTCCTGACACAACGAAATCGGGGCGGATAATACTTCTCACTTTCCATGGGATTACAACTCCCGAATGACATAGCTTTGTCATAACGGACGAGACGGGGAATAAAAATGTCCTCTCACTTTCCCAGCCGATCCAACTTCCGACTGACATAATCTTGTCATAGCGGCAGAAAAAGAAAGCGTTTTTCTCTCAACTTATAGCCGTTGGGAAGGGCGGAAATATTAGAGGGTTATATAAAAACTCCTCTCATTCCGTATTTGGGAATTCACTTATTTCCGACACAGTTTTGTCATAGCGATTTGGGCATAAAAAAAGACACCTGCTTTTTCAAGCAGATGTCGGTTGCGATATGCTTATTTACTTTTTACGCAGGCGGCAGACTCCGTCGGCATCGTCCCTTGCCTTGAGGGCGGAGGCAAGCTCCGCAATGAATTTTCGGTTGAGGTGATCTACGCTGCCACGATTCATCTCGTGTGCTTCGGCATACTTGCGAACGGATTTGCCTTCGATATACCGTTCCCTGAAATATGCGCCGTAGCTTTTGAGAACGGTTTTGAGGCAGTCGTTCAGAAACGCCAAGTCCTCTTTGAGAATGTTGAATTCGTCTTTACCGTCCACGCCGATATACCGTTTCTGCGCGACACACAAATTGTATCGGCGCAAATCGACCTTGTAATTGGTGCAGAGGTCTTTGGCATAGGCTGTGTAGGTTTCAGCACGGCGAAAACTACGGCTCTCATATGCGAGTTCTTCCTCGTCCTTCGGCTTCTTCTTTCGGACGGGGCCGCTGAACCCGCCGTCGATGAGATTTTGGATGTGGGTGTCCGTAATTCTAATCTGCGGCTGACGGACGAACTTGTCCACCCATTCACCGTCCACCTCCACCATCTCGCAGAAGGACTGTTTAGTCATGGAGAAATATTTACACTCGCAGGCATCGATCCCCTCGTGGAAGATGACCACCTGACCGCCGGTGTCTACGTCGGGAACGACAGCAACAACGTAGATGTATTTATTATCGTACCGCTTGTAGAAGCCGGCAAATATTCTTCTGTTGTGCTGTTTTACCATAGGTGTTCCTTTTTTGTATACGTTTTCTTTCGCATTTTACATTGATGGGTTGGAATCATTCTGTCGTTAAAAAAGAATAAATGACATAATAAAATCAATCATTTCCTCCGGTGTTTCCTTCGAACCA
>JAFXKJ010000033.1 GCA_017531765.1 Clostridia bacterium
CTACGACGGAACGAACGTAACCGAGATGTCCTTCAAGAAAGGTGAGCCTGCAGGCGAGCTGACGGTCACTCCCCTTGCGAAAAAAGACCGCCGTACCGGTACCGTACAGAGATGGAAGCCCGACCTTGACGTATTTACCGATATTAACATACCGAAGGAATACTTCACCGATATGCTCAAGCGTCAGGCGGTGGTAACCTCGGGGATCCGTTTCCTTTTCCGCTGGCAGGAAGCCGACGGAAGCTTTGAGGAAAGCGAATTTTTCTACGAAAACGGTATCGCCGACTATATCTCCGAGCTTGCGGGAGATACCGCGGAAACGAAGACCGCAATGTGGCATCTTGAGACCAAGGGACGGGACAGAGCCGATATGCCCGACTACCGTCTGAAATGCGATGTGGCGTTCTGCATATCAAAAACGGTGAACGTCATCGAATATTACCACTGCGGAAGCTGGCTTGAGCACGGCGGCTCCCCCGACAAGGCGGTTAAAAACGCATTCACCTACGCGGTGGACAAGAAGCTTAAGGCTCTCGGAAAATACAACAAAAACGAGTCGAAAATCACCTTCGCGGACATCGAGGACTGTCTTATCCTCATCACGAACAGCGTTTCAACTCTGACCTCATACGCCAACCAGACCAAGAAGGCCATCACCAACTCCTTTATTGCAGAGGCTATGACTGCGTTTATGAAGGAGCAGCTTGAGATCTACTTTGCGGAGAATCCCGCCGACGGCGAAAGATTCTTAAGTCAGGTGCTTATCAACAAGCGTTCGAGAGAAAGCGCGGAATCGGCAAGACTCAACCTGAAAAAGAAGCTGTCGGGTGGAGTCGACGCGTCAAACCGCATCGAAAAATTTGTAAACTGCCGCAGCAAAGACGTGGACAAGCGAGAGCTCTACATTGTAGAGGGTGACTCTGCCATGACCTCATGTAAGCTGGGACGAAACGCGGAATTTCAGGCGATCATTCCCGTAAGGGGTAAGACGCTGAACTG
Organism: Clostridia bacterium; assembly: GCA_017531765.1. GTDB lineage: Bacteria > Bacillota > Clostridia > Oscillospirales > CAG-272 > RUG11130. The sequence goes on from JAFXKJ010000033.1 coordinate 1,000, forward strand.
TCTGAAGGCTACCTACGAGCAGATATTCAAGAACGACATTATCGTAGACCTGTTGCGGCTTCTCGGTTGCGGTGTTGAGATCAAGGGAAAAGTGAAGGGGGATATTGTGCCCTTTGACATAAACAATCTCCGTTGGGCGAAGATAATCATTTGTACGGATGCGGACGAGGACGGCTTCCAGATCAGAACGCTGATCCTTACCATGTTCTACAGACTTCTTCCCACGCTGCTGAAGGCGGGCAAGGTTTATATTGCGGAGTCTCCCCTTTACGAGATCACCACAAAGGACGACACGTTATTTGCGTACAACGAGCCCGAGAAGGCTGAGATCACCGCGCGCCTTGAAAAGGAAAAGAAGAAGTACAAGCTTCAGAGATCGAAGGGACTTGGAGAAAATCAGCCTGACATGATGTGGAAGACCACGATGAATCCCGAAAGCCGCAGGCTTATTCGTGTAAACGAAGCGGATGCGGCGGCAACGGCATATATATTTGAGACACTTTTAGGAAATGATCTTCCCGAGAGAAAAGATTACATTGCGAAGAATGCATCCCGTTATATGGATACGGTAGACGCGTATTGATGGAAAAAGGGGCTTTGCCGAGGGGGGGAGAGTGAGGCGCCGTAAGAGAGGGGGGCTTCCCCCCCCCCGATGGTCGGATTGAAAATCCGATCCTGTTTGCGAAGCAAACAGTGAGGTTATCTTAGTCAATTTTCTTCGCAAAGAAAATTGAGATAAACGGATATTGACAGACGTTGGACGATAGCCATAACGTGCGCCTTGTAAACGGACGTAGTGGGCGATCACATAGAATCCGCCCCCCTACAAAACACATAGGATTTAACGTAAAACGATAGCCATAACGTGCCCCTTGTAAACGGACGCGGCGGGCGCACACCCTATTTGCGTAGCAAACGGTTACGCCCCTACCGATTTATGGAGGTCCAACGTAAGGCGATAGCAATAACGTACGGTTTGCCGCAAAACATAATCCTTTTGCGTTTTACCCTTTACTTTTTTGTGAATTCCAAAAGTAAATTCCACAGTGGAATTTACCAAACTTTGCATTTTATATTTTTCTCCCCTTTTCCCCCTTGACATTTCCGCCGATTTTGTGTTATACTAATTCTAATGGGACACGTCTCAAAGCAGCTTCAAGTACAGAGAGAGGGGCAACGGCTGAAAGCTCCTTCGCGAAGTCTCTGAGGTACCACCCATGCCGAATAAAACGGCTTTTTTGTGTATATAATTGAGTTAAATGCTCGGGTGGAACCGTGCGGATAATTTTTTAGTATCCACACCCCGACGGGAGCGTGTTTGCTGACGCAAAACGCATCGTCTGAGGGTGTGCGCCCTCAGAATTCTGAGGGAATTTTTATTTTCTCTCGAAATCTTCTCTCGGCTATGCCGAAATATTCGAAAGGACAGGTAATAACTATGTTCAAGGTAATCTACAACGGTCAGGAATTCTCTTTTGATGCCCCCGTTACCGTTTATGATGCGGTGGCAAAAGCAGGACCCGTTTCCCGCGATAACATCGCCGCCAAGGTAAACGGTGAGGTGGTGAGCATGACTCACCCCATCGACTCTGATGCAGAAGTTCAGCTTCTCACTTTTGCCGATGCGGAAGGCGCTAAGGTGTTCCGCCACACAGCTTCTCACGTGCTTGCCGAGGCGGTAAAGACTCTCTTCCCCGAAGCCAAGCTCACCATCGGCCCCGCCATCGACGACGGATTTTACTATGACTTCGACATCACCCCCGCTATCACTCCCGACGATCTCCCCAAGATCGAAGCTGAGATGAAGAAGATCATCAAGGCTAACGCCAAGCTTGAAAGATTCACTCTCCCCCGCGAGGAAGCTATCGCGTTCATGGAAGAGAAGGGCGAGCCCTACAAGGTAGAGCTTATCCGTGACCTTCCCGAGGATGCTGTAATCTCCTTCTACCGTCAGGGCGAGTTCGTTGACCTCTGCGCAGGTCCTCACCTCTTCGCTACAGGCGCCATCAAGGCTTATAAGCTCACCGCTTGTACAGGTGCTTACTGGAGAGGCGATGCTAAAAATAAGATGCTCTGCCGCGTTTACGGTACAGCATTCCCCTCAAAGGATCAGCTCAACGCTCACCTCGCTCAGATCGAGGAAGCGCGCAAGCGTGACCACAACAAGATCGGCCGCGAGCTCGGCTACTTCACAACCGTTGACACCGTAGGTCAGGGTCTTCCCATCATGCTCCCCAAGGGAAGCCGTGTTATCCAGCTTCTCCAAAGATGGATCGAGGACGAGGAACAGAAGAGAGGATACCTCCTCACTAAGACTCCTCTCATGGGTAAGAGAGAGTTCTTCAAAATTTCCGGTCACTGGGACCACTACCTTGACGGTATGTTCGTTATAGGCGATCCTTACGACGAGACCAAGGAATGCTTTGCCCTCCGCCCCATGACCTGCCCCTTCCAGTATCAGGTATTCCTCAACAAGAGACGCTCCTACAGAGAGCTTCCCATGAGACTCGGCGAAACA
>JAFXKJ010000034.1 GCA_017531765.1 Clostridia bacterium
CCTACGCCCAAACGGGGAACCAACAAAATGTCAAGTAGTACATTAAGCCCTGCTGCGACTCCGATAAAGATAAACGGGTGCTTTGAGTCTCCCATACCGCGCATGATAGCGCTGACAGCGTTATAACCGTATATGAATACAAGTCCTGCCATACAAATGGTTGAGTATGCTACGGCACCCTCATAGGCTTCCTCCGGAGTGTTCATCAGAACAAGAAGCTTATCCTGAAAGAACATACCGATTGAACTTATGACAGCGGAACTGATGGCAAGAAATCCCGCAAGCGTTCCGACAAATTTGCCGAGAACTTCCTTTTTGCCTGCGCCTATATATTTGGCAATCAGCACTTGTCCCGCACTTGAAAAGCCAATAGCGATAAAGGTGAGGAGCATCGTTACATCACCGCCTACGGCAACGGCAGATGTACCTGCTTTACCGTGCACCTGACCAACGATTATCATATCCACCATGTTATAGAGAATCTGCAACAGATTAGACAGAAACAGTGGCCACGCGAAGCGGATAAGCTGACTTGTTATATTACCTTTTGTAAAATCTTTAATATTGCTTTGACTCATTTTATGACCTGATTTCCAAGAAGATATACATATATATTAGCACATTTTTGCTTTAAGGTCAAGGGAGTTGGTGGGAATTTAGGTATAGACAAACGTAGAGTTGTGGTGTATAATATAGTCATAAACATTCCAAAGGAGATACGCCATGACTATCAGAGAAAAAATGCATTCCTGTAAGCTTTACGTTGCCACAGACGAAGACATAATGAAGGAACAGACAGCTTGCCTTGAGTTGCAGTACGACTACAATATGACACGCCCCTGCGAGAGCGAAAAGAGACGTGAACTGCTCGAAAAAATGTTTGCGGAGATAGGAGAAGGCTGTTATATTGAGCCGCCGCTTCACGCAAACTGGGGCGGTCATCACGTTCATTTCGGCAAGAACGTTTACGCCAACTTTAACTTAACAATGGTGGACGACACGCATATTTACGTTGGTGACTTTACAAAGTTCGGTCCAAACGTAGTTCTTGCTACGGCTGGACATCCCATACTTCCCTCTCTGAGAGAGCTTGGTACCCAGTACAATGCTCCGATCACAATCGGAAAGTGCTGTTGGCTTGGTGCGGGAGTCGTGGTACTCCCCGGAGTTAGTATCGGTGACAACACCGTTGTAGGCGCGGGAAGCGTGGTTACAAAGGATCTCCCCGCTAATGTTATCGCTGTGGGGAACCCTTGCCGTGTAATACGGGAGATCGGTGAAAGAGACAGAGAATATTATTATAGGGGTTTGAAAATTGAAGAGCTGTAAACAAAAAGAGGCAGTGCGCCTCTTTTTGTTGTTACTGTATAAAAGGGAAATAATTCTCACCGAATTTTTCTCTGAGGGTTTTAAGGCGCACGAAAAAAGTCTCACCTTGGCTGTTCCCCAGCAACATATCGAAATAATGATACGCGGCAGAACCGAATGCGTCCGCGAGGGCGTGGTTGCCTGCCTTCACTATGTCTGTCAAAGATTCAATAATATATCTTACAGCTTCCTTTTCATCCCCTGCGAGAGCAAGAGCTTCATCTTTAACTCCTGCGATGTGGTCGAGTGAAAATTTGTAGTACGGATCGTCGTACGGTCCTCCGTCGGCATGAGCGCATTTTATAACGAGACAATCGTCCTGAAGTCCCTTGTAGTATGTTCTGAGCATGATAAGACTCCTTTACACATATTTTGGGTTTATTATATCAAAAAAACTGTATTTTGACAACAGACAAAATTTTTTCTTTTGAAATTTGTGATTATTTGTGTTATAATGTAATCACAAAATTCTCATTATAAGGCGGATACTGTTATGAAATTTATTTCTTGGAACGTTAACGGCTTCAGAGCCTGTCTTACAAAGGGTTTTGCGGATTTTTTTGCTTCCGCAGACGCTGATTTCGTGTGCCTGCAGGAAACAAAAATGCAGCCAGGTCAGGCGGATTTTTCCCCTGACGGATACTTTGATTATTGGTACAGCGCAGAAAAAAAGGGGTATTCGGGTACTGCGGTCTTTACAAAGCATAAGCCGATTTCAGTAAGCTACGGTATCGGCATTCCCGAGCACGACACCGAGGGACGCGCCATCACTCTTGAATACGAAAACTTCTATCTGCTTTGTGTTTACACTCCCAATGCTCAGCGCGAGCTTGCACGTCTTGACTACAGAATGGCTTGGGAGGATGTTCTGCGAAGTTATATCAAAACTCTTGACGAGAAGAAACCTATCGTCTACTGCGGAGACCTGAATGTGGCGCATTGTGAGATAGACCTTAAGAATCCAAAGACTAACCACAAAAGTGCGGGGTTCTCTGATGAAGAAAGAGGCAAATTTACAGAGCTTCTTGAAAGCGGGTTTACCGATACTTTCAGACGTTTGTACCCCGACAAGGTGGAATATACCTGGTGGAGTTACATGATGAAAGCTCGTGAAAAGAACGTTGGTTGGCGTATTGACTACTTCGTTGTGTCTGACAGACTCTTCCCTCTCGTTTCCGACAGCTTTATTCTCGGTGACGTAATGGGAAGCGACCACTGTCCTGTAGGACTTGAAATTGAACTTTGATCACTTTTTACCGTTTTGCTCAACCTTCTTTATGAAATCCTTCGGCGTTATCCCAATCTCAGCGGTAAACACCTTAGAGAAATAAAGGGGATCATTAAAACCTGACAAAAACGCCGCGTTTTTTACACTGTTGACACCTTCTTCCATGTAAAACACAGCGCGGCGGATTCTGAGACCTTTAAGGTAATTTGTGTACGTAATACCTTTCTTCCGTTTGAAAACGGAAGAAAGGTATTTTTTGTCATAACCAAGTTCATTGGCAAGAGCTGAAACGGAAAACGCAGGATCTGTAAAATACTCATTTGTCAGTTCTATCATTCGTGAGATAAGATCGGAGTTTCTCTTTTTTTCAACTGTAAGTCTTGCAAGTGAATAAACAAGCACTGCCTCGCTCAAAAGGTCTATGTTTTCTTCACGGGCAATTTCCTGACTCTCTTTCCAAAAAGGTATGAGATATTCATAACCGCAAAAGTGTCTGTAATTAACACCTACCCCGAACCTTTCCACATATTCGTAAGCCCGTCTACCGTTAAAGCTGATGTACATATATAACAACTCACAGCCTTCAGCCGATGAAACGGAAAAGCTTTCACCTTTCAGCACGAAAAATATGTCTCCCGCAGAAACATCAAAGCATTCTTCGCCGCAAGTGACAATACCCTTACCCTCGCAAACAAGATTCAGAACAAAATTTTTCGCTGTAAGGGTCTCTTTCTGTGTATCCTCAGTTTCATAAATAAAGTTTTCACAGATAAGATCCCCCGATCGTATTTGATTGAACTTACATACATTTAAGTTTTTCATTTTGTTCCTCCGAAATGATTTCGTTTATTGAAGTATAGCACGAAAAAGTTAAAAAATCAACCATTTTCCATATATAAATGTATTTTTTCCATATACAACAAAAAAAAACAGTGTTATAATGTAACCAGTAAATCAAAAACATTGGAGTTTATATGAATTATATCGCCGTTTCGGTAGCAGTGCTTATGTTTTCGGTACAGTTCTTTTTCACCGACCGTTATGAAAAGGAAATGGGCGGCAGCGCTGTCTCTACATTTTTCTACTCGCTTCTGTCCGCAATCGCAGGTGCCATTTGCCTTTTCTTCGTCACGGGAACAAGCATCGGTATTGCACCTTTTACGATGATCATGGCTTGTGCTACCGCCGTAAACAACATTCTCTTTTCCTACTGTTCGCTTAAAGCACTGGGTAAGATCAATCTTTCTCTCTATTCCGTGTTTTCGATGCTCGGCGGTATGATGCTTCCTTTCATACTCGGCATCGCTTTCTACGGTGAAGGAATTACCGTCGGAAAGATCATCTGTACCGTTCTTGTTATTGCGGCGCTTGCCTGTACCGTATGCCGTGACAACAGCAAAGGCGGGACACTTTACTACATAGGAATTTTCACACTTAACGGTATGTCGGGAGTTCTTGCAAAGCTGTTCCAAAGCGGTAATTTCAACAAAACCGATGAAGCATCATATTCGCTTTGGACTGCGATCTGTATGGCTGTAATTTCTCTGATTATCGTGATTCACATGATAAAAAAGCTGAAAAGACCGAAGCCTTCGGTGATCTTTTATTCGTTCGGTGGGGGTGCTATAAACCAAGTAGCAAATTTTCTTCTCGTTCTTTCCCTTGCGGCTCTCCCCGCCTCTGTTCAGTATCCATTTATCACCGGCGGTGTCATGATTGCATCCACAATCATTGCTGCTTTGATAGGTCAAAAGCCGTCCAAACGTGAAATTCTGTCGGTTTCACTTTCGTTTATAGGTTTAATCGCACTCGTATTACCGCAATTGAATTAAAATTAAAATTAACATTAAATTTAAATTTAATTATAAATTAAGGAGAAAAAAATTATGAAACAGATCAAATTTGGTGTCTTCGGACTCGGACGTGGAATGTCATTTGTCAACAATATGCTTGCTTGCAACTGTGAGCTCGTAGCTTTGTGCGACAAGGACGAGAAGCTGCTTGCCGGCAAAAAAGAAAGATACCCCGGTGTTGCGCTTTACAACAACTTTGACGAGTTTATAAATCATGAGGGTCTTGACGCAGTTATCATCGCAAACTATTTCCACGAGCACGCACCCTACGCAATTAAGGCTCTTGAGAAGAACATCCACGTTCTCAGCGAGTGTACACCCGCAGGTACTATGGGTGAAGCGGTTGCCCTCGTTCGTGCCGCTGAGAAGAGTGACGCAATCTATATGCTCGCCGAAAACTACCCCTACATGAAGTTTAACCAGGAAATGCGCCGCGTATATCAGAGAGGCGATCTCGGTAAGGTACTCTTTGCCGAGGGTGAGTACAACCATCCCATATGGGGTGACTGGGTAGCAGATCTCTGTCCCGACTCCAAGCATTGGAGATACCATATGCCCAGAGTTTACTACATCACACACGCGCTTGCTCCCCTTTGCTACATCACGGGTGCTATGCCGAAGAGAGTATCCGCATTCCCCGTTTCCTGTCCCCACACAAAGGAATCCTTCGGAAGCGATCTTTACTGGAGACTTCCCGACAGAAGCGCTATAGTCAGCTGCTTCAACGATGACGGCTCCGTATTCCGAGTAACAGGTTGGGCTCAGTTCGGTGCTGAGGATAACACATACAGAATCTGCGGAACCAAGGGTCAGATCGAAAACATCCGCGGTGAAGATGATCAGATCATGCTTCGCTTTAACAGCTGCGATCAGCCCGAGGGTATGAAGCACGTAAACAAGTATACCCCCGAGTGGAACATTGAAGACAAGGATCTCGCAGAGAAGGCAGGCCACGGCGGCGGTGACTTCTTCACCTCTAAGGTATTCTGCGACTGCATCAGAGAAGGAAAGCAGCCCATGTTCGACGTGTACTTCGGTACAACTCTCTCCGCTGTTGCCATCCTCGCTCACAAGAGTGCACTTGAATACGGTGTTCCCTACGATGTTCCGGACTTCCATAAGGAAGAGGACCGCGTAAAGTGGGAAAACGATTTCTCATCTCCCATGTGGGGCTCAGACGGCACAGCGCCCACCATCCCCTCCACGGAGCTTCCTGAATACGTTCCCACAGAAGAGTCCATGGCTGAATATGACAATGCTGTTGCGGATTATTACGCAAGCAAAAAATAATAACAAAAAAAATTTACGGGAGTGTTAAAGCTCTCATAGAAAGGAGGAACAACATGACAAAAATCAGATTTGGTGTCTTCGGTCTCGGAAGAGGTGATGACTTTGTCGGCAACATGAAAAAGAACGGTGCAGAGCTTATTGCCATCTGTGACAAAAACGAGAAGCTTCTCACGAAGAAACAAGAGCAGTACCCGGGAGTTACGGCATATACCGACTTCGACAAGTTCATAAACCACGAGGGACTTGACGCGGTAGTTATCGCAAACTACTTCCACGAGCACGCACCCTACGCAATTAAGGCTCTTGAGAAGAACATCCACGTTCTCAGCGAGTGTACTCCCGCAGGTACCATGGGTGAGGCGGTTGCCCTCGTTCGTGCCGCTGAGAAGAGCGAGGCAATCTATATGCTTGCCGAAAACTACCCCTACATGAAGTTTAACCAGGAAATGCGCCGTGTATATCAAAGCGGTGTTCTCGGTAAGGTGCTATATGCGGAGGGTGAATACAACCATCCCATCTGGGGCGACGGTTTCACCGCTGAACTCTGTCCCGACTCCAAGCATTGGAGATACCATATGCCCAGAGTTTACTACATCACACACGCGCTTGCTCCCCTTTGCTACATCACGGGCGTTATGCCGAAGAGAATTAGTGCGTTCCCCATATCATATCCTCACACAAAAGAAAACTTTATGGGTGACCTTTATTGGCGACTCCCCGACAGAAGCGCTATGGTAAGCTGTTTTAACGAAGACGGAAGCGTATTCAGAGTGTTCGGCTGGTCACAGTTCGGCGGTCACGACAACACATACAGAATCTGCGGTTCTATCGGTCAGATCGAAAACGTCAGAGGTGACACGGAGCGAGTTACACTCCGCTTCAATGACAGCTTTATCCCAGAAGGCTTGAAGGAAAGTAACTCCTACTATCCCGAATGGAATATTGAGGACAAGGATCTCGCCGAGAAGGCAGGCCACGGCGGCGGTGACTTCTTCACCTCTAAGGTATTCTGCGACTCTATCAGAGAAGGAAAGCAGCCCATGTTCGACGTGTACTTCGGTACTACACTTTCCGCTATTGCGATCCTCGCGCATAAGAGCGCACTTGAGTACGGTGTTCCCTACGATGTTCCGGACTTCCACCTGGAAGAGGACCGCGTAAAGTGGGAAAACGATTTCTCTTCTCCCATGTGGGGATCCGACGGCACACCGCCTACTATTCCCTCAACAGAGCTTGCTGAATATATTCCTACAGAGGAATCTATGGCTGAATTCGACAGAGCCACAGAAGCTTATTGGGCAAAGAAGAACGCGGAAAATAACGGTTAACAAAAAACGTACTTTGAAAGGCGGCTTGCGGTGTCACTCCGTGCCCCTTACTCACTTATGTATCTTATAGGAGGAATAGTATCATGTTCAAACGCACATTATCAGCCATTCTCGCCGCTGTAATGCTAATTTCCGTTACGGCTTGCGGAAATACGGAAAGCGGTGAGACAAACGGTACAACTGCGGCAACGGAAGCCGCAACAGAAGAAAAGATTGTCGAAACAGAGAACGAAGAATACGTTGTAGTCATCGACAAAAACGACGAAGGTGCAGTATCTGCCGCTGAGCGTATGACCTGGCAGATGAAGAAAGTATGCGGCACCGACATCAAGGTAATCGACCAGGCGGAAGGTCGCTATGTCCGCGAGATCGTCCTCGGTAAAACAAACCGCGGTAACAAAATTGACACTTCAAAGCTCATCCGTGACGAGTTTGAGATCAAAACCGTGGGAGATAAGATTTTCATCGACGGTGCAACCGCCGACGGTCTTTACGGCGGTGTTGTAAAGTTCCTTGCTGACTGCACCGATGAAAAGGGACTGAAGATCGAAAACAACTTCGCATACAAAGACACCTTTGAATATCCCGTAAAGAAGCTCACGATCGAGGGTAACGATATTTCAGAGTACACGGTTTACTATCCCGAAGATGCCGATGAATTTGTAAAAGCGGCTGCTGAGGATATTGCTTACTACATTGAAGAGGCAACCGGTGTTAAGATTCCCGTAAAGACAGGTACTCCCGAGGGACTGTATATCGCTATTGAAACCATCGCCTCTGACAAGGAGTTTGACGACAGCTTTTCCGTTAAGAGTGAAAACGGCTCTGTAACCATAAGCGGTCATGCCAACCTCGGTGCAGTTTACGGTGCATATGACTTCCTCGAGCAGTTTGTGGGCGTAAGATACATCACAAATGATCTTGACTATATCAAGCCCGCAGACGAGATCAACATCACCGACGCAAACTACGACGAAGCTCCCCTCATTACCTATCGCATTCTCCATCACTATGGCTACAGAGAGACCGTACCTTCGGGAATTGCAGTTAAAAACAAATCCAACCGCGATATAAAGTGGGCAGGTAACCACTGTCACACATTTGACGAGCTTGACGGTGACTACAGCACACAGGCTGAAAATCAGCCTTGTCTCACAAGTGACGAGGTGTTTGAGTTTATGCTCGCCAATGCAAAGAAGAAGCTTGAAGAGTACCCCGACGCTGATATCATTTCCATCTCCCACAATGATAACGAAAATTTCTGCCAGTGTGAAAACTGTCTCGCAAGCTATGAAAAGTACGGCGGTAGGGTCTCCGGTACAATGATCGAGTTTGTCAACAGAATGTCCGACGAGCTTGTAAAAGACTATCCTAACATTAAGATCCATACATTTGCATACCAAAGCACTCAAAATCCTCCGGAAGGAATCATCGCGAGAGACAACATCGTAGTTCAGTTCTGTCCTATCTACAACTGTTTCAATCATCCCTTCACACATGAATGTCCCGGAAATGAAGACTTCAGTGAAGAAGTTGAAGCGTGGTCAAAAATCGCAAAGGAAATTCAGATATGGGACTACTCATATCAGTGGGACCTCGACGGTACACCCTACCCCACAATGGGATATACAGAAGTTGTAGGTAACTATCAGCTCTTCGTTGAAAACAACGTAAGCTACGTTTTCAACAATAACGATTATCAGCTCAACAACGGAGAGTTCATCGCCCTTCACTCATATCTTCTCACCAAGGTAATGTGGGATCCATATCTTACAGAGGAAGAATACTACGGCTATATGCAGGACTTCATCGCCGGATTCTACGGCGACGGTTGGGAGAGTATCTACAACGCTATCATGACGGTTGAAAACAACTATGACCGCTGTGTAATCGTTGACAACAAAACTCCCGCTGAAAACATGATGCATATGTATATGAAGTCATACATCGACGACGTTCTCGCACTGATGGCTGACGGCAGACTCAAGACCGACACCGCCTTCAAGTTCGCTAACGCTGACGTTGTAATGGCTCAGTACGAGTGGATAAAGCTTGACATTGTATTTAATCAGCTTTACAAGAGCGAAGACCCCGCAGATAACGCATTAGTACAGGAAATGTGCCGCGATCTTTACAATAAGTTCGGTAAGTACGGACTGAAGTTCATCGATTCTCTTGACCATCTCGACATCTCCGAGATCGAAGAGTTCGACAGAATCCCGAGTAAGTGGATGAGTCTTATCAGCGAGATATACGACAAAAAAGAAGCTTCTGCTGAGGAAATAAGCTGAGTCCAGGACTTTAAATCCAATAAAGAATGACGGGCAGTACAACGTACTGTCCGTCAGCTTAATTAAAAGCCTGCACCGCCGAAGCGATGCAGGCACTTTTATTAAAGATTATAATACTTTTCAAATTCTGCAGGGTGAGGGATCTTCGCAAGATCTGCGCACTCTGCTCTCTTGTTCTTGATGAAGTTTGCGATAAGCTCCTTGGGGAATACACCGCTATCGGTAAGGAATGCGTTGTCTGCCTCAAGTGCATCGAGCGCCTCAGGGAGAGAGGTGGGAAGGTGGTGAAGCTTTGCCTTTTCCTCGTCGCTGAGGTGGTAAAGGTTCATGTCGTAGGGTCCCCAGCCGTTTGCGTGAGGATCGATCTTATTCTTGATACCGTCAAGACCTGCCATGAGGATCGCCGCATAGCAGAAGTAGGGATTACAGGTCGCGTCGGGGTTACGAAGCTCGAATCTTCTCTTTTCGGGGCTCTTAGCGTATGCGGGAATACGGATAACCGCACTTCTGTTGGAGGTTGCGTAACCAACAGTTACAGGAGCCTCGAAACCGGGAACGAGACGCTTAAAGGAGTTTGTGCTGGGGTTGGTGATGGCACAGAGAGCCGCGATATGCTTCAGAAGACCGCCCATGAAGTAGTGTGCAGTCTCGCTGAGGTGAGAGTAACCGTTATCGTCGGAGAATACGGGCTGACCGTCCTTCATGAGAAGCATATGAACGTGCATACCGCTTCCTGCCTCGCCGTAGATGGGCTTAGGCATGAAGGTTGCACTCTTGCCGTATTTGAGAGCTGTGTTGTGAATTATGTACTTGATCATCATTGTTGCGTCAGCCATGTGAACTACTTCACCGAGCTGAGGCTCGATCTCAAACTGACCGGAAGCCGCTACCTCGGGATGATGGTAGTTGATGTCAATTCCTGCTTCCTTCATAAGTAGGCACATCTCACTGCGGCACTCGTAGGAAATATCAAAGGGCTTTGCGATGTGATAGTTTTTCTGCTTGGGAACAACTACACCCTTGCCCTCTGTTGAACTGTTCCAGTAAGACTGAACTGCATCAACGGAAGCACCGATGTAGTTAGACTCAACGCCCCAGTTAACCTCGTCGAAGAGATAGAACTCAAACTCGGGGAGGATGTACATTGTGTCAGCCACACCGCTTTTCTTCATTTCTTCAACAGCGGCGCGGATGATGTTTCTGGGGTACTGTGCGAGAGGACGGTTCTCGGGAGAATCGATGATCATCGCGTTACCTGTCATTGTAAGAGTGGGAATGCTGCAGAAGGGGTCGATCATCGCTGTGTCGGGATCGGGGATAAATACCATGTCACTCTTCTCAACCACAGCGTAACCGTAGTTGGAAGCGTCAAAGCCGATACCGCTTTTCATTGTGTCCTCGGAAAAGTTTTCTGCGGGGATAGTTACGTGACGGTACTGACCATTGATGTCAACCATCTTGAAGTCAACCATCTTGATGTCTTTCTCGCGGATAAGATCGAGAATGTCTTTAATACTTTTTGCCATAACGTGCTCCTCTTGATTTATAAAAATAGATGTTCTGCGATACTTTTATACACCAATAAGTATATCAGTATTTTACTATTCAGTCAATAGCTTGCAGTAAAATTAGTAAAAAAAGTTAATACTTTTATGAGTTAATGAAATCGTTGCAACATTTTGAAATATTTGACCAAAGCTCCCAACAAATTAACTCCGTGGTCTTGACTTTTGAAAATAACGTGATATAATAGACAGTGTGTTCAATTATCGAAAGATCAGATCAACATTTGAACATTTGGAGGTGTAGCAATGATCAAAAACATAAAAAAAGAAGATATTCCGAAAATAAAAAGGCTAACGTCAGACGTGCTTGGTGAAGTTGCCGTTACAGATATAACAAGAATGGGCGGGCTCACCAATCATACATACGCTGTGACACTTGAAGATGGCAGAAAATTTGTCGTACGTATACCGGGAGAAGGAACTGAGGAAATGATCGACCGCCGTGACGAGTTGAAAAGCACTTCCCTTGCCACAAGTCTCGGTATTGATGCTAAAGTACTCTACTTTGGAGAGGACGGCTCAAAGGTTACGGAATATATCAATAATGCAGTAACAATGTCAAAGGTCACTCTGAAAGAAGACGACAAGCTCCATTTGGTTGCAAGCATCTTCAACACTCTTCACACTTGCGGCGTTGATACAGGTGTGCCGTTCGAAGTGTTCGATATGGCTGAAAATTATGAACAGATCATCCGAAACTGCAACGTTGATTTATTCGAGGATTATACCGACATCAAATCGAAAGTTTTTGCTGTTAAAGCCGAGGTTGACGCATCGGTCAACATAAAGAAGGTCCCCTGCCACAACGATGCGCTGTGCGAAAACTGGGTAATGGGCAACGGACGGATGTACCTCATTGACTGGGAGTATGCAGGAATGAATGATGCAATGTGGGACCTTGCAGACGTTTCCATAGAGGCAGAATTTGAAGCTTCACATGACAAAAAACTCCTTGAATACTATCTCGGTCATGCCCCGTCGGTAACCGAAACGAAGCATTTCCTTGCTAACAAGATATATGTTGATTATCTGTGGACATTGTGGGCAAAGGCACGTGTGCCGTATGACGGTCAGAGCATGGAGGATTGGGCGTCTGAACGTTATACAAGGCTCAAGGGCTTTATTAACGAATACAGTAAGATCTAACAGGAGGATAACAGTTATGTTTGCAGGAATTTTAGCAGGTATAACGTGGGCAATAGAAACCGTAATTCTCGGAATTGCCCTCGCAATGTCACCTTTTGCGACTACAGAGCAAGCGATCTTTCTCGCACCTTTCGTCAGCACTTTTCTGCACGATTTCGCGTCGGCTATCTGGTCGTTATTATATAACCTCATAAGGGGTAACTTTTCCAAGGTCTGGAAAGCATTCCGTACAAAAAGCGGAAAATGGGTAGTAATTGCCGCAGTCATCGGCGGTCCTATCGGAATGACAGGCTATGTACTTGCGGTAAACTACATGGGAGCATCGGTCGGTGCGGTTGCAAGTGCAATCTTCCCCGCAATAGGAAGTGTTTTGGCATATATTTTCTTAAAAGAGAAAATGAAATGGCATCAGTGGATCTTCCTGATTATCACACTTCTCGGCGTTTACGGTCTTAGCTATTCTCCCGAGATCGAAGTTAAAAACTACTTTCTCGGAATCTTAGGTGCGGCTATGTGTGCATTCGGCTGGGGAATTGAAGCGGTCATTCTTGCAAAATGTCTGAGGGACGGAGAGATAACTGACGAATACGCACTGCAGATACGCCAGACCACGTCTGCACTGACTTACGGTATTATCATCCTTCCCGTACTGAAGGCTTGGGGATTCACAGCCAAGCTGTTCACGGACGGTACGGGATGGTTATTGCCTACGATCGCCATCGCTGCTCTCTTTGCTACGGTATCCTACCTCTTTTACTATAAAGCCATTGCAAAGATCGGAGCATCAAAATCAATGGCTCTTAACGTAACCTACTCAGCCTGGGCAATTGTTTTCACAGTTATCATACTGAGAGATACTTCAGTAATAAATGTACCCACAATACTATGCGGTGCCATAGTTCTCGTTTGCGGAATTTTCGCCGCGGCTGATATAAGGGAGATATTTTCCCGAAAACAACACTGAGTCTAAAATCTACCTGTCAAAAGTACCGTTTATCCGACGGTACTTTTGAGTTTTAAGTCCAAATCCAAAATCAAGGCAAAAGTTCCATTCTCTTACTCAAAAATCTTGATTTTCGTATACTTTTGTGTTATAATATTTATTTGGAAGATATTTGAAGCGTACCGTCGGTTTGTTTATTCTTTGAGCCTATGAGATTATCTTCAGGTATACTTCACATATTCACAAAAAAATCACTATAGGAGCACGAAAAATGACTCTATACATCGATCCGGGCACGGGAAGTATGCTCTTCACGATTCTTATCGGAATCATCGGCGCAGGTATTTACTCTCTAAGAATGTTATTCATCAAGCTGAGATTTATGCTCAGCGGCGGAAAGGTCAGTGAAAATGACAAGAAGCTGCCCTACGTTATTTTTTCGGATGACAAAAGATATTGGAATATTTTCGAGCCTATTTGCAAGGAAATGAACAGCCGCGGGATCGACGTGGTTTATATGACCGCATCTGACGACGACAAAGCACTTGAATGTGACCTGCCCCACGTGAAGTCCGTGTTTGTAGGAAAAGACAACAAAGCCTTCGCAAAGCTTAATTTTCTCAATGCATCCGTTGTGCTTTCCACGACCCCGGGGCTTGGTGTATATCAGTGGAAACGTTCCAAACGGGTCGACCATTATGTACACATTCCCCATGCTTCAAGTGACATTACTCTCTACAGAATGTTCGGTATCGATTACTATGACTCAATTCTTCTTTCAGGCGATTATCAGGTAAAGCAGATACGCAAGCTTGAAAAGCTGAGAAATCTCCCCGAAAAAGAGCTCGTGACCGTAGGTATTCCCTATATGGACGTAATGGCGGAGAGATTTGTCGCTGCAGGAGTGCTTCCCGACCACGAAAGAACCGTACTTCTTGCTCCTTCCTGGGGAAAGAGTGCCATTCTCAGTGTTTACGGAGAAAAGATCTTCGAGGTTTTACTTAAGACAGGCTATAAAATAATTATTCGTCCGCACCCTCAGTCATTCAAGTCTGAAACTGAAATGATCGATAAACTCATAAAGAAGTATCCAAACTCAGACAGACTTGAATGGAACCGTGACACCGATAATTTTGAAGTTCTCAGACGCTCCGATATCCTCATTTCCGATTTTTCGGGTGTCATTTTCGACTTTGCACTTATATACGACAAGCCCGTTATCTGCACGGATCCCAATTTTGACGTAAGCCTTTATGACCATTGGTGGCTTGACGAGCCTTTGTGGACGTCAGGTGTTCTGCCGAAGCTCGGAGGTCAGCTTAACGAAGAGAATATGGACGATCTCAAGGATCTTATCGACCATTGCATTGAAAATCCCGCGTTTGCCGAAGGACGGCGTATTGCTGCCGAAGAAACGTGGGAGCATAAGGGAGAAGGTGCACGCCGCACTGTTGATTTCCTTATCAAAAAATATGATGAAATTACAAAAGCTAAGGAGGAAGATAAAAAATGAGCTTTTTCAGCATTATAGAAACTCTGTTTATCGGCCCACTCAAGCTTATTTTCGAATATATATACGGTGCCGCTTACAAATTTATCGGAAATCCGGGATTTGCCATCATATTTCTCAGCCTTCTTATGAACATATTGGTCCTCCCTCTGTATAAGAGAGCAGATGCCATGCAAGAAAAGGCACGTGACGAAGAAGCGAGACTAAGCCGCGGTGTCGCGCACATCAAAAAGACCTTCTCGGGCGACGAAAGGATGATGATTCTTCAGACATATTACCGTCAGAATAATCACAAACCTACCTCTGCTTTGAACGGATCTGTTTCCCTCCTGCTTGAAATACCCTTCTTTATGGCGGCTTATCAGTTCCTGTCACACCTTTCCATCCTCAACGGTAAATCCTTCGGTCCCATCACTGACCTTGGTGCGCCTGACGGACTTATCGTTATAGGAAGCTTGACTATAAACCTTCTTCCTGTTCTGATGACGGCAATCAACGTCGTTTCAAGCGCCATCTACCTCAAGGGCTTCCCTCTCAAGACAAAAATTCAGCTTTACGGAATGGCGGCATTTTTCCTCGTCTTCCTCTATACTTCACCTTCGGGACTTGTGTTCTACTGGACACTCAACAACGTATTCTCACTTGTTAAGAACATCTTCTACAAAATAAAGAATCCTTCCCTTGTTCTGAAGATCATGACCTCCGTTTTGGGTGCTGCCGCAATTATCTACAGCTTATTCTTCTTTAACACCGAATACGAATACAAGAAGACTGTTCTATGCGTGATCGGTGCTATTCTCATTCTCCCGGGTGCTATATCTCTTATCAAGTCAAAGATCAGAATAGTGAGAAAAGAAAAAGCCGAAGTAAAGCCGAACCGCAAGACCTTCATTCTCGGCGGAGTTTTCCTAACTGTACTTGTGGGTGTTCTCATCCCCTCGGCATTTATTTCCGCATCTCCTCAGGAATACGTAGACTTGGTATATTATCATAATCCGCTGTGGTACATCGTCAGCACTGCGGCAATGAGCGCGGGATTCTTCCTTGTTTGGATGGGAGTGTTTTACTGGCTTGCCAACGAGAGATACAAGGTTGTTTTCGAAAGACTCATGGTAATTCTCAGTATTGTAACCCTTGTGAACTATATGTTCTTCGGCACTGATCTTGGTAATATCTCACGTGTTTTGCAATACGACAACGGGGTATCCGCGGAGACGAAGATGATACTTATTAACCTCGCTGTTATCGCGGCTGTGTGTATTGTCCTCTTCCTCATTTCTGCAAAGCTGCGTGGGGAAACCTTTGGCAAGGTATGCTCCCTTGTGATGCTTACCGGTATTATCGCTTTGGGAGGAATGTCAGGCTTGAACGTGACAAAGATCAACTCCTCCCTTGACAAGCTTTCATTCAGTAGTCAAAATGAATTTGCCAACTTCAATCTCAGTAAATCCGGAGAAAACGTTGTTGTGATCATGCTTGACCGCGCTGTGGGCGAATACGTCCCATATATCTTCAATGAAAAGCCTGAGCTTGCCGAAAAATTCGACGGCTTCACCTACTATTCCAACGTACTCTCCTTCGGCGGCAAGACAAACTTTGCTCTTCCCCCTCTCCTGGGAGGTTACGAGTATACTCCCGTAGAGATGAATAAAAGAGAGAATGAATCGCTTGGTGACAAGCATGACGAAGCTCTTAAGGTGATGCCCGTTCTTTTCTCCGAAAACGGATATGACGTTACTGTAATTGACCCAACCTACGCGGGATATGAATGGATCTCTGACCTTTCCATCTACGACAGTTACGAAAACATCAATGCATATCACGCAAACGGAATTTTCGGTTCACCCGAAACTGTCGAAGAAGGATTCGACAAACTGATGGAGCAGCAAAAGCTTCAAAAGCAAGCTGAGATCTCAAACAATCACCGCAACTTCTTCTGTCTGAGCCTTATGAAGGTAATGCCGCTGGTCATTCAGCCTGTGATCTACGACGACGGCGTATATAATCAGCTTAACGTAGCGTCGGCATCAAGCGATGAAGTGAGCATAGATGATAACACCTTCAAGTACAGTGTTCAGTCAATGACGTCGTTACACGAAGCATCCGGAGTACCCTCAACATTCATGAACGGATATAACGTTATACTCAACCTTGAGAACATGACAAATATCGTTGACGACGAATCAGACAATTTCCTTTTCATGACCAATGATATGACTCATGAGCCGATCCTTCTTCAGACTCCCGACTACGTTCCGTCGCAGAACGTCGATAACACTGAGTACGACAGCGAAAACGAAGGACGCTTTGTAGTTGACGGTAAAGAGCTTTCAATGACAACAAGCTCTCAAATGATTCATTACCATGCTAATATGTCGGCGCTGCTCAGACTTGCGGATTGGTTCGATTATCTGAGAGAACAGGGAGTATACGACAACACAAAGATCATTCTCGTTTCTGACCACGGACACAATCTTGCTCACAATAAGGATATGTACATTGGAAACAGTACCGAAGGACTTAAGAATACCGAAATGTACTTCCCCCTCCTTATGGTAAAAGAAATCGGAGCCACAGGTTTTGAAACGTCCGATGAGTTTATGACTAATGCAGACGTACCGACTCTTGCAACCGACGGACTTATTAAAGATCCCAAGAATCCGTTTACGGGCAAGTCAATTAACAGTAATGAAAAGACAGCCCATGATCAGTTTGTTATTCTCTCATGGAATTGGGACATCCTGTCCAACAACGGAAATCAGTTCGAAGAAGCTCTTTGGGTTAGTGTTAAGGACAATATTCACGACCTTGACAACTGGACAGAGCTGAAAGGAAAATTCGTTCTGACCGAGCATAAAGTGAATAAATAGAACTGAATTGAAAAAACAGCGTTCATAAAGTGCACGCTGTTTTTTATGTGGTTTAATTAATGGATGACGAATCGACAATTACGACAGACTGCATTCCAAGGGAATTAAAAGCAAGAACTGTTTCGCTTTCTGAATATTCAACAATACCGTTAGAATTATACGGGTCGGCAAATATATATGTGTCATCGGTATACCCTATAAGAACCATACAGTGTTCATTTGCGGGATACAGATACGTTTCTTTTTTATCGTAGGATTGCCATTGGAGAATTTTATCGATCTCCTCCATTTCTACGGTAACCCAAACTGCAACGGGAATACCTCTGTCGAGGAAATTACTTTTCAAAGAGTTCAATGACATCCCCGTTGTATTGAAAGCCGTATACTCAGATGGAAGGTATTCGTTTAATGCATTAACAATTACGGGAGCAAAGCATCCGAAGCCGCCGTCCTCGTCACGGGGGTCTCCGACGTAAGCTTTCTTGGGGTTCGGACCGTAGCGGCAACCCCATTTTATATAGGTTTCCTCGCACTTCAAATACTCATCAATAAATTCTCCGGGGTCTATATCAAAGCCTAAATTTTGAAGCAGCATAACTGCCGAAACTGCTTCGCAACCGTTTGGAAATTCACCTTCCTGAGAAATATACGGAATATCAAGTTTAACTTTCCCCGTTACAAGAGAAAGTGTCAGATCATGCTGTTTAAGAAGATATGTCTCGGCGGCTTCATCGCCGGTTTGGTTAATTCCATATGTCTCATAAATAGAATACAGATTGTTTTCTATTTTATTCCTGATCACTATGCTTTCCAAGTAACCTCCGTACAGGTTATCAAGGCGTGACATAATGCCGTCAATATACTCTTTTAACTCCCGATCAACATATGTACTGATGATCACAGCATCTCCGTCTGAATTATATTCAATATATTCGCGTACTACCATCCCATCAACGTAAACATCTTTTTGTTCTTCGTTCTCACTTTCCTCTTTGTTTTCAAAAAAGCTGTAATCCATAAAATAGTTGTTATCAAGCAATATGCTTTTAGAAAACATATTGTTACGGTTCAGTTTTACAATTATAAAGACAGCTGCTATAAGTACAAGTACAAGCAACAGCGACAGAATACCGAAAAACCAAGCGAAAAATTTAGCTTTATTTGCCTTTTTCATTATCTTCTCCCTTCATTACTTCAAATAAAAAGCGAAAAGGGTCCCCATTTTTCACGGAGACCCTTCATTATTACTTATTTACTGCCTTTTCAACGATTTCCATAAGCTCATCGTGCTTAGACTCGATATCGGCAACGAGCTTGAACTGTGTTCTTGCTCTGACCAGGTTGTGCTCGGGATAATGTGTTCTGAAATATGTGTCTCCGTTCAGATAATCCGCAAGGAATCTTGAGCCGCATTCAAGTGTCATCAGCTTTACAGAGAAAGGAAGAAGCTCAAGCTCACGCTCGGTGATTGAAGGAAGAACTTCGAGGAAGCCCTTTGTAAATGCTTCAAACTTTGCCGCATCAAACCAGATCTTTGAAAGGTCAGGCTCATCCTCGGCACCGCTTGAGCCGCCTGAGCGAAGAGCATCACCGAAATCGTAAAGGAGGCTTCCGGGCATTACGGTGTCAAGGTCAATAACGCATACGCCCTCACCTGTTACGTCGTCAAGGAGAACATTGTTGATCTTTGTATCGTTATGAGTAACTCTGAGGGGAATCTTACCTGCAGCGATGTCGTCAACTACGACAGAGGCGTCAGCCTCACGGTCAAGAACGAACTTTATCTCATCAGCACAGTTGCAAGCTCTGCCTGAAAGATCTTCGGCTACAGCCTTCTTGAAGTCAGCATAACGTGACTTGGTGTTATGGAAGTTTACAATAACCTCGTGGAGCTTTTCTGCAGGGAAATCGGCAAGCATATTCTGGAAGTGACCGAATGCCTTTGCCGCATAGTAGAGCTGCATGGGGTCGTCGGTGGAATCACATGAATGAGCGCCGCCGACAAAACGGTACATACGGAAGAAATCTCCGTTTTCGGTAATATAATAAGGTACACCGCTGTCTGAGTCGAGGAATCTGAGAGTTCCGCGATCCATGTCACCGCCGTCCTTCTCAAGCTTCTTTGAAATGTGCTCAGTAACAGCCTTGATGTTCTCCATAACCTTCACAGGCTCTTTGAACGTATTGGTGTTTACCTTCTGAAGAATACAGGGAGGAGTTGAATAAACGAAATAAGTATCGTTGATGTGACCGTTTCCGAAAAGCTCACATTCACCGTCAACTCCAAAATGGAAAATTACATCTTTGATATCGTAACTCATAATAAGTCAAGTGTCACAAGGACATTTTCCTCCGTTAAATCAAATTGAATATATGTTTAATATTAGTATATCACATATTACTCGTTTTTGCAAATAAAATACCGAAATTTTCGCAGAAAACTAAATTTTTTCAGCGATTATCAGCGATTTGCTTTGAAAACATCGGCAACCTCACTGATCGTTATGTATGCCTTAGGGTCGATTTCACGAACGATATTCTTCATTTTTCCTATCTGGAAACGGTTTACTACGAAGTATACCATGGTACGCGGTTCACCTGAATAGCTTCCCGTAGCTTCAATGCGCGTCATACCACATTCAAATTCACGCGAAAGTTCACAGCAAACCTCATCGGGAAAGGTTGTGACGATCATCGCCGCTTTTGAACGGTCAATACCTTCAACGATAAAGTCGATGGTCTTTAGGCCCGCATAATAAGTCAAAATAGAATATAGAGGCAAAATCCAGCTGCCCATGACTATACCGCAGACAATATAAAGTACGACGTTATACATCATAACGAAGGTACCGACGGTAATACCGATTCGTTTTGCAAAGATCACCGCCATTACTTCAATACCGTCCATCGCACCGCCGAATCTGACAGCAAGTCCGCTTCCCACACCGGAGATCACACCGCCGAACAGGGCACAGAGAATAAGGTCTTCTCCTGCAAGGGGAGATTTGGTCGCAACGTCTATGGGAAGAATGTCGGTGATAAGCCACGCAAAAAGCGAATACATGGCAACCGTGTAAATTGCGTAAAGAGTAAAGAGCTTCCCTTGCTTTTTCAGTCCGTATAGGAAAAGCGGAATATTTAGGATTATCAGGAACACGGAAAGAGACATAGGTGTAACCTGACCAAGAAGCATGGACGTTCCCGAAATACCGCTGTCGTAAAGATTAACGGGTGAAAGAAATACGGTAATGCCGAATGCATTTACCATTCCCGCTACCGTAAGCATGAGAAGGTTTCTGATTTTTACTTTTGAGAAAAAAAGTTTAATGCTTTTTTTGATCATGGACAGTCCTTTCTGAAGTGGGGAGCCATATTTAATGCGCATATAATTATATCATAATTATATGAACAAAACAAGGTAAAATGAACATTTGGACGGAACAAGAAAACAAATCCTCCCGTGCTTTTCTGTCGGGAGGATTTTGTTGCGTTATTCAATTAATACAAAGCCTTTCCGTCCCAGATGTCGCGGTGTGCTTTTACTTCGTTGTTGTAGCGGTAGATGACGGTTGCGACCTCGGCGCGGGTGATGGTGTCCTGAGGTGCGAGGAGCTTACCCGGCTTGCCGCTGATGAGACCCTCGGCAACTGCCCAAGACATAGCGTCCGTTGCCCATTCGGAAACGGAGTCGCTGTCGGCGAAGTCGGAGTAGTCAACTCTCGCTGACGTGTCGACCTCGAGATATTCTGTATAGCGATAGAGCATCGCCGCGAATTCCTCACGGGTGATGGTGCGCTCGGGTGCGAAGTACGCACCGCCAACGCCGTTTACGATGCCGTTTTCGTA
>JAFXKJ010000035.1 GCA_017531765.1 Clostridia bacterium
CGTGGTCAGCCACTGTACGGGAGCGTCGATGATGTTGAGCTGCATGAGCCAACCGTTGAGCCAACCCTTGGAGTCACCGGAGAAGAGGGTGGTCCAAACGATGTATACGTTACCGGAAATGGAGGGAGCGTAGAATACGAGAGTTACGATCGCACGGATGGAAGGAGCAAGCTCATTGATGAACCATGCGACTACGAATGACATTACGTAACCGATAGGACCGACGATTACGGCGAATATCAGAGTATTCTTGAGAGCCGTGATAAAGAGCTCGTCATCGAGGAACAGAGTTGCGTAGTTCTGCATGAACACGAAGTCCGGCCACTCGATCATGTTGAAGTTTGTCAAGCTGACTACGAGAGAAAGAACAACGGGGACGATGGTGAACACGAGGAAGAGGAGCATAAAGGGAGCGATCATTATGTAACCGATCTTGTTTACGTTCATCTGGTGCAGTGTCCACTGCGCCATCGTCATTTCTTTACGCGAGACAACTTTTTCTTTTTTATTAGCCATTTGTTTGTCTCCTTAACTAAATTTACCTGTCTTATCAGTTATCGTAAGTGCCGAGCCACTTTGCGGCGTCGTCAAGCTTTTCTGCAGCCGCCTTAAAGAGGTCTGCGTTAGCCGCTGTGAGTGCATCTGCAGCCGCCTCGATGCCTGCGATGTCCTTAACGTCAGCCTTAGCCTGAGCCTTAGCCTCTGCGATCACATCCTTGTAGGTCTCAAGGTCTGCTTCACTCAGCTCGTCGATGAGAGCAACAGCTTCACCGAGTCTCTTACCTGCGAGAGTCTGACCGACTTCGATGGTCTCAAAGCCGAACTCACCGCGCTTACGTGTGATCTCCTTGTTGATAGCACTTACGTATCCAAGGAGGGACTCAACAGGGTCAGCACCCTCATTGTAAGCATTGTTTACTGCGAAGTCTACGTAACGGGAGATGAAGTATGAACCGGGGTACTGAGGCAGACATCTGACGTTGTCGATCTGCTGGAGGAGCGCCTCACGGTCAGCCTTCTTCCACTGAAGCTCTTCGAGAGCCGCCTTATTGGCAACGCTCTTCATACCTGCTTCGCCGAGGATATTAATAAGTTCGTTGGAGAATGATACCTGGAAATCCTTACCGCAGTACCACTGCATGAACTTCCAAGAGTTTTCAACGTCATCACAGCTCTTAACCATACATACGGCGTCTGCGGAGCCTACAACCGTGCGGTTGAGGTTGCCTTCGTCATCGTAAGTACCGGGCATCGCGGTAAAGCCCCAGAGACCTGCAAGCTCAGTCGCGAAGATCGTGATGGTATTGTATGTGATGTAAGTACCGAGGAAGAGCGGGATCTCACCGGTCTTAAATCTGTTAAGTGCGTCGTATGTGAGAGGCAGTGAGTACTGTGTGAACATGTTGGTCATGTACTCGAACGCCTCAAGGCTGGTGTTGGATTCGAAGTTTACTCTCATACCGCCGTCAGCCCAGAATTCACCGCCGTTCTGGAAGATGAACGTTGCGAACGTTGTGGTGTCCGTGTAAGACCGACTTCCATGTTGTTGAACTGGAGTACGGGAACGGACGCCATGATATCGTCCCATGTCTGGGGAACGTCGATACCGAGGGTAGCGAAGATATCCTTGCGGTAGAACATCATGTTCCAGTCAAGGGATGTGGGAAGACCGTAAACGTCACCGTAGAGAGTTACGGGCTCAAACGCCGCTGCGGGGAACCATTCCTTAACTTCATCGTAGCCTTCAAGGTCCTGGATAGGAAGGACCGCACCGCGGACCGCGTAGTCGATGATGGAACCTGTAGCGGAAACGATAGCCTGGTTTGTACTTGTCATACCGTCAAGCGCGATATCGGGACCGATACCTGCAAGCATTGAGGGAAGGAGGGTACCTGCGGCAACCAGCTTAACCGTTACGGGAATACCGCTGTCCATCGTGAACGTGTCGTTCGCATAGTCCTTGATGATCTGAGCATGGTCACGGCTGGCAGCTGTCCAGGCCTCAACGGGCTCTTTAACCTTAAGCTCTGTGTTCTCAGCACCTGCAAGGGAGTTATAGTCAACGTAGAAGCTTGCGAAGAACTTCTTGATCTCGAACCATGTGCTTGCGAAGAAGCCGTGCTCAGCCTTCGGCACCTTAGCCTCGGGAGACTGGAGAGTGATGTAGTCGATCTCAAGGAACTGACCGGACATACCGCTTACCCATGATGCAAGGGTGGAAAGGTCACTCTTAAGACCGTCAAGGTTCTTAGCTACGTTATCTTCGTCAGTACCCATTGAATATACACGGTCTGCAACCTGCTTGAGGTTTGAAGAGGATTCACTCTTCTGACCGCTTGTCTCAAGGATCTCTACCAGGTCGTAGATCTCGTTTGCCTGGTCTACCAGGTCACGCATCGTATCGGGCATTACTCTTGAGAAGCCGTAGTCACGGTACTCATCGGGAGATGCACCGGTAAGACGGAGGATCTCGAGGTAGTCGTTGTTAAGAGCAGTCTGTACTGCGTTTGCACGGCGGAGCATGTCTGCGATGTCACCGAGAGTTACCTCGATACGGAGTGTGTGAACTCC
>JAFXKJ010000036.1 GCA_017531765.1 Clostridia bacterium
CAGTAGTTGTTGAGATCGACTACACAGCTCTCAAGGCTGAGATCGCAAGAGCAGACGCACTTGACGAGTCCAAGTATACCGAGGAATCATGGGCAGCTATGAAGAAGGTATACGATGAAGCAGTAGCCCTCATCGACAACGCTCAGACACAGGCTGAGGTTGATGCAAAGACCGCAGAACTCAAGGCAGCAATCGATGCTCTCGTAGAGAAGACAGTAGTTGTTGAGATCGACTACACAGCTCTCAAGGCTGAAATCGCAAGAGCAGACGCACTTGACGAGTCCAAGTATACCGAGGAATCATGGGCAGCTATGAAGAAGGTATACGATGAGGCAAAGGCACTCATCGACAACGCTCAGACACAGGCTGAGGTTGATGCAAAGACTGCAGAGCTCAAGGCAGCAATCGATGCTCTCGTAGAGAAGACAGTAGTTGTTGAGATCGACTACTCAGCTCTTAAGGCACAGATCGAAAGAGCAGATGCACTTGACGAGTCCAAGTACACAGAAGAATCATGGGCAGCTATGAGGGATGTGTACGAGAAGGCGGTTGCCCTCATCGACAACGCTGAGACTCAGGCTGAGGTTGACGAGATGACAGCAGCTCTCAAGGCAGCAATCGATGCTCTCGTAGTAAAGGGAACTGATGTAGTTCTTGATTACACAGAGCTTAAGGCACAGATCGCAAGAGCTGACGCGCTCAACGAAGATGATTACACTGCAGATTCATGGCTTGAGATGATCAAGGCATATGATGCAGCTAAGGCACTTCTTAACAACGCTGAAACTCAGGAAGAGATCGATGCAGCAGCTAAGGCACTTAAGACTGCAATCGACAACCTCGTTAAGAAGGAAGTAATCGTTAAACCCACTATTGATTATTCTGCACTCCTTGCTCAGATCGCAAGAGTAGATGCACTCAATGAGTCAGACTACACCTCTGATTCTTGGGCAAACATGATCGCTGAGTACAATGTTGCTAAGGCACTTCTTAACAACGCTGAGACTCAGGAAGAGGTTGATGCCGCTGCAGCAAAGCTTAAGGCAGCTATCGATGCACTTGTGAAGGTTAGTGGTGATATTAATCCTCCTCCCACAGGTGACTTCGCACTCATCTGCGTAGCTCTCATCCTTGTGGCTCTCGTACCTGTTGTGTTCGTAGTTCTTCGCAAGAAGAGAGTAATTAAACTCAGATAAGCTATTTTACCAATAAAACGACCGCGAATGAGGACACATCCCTCGGGATGTGCCCTCAGTGAGGCGGTCGTTAAGTGGTATTTAGAGATGTTTCGAAATATCTGCCATTTTCGTTAATATTTACTATTTTTACCTGATTATTCCGATAATTCAATTGTTTTAACTGTTTTGATACCTGATTTTTTCTGCGTAAATTCCCGTGCCACGAGGTATACGCACTTGTAATTTCCCCTGATATTCCACGATTTTTCCCCGTTTTTACTTAAATTCGATTATTCTTCTCTTAAAGTGAGATTTATATATAATACCGTATTCGCGAAATATATCAATTTTTGAATAGATTTGGAGTCGTCAATGAAGTTTGCTAAATTTTCCGTTTGTTTGGTTTTGCTCCTGACAATGTTTATTCTGATTCTCCCTGTTAACGTCGGGGCCGCATCAGCCACCGACAAGGTCTCGGGAGATCCCGGAGAAAGTGTAACCGTCGTATTGAGATATAACTCAATTATCGGTATAAACGGTACGCTTATGTTCTCCAATCCCGATATTATTTCATCGGTAAGTGTGTCGGTATCCGATATGTCACTGTCATATAACCCCGAACTCTACATAATTGCTTGTTTTTCCCCTTTTCTTACAGATACCGAAATTACTCTGTCGATCAAAATTGCCGAAGATGCACCTATCGGAGCATCCACAAAGGTCACATTCGAATATGAAGCTACTTCAGACGGTAATTTCCCCACCATTCCCGAGTATAAGTACGACTCCGCTGTGATCAATGTAAGCGAGCCCAAGAAGATCGACTACTCCGCACTCCTTGAACAGATCAAGCGTACCGAAGGCCTTGTGGCTGATGATTATACATCGTCTTCATGGGATGAAATGATCGGCTTCCTTGATATTGCAAAGGTTGCCCAGAGCAGTACCGATCAGGAGACCGTTGATAAAGCCGCGGCAGATCTGAAGCGCTCCATTGATTCACTTGTGAGGGTGGTGAGCGTTGATTACAGCGAGCTTCTCCGTGAGATCGCAAGAGCAGAGGTGCTCGTTCAGTCGGACTACACTGCCGATTCATGGACGAAGCTCCAAACTGCACTGAAAGCCGCAAGAGCCGCTACAAGCAGTACCGATCAGAGCGTTGTTGATAACGCAACAAAGAATCTTAAGTTTGCGATCGACACTCTTGTGTCCGCAGGCTCCATAGTGGATTATTCCGAGCTCCAGAATCAGATCAGAAGGGCAGAGGCTCTGAATGAAAAGGATTATACCGCTGAGTCCTGGTCTGTGATGATAAATGCTCTTTCCGAAGCTAAGAAGGCTACAGCAAGTGACGATCAGTGGGTAGTTGATGCGGCTTCCGCTGCTCTGAGACAGGCAATCGACCGCCTTGTTCGCAAACCCGAAGAGGTTAAGATCGATTATTCACTCCTCGTAAACTACATCGCTCAGGCAGAAGCGCTTAACTCTGCGGAATACACCGAGAACTCTTGGTCTAACCTCGTTTATGCGTTGAACGCCGCAAAGGCTTGCCTTGAATCTAAGTCTCAGGATGAAGTTGACAGAGCAGCAAACGAGCTTATTTACGCTATCCGTTCACTCGTAAGAGTCGGCGGAAACGAAAATGTCGATTATTCGGAGCTCAACCGCGTAATTGCCGAGGCTGAGGCTCTCAACCCCAAGGATTACACAAAAAAGAGCTGGAAGACTGTAAACGATGCCCTCTATAACGCAGTTCAGGCGCGTACGAACCATGATCAGAGTATCGTAGACCTTGCCACAAAAGAGTTGAAAGCCGCCCTTGAGCTTCTTGTAAAGGTAGACTATACACCCCTTATTGAAGCTCTCAAAAAGGTTGAAGAGTTCAACATAAGCTACGGCGGACTTGAAGATCTTTTCTCGCAGCTTAACGTTCTCCTTGCAGAAGCCGAGCTTCTCCTTGACGGCGGCGAGCAGGAAGACATCAACCGCTGTGCTGCGAGCATAATTGATGTGCTTGGTAAGATCACGTCAGAGCTTGCAAAAAATTCCACAAACAACAGTGCTGATGACTCCGACAGCTCAGAAGAAACCGACAAGGATAAAAAACCTTCATCCGCTAAGGATGACGGCATAAACATTTGGCTTATTCTTTTCCTTGTCAGCCTTTCACTTAACGTGATCGGTATCATCGCCGTCATCGTTGTAACCTTGATAAAGAACAAGAAGCTTGGAGACGACGTTCCTCTTGTAAACTATAACATTGAGGACGACGCAACCTAAAACATCAGCTTAGATAAAAAGAGGATAAACCGTTGAGAAAATTAAAGTGGAAACGCAAAGAATACGAATCGTGGGATGAAGCCTTCCGCGGACTCACCCCCGTCATTCGTCAGCAGTCGGTGCGCGTTGCGGCATATACCCAAACGCTGTTTACCGCCGCGTGCAAACTGCATTTCTGCGCTGGCACCAAAGAAGGTGAAGCGCGCATCCGCGGTCAGTATGCGGACCTTGCATACAAATGCGGAATGTATCATCAGCTTGGTAAATCCCTTGTTCCCCCCGAGTATCAGATATATCAGTCCGATTTCACCGAGGAGGAAGAGGCAGTTTACAAAAAGTATACCGTCGACGGAAGAATTCTCGTCGCGACCCTCCAGGAACGCGGTGAGAGAGCAAAAGAGAAGCGCGGAGCCAAGCTTGAAGAAAAGTCAACAAATAAGATTCCGTGGCTTATGATCAGAGAGTCCTGCGAGCAGCACATGGAACGCTGGGACGGCTCAGGCTACCCGGAAGGACGCCTCGGCAGTGATATCAGTTCCATTGCTCAGATCGTCGGACTTGCAAAAGAGCTTGACCGAATCGCCTCGGAGACAAAATCGGAGACCCCCTTTGATATAGCTCTCGAAGCGATCTACGCCGATGCCGGAGTGCTGTGGTCTCCCGAGCTTATAAACGTACTTAAGGCTGCCGAATCTGATTGCAGAGTGGTCTATATGAAGTACGTAGCTTACACTCGTACACTTCCCAAGACCGTGTCTCTCATAGATAAAAGGGAAGACCGCGTAATGGGACTTAAGTACCGCCCCATGATAGCCGACAGCGAGGGAACCATTCCCATGTACGAAGCTGTGCCGTGGTTTGGCGGAATTGCAGGTCAGCCGGGAGAGACCGAGGAGATCGCAGACCTGAGAGAGCTTTTCAAGCGCACGGGTCTCGTTGAGGATATCTCATGGTACTTCCTCTACGAAGCATCGGACGCTATCCTTCGCATGAAGAACTGCGCTCTCCGCATGGACGGAATTCTTCTTAATATGATTCCCGAGTTTTTCCAGCTTCCCACTCAGCTTTCGCGGTTTACAAAGCTGTTTGCCGATCAGCCCATCGACAAAGAAATGCTCATCCTCGCTCTTCCCGAGGAAACCTATAAACAGCTTAACAAAACAAGCCGTGAGATCCTCGGCAGATATATCCGTCACGGTATTGAGATCATGCTTGACGGCTACCATCCCGACGAGATCACTCCCGAAGAGCTCATGTCTCAGGGAATCGCCAAGGTTCGCCTTGCTCCCGAGCTCTATATGAAGGAAGAAACCGCAAACACCATGAACCGACTTATGAGAATGGGCTTCACGCTTTACGGCGGCAAGGCAGACAACAACGATCTGCTCATGTGGCTGATAAACGGCGGAGTTTACGCTACGTCGGGTACCATGACAGGAATCCCCGTCACCGAGGATGAAATGATACTGTATTCTCTGGCGAGAGAGCAGATGTAAAGCGGTGAGATAAATGGCAGAACCCAAAAACACAAAAGACAACTCCTTAAAGGAGACCGCCCAGCGTTCTCCCTTCAAAAAGAAACGCGGCGGCGAGGTTCTCACCAAGGAACAGGTCCGCGAGATCAAGGAAGGACGAAAGAAGCTTCGTCGTGACCTGAAAAAGGTAGGAATCAAGAGCAGAAAAGAGTTCGAAGTAACCGCTTCGAGCATGGGACTTTATTTTGACAAAAATAAAAAGCTTGCCATGTTCCTTTGGTTCATGTCTAAGCGGGGCGGATGGCTTCTTCTTGCTCTCGGTGCTCTTGCTCTCGGTGCCCTGTACGCTTTTTCCGTAATTACGGAATACCGCGGACACTTTACCATCAGTATGTCCGATGATATGTTCAAGGCGGGCTTTTCCATAAGTGATAACGAGGATTTCAAGAAACCTACGTCTCACCTTTTCTGTACGCCTGCCGAAAACGTGCCGTGTATCTCCATAATCGACATACCCGAAAACGTAAACGAGCCCGACGCGGTCCATACGGGAAACTACTTTGTGTATACCTTCTACGTGCGCAATGAGGGCGACGACAAAGCGGACTACAAATGGACCATGAGCATCAACTCGGAAAGTAAGGACCTTTCCGAAGCGGCGTGGATGATGATATTTGATAACGGTAAAATGTCATTCTACGCTGAGGAAAACGAATACGGCAGACCTGAATCTCTTCCGTCCTCCGACGTCCTCTCTCAAAGCGAATATACTCCCGAATCATGGAAAAAGCTGATGGCGGCTTATGAAAATGCAAAAAAGGTTGAGGCATCGGCGCAGAGTCAGGATACCATCGACGCGGCGGCGGCACGTCTGAAAAGTGCCATTGACTCCCTGGTACAAATTAACGGGGACGCGGAAGACGCCATCGACTATGACGAGCTTATCGGACTTTTGACAAGAGCCTCCTTGCTTCGTGAAGAGGACTTCACCGAGGAAACCTGGGCAGAGCTTCAAAAGCAGGTCAAAGAGGCTGAAAAGCTTGTTGACAGAGCCAAGACTCAGGAGGCGGTAAACCTTGCCATCAGTAAGCTCCGCGCTTCCATTTATGATATGGGTGACAACGTTGACGAAGACGAGCTTAATTTTGCAGAGCTTGAAATGCAGATCTCCCGCGTATTCGGCGACGATGCTTACATAGTTGCTCCACTCAAGGAAAAGTGTCAATTCCCCGAGGATCAGTACGAGATAATCAAAGAGACCACGGCGTATACGTATTATAAGCTTATTCCCAAGACCTTTGTTTCCGATACCGTAGCGGTTGAAGGAATGAAGACAGACGTAAAGCCGGGACAGATCGACGAATACACCGTAGTGATCTGGCTTGAAGGCGACGACCCCGACTGTACCAACGACCTGATCGGCGGTCACCTGGGACTTGAAGTATACCTCGAGCTTATTGAGTAACAAAAAAAATCTCCCATACCAATTAACGGTATCCCCCCGTGCGGTAGCGCTCACCGCTCGGGTAGATATAAATCCCGGCGGGGAATAAACGCAAGTAATAATTGAAAGGATGATTTCAAAAAATGAACAAAAAAGCGAATCCCATTTATGGAATCCGTGCGAAGCTGATTTCTGCGGTAAGTATGCTTCTTGTTGCAGTAATCATGGTTATTTCTTCCACATACGCATGGTTCACACTTTCAACCGCCCCCGAAGTTAAGGGTATCAACACCGCTATCGGTGCAAACGGCGCGCTTGAAATGGCACTTACACCTGTAGATGGTAGTGATCCTTCTGATGAAACTACCACAGGTAAAACTCTTGCAGATATCAATAACATTTGGGGTAACCTTGTACAGCTTTATGATGATACTGTTGAAGACGGTGATATTTACGGTGCAGGTAAGATCACTCTCTATCCCTCTAGACTCGTTAACAGTAGCATAATTGATACAGACGCTGCTGTTCTTGCTACACCCGTTTACGGTGCAGACGGTAGAGTAAGTGATGTTGCTAACAATGCTATCGTTGGTATTTACAATCCTGCTACTGAAGGTTTCTATAAGGGTACCGGTTATGGTTTCAGAGGTATTGGTGTATCTTCATCAATGTCTCCCCGTCAGCTTGCTTACAGCAATGCTCTCTCAAGTGGTAACACTTATATTTCTCAGGCACAGAAGGCAGCAGGTACAACTCTTAACACATACGGTAGTACACTCGGTACTATCATTGTAAGACATGCAGCTGCTACTGAAACAAATCCTGATACTTATACAGCAGTTGAAGTTCAGACTATTATAGATATGGTCAACGGCATTAGCGAGGCTGTAAATGCAATCGATGATGCATATGTTCAGTATGTTATCGCTTTTGTTGCTGCAACCGGTGCGAAGATGCAAGAAGGAGAGACAGAGGTATATGCATATACTGCTGTTCCTAAAACTTCTTTTAAGGATGCATATGATCAGGTTATCACATGGATTGGCTCTAATGACACCGCAAAGTCTGCTTTCGAAGGCGTATTTAAGACTGTTTACGAACAACTTTACGGTACAGACCATACAGGTACAACAAGTGGAACAATAGCATCTATTGCAACTGCAACTAATGAGCTTCCTACTGTAACAGAAGGTAAAGCTGACTACACATGGGCAGATACAGATGCTGGTGATCCCGGTATCAGAGATGCTCTTAGTCCTCTTGTTAATACATCCGGTGATAAAGTAAATGTAAATGGTATTACTATAGCTGAGCTTGGTACCGATGAAGGAAAATCTCAGCTTGGTACAGCTGTAGCTAACCAGGGTGTTAAGGTTAATATGAAGAGTGGTGCCGGTGTATTTGCTGACGTTGCGGATCACTGCGGAAACTACAATGCAGCAATCAAAATCAAAGGTCTGACCTATGGTGGAATTACATTTGAGGAATTGGATGCTCAGATGCAGACACAGTGTGATGCTGAATATGCTAAGGATGTTGCTGATGCTGTTAAATTTGTAGGTACAGACAGAGGTGGAGATACTACTGATACAAACGATGACTACTTCCCCTTCAAGGAAGCAGAAGGTGCTAATGATGATACACCCTTCTCCAGTATGTACGGTTACATCGTAGACCTCTCCTTCCGTACAAATGCTTCAGACTCCAATCTCCTTCTCCAGACTGTTGCAACTGACCGTATCTACGATACTAACAGTTCAACTGCTCCCTCTTTCGGTGGTGGTAGTACCATGAGCTTTGAATCAAGTGCAAACATTACCAATGAGCAGATGGAAGCCCTCGTTAGCCATATCAAAATTGTATTCTTTGATACTAAGGAAGGTACTGTTTACGCAACCGCAGGTCTTGATTACTCCGAAAAGACGAGTAACGGTGCAGGCTTCGATATTCCTATGTATCTTTTAGATGAAAATGGCTTCATTAAGAATGACGATGAAGGTATTAAGAATCCTAATGCAGTTATCACAGGACTTAATCAGAATCAGGTACATCAGGTTTCCGTTCTCGTTTATCTTGACGGAGAAACTCTTACAAACGCAGATGTTCCCGCAAGTGTATCTGAGGCTCTTACAGGTAAGCTTAACCTCCAGTTCTCCAGCTCCGCTTCACTTGATCCTATGAATTACGGCGATCTCATGTCTTCTGCAAACAACACCCCTGCTGAAGGCGAGGGCAACAACTAATCCCCCTACGTAAACCAATTCACACACCTGCGGCAGAGCCGCGGGTGTGTGAATGAAGGATGACGTAAGCGGACGAGCTTAGTTTGCCTGATGGGTCGGACTTATCAGCGCTGAAGCCCGAACAAAGGGCAATATGATGCTTCCGGCTTACATCATCAAAAAGAACACTTCGGGTAGCCGCAAAAATACCCGAGTATCTCAGAATCATGCTTGCGTAATACATAAATACCCACATCATGCGGCGGTGAAAAGTATAAGAGCGCAATGTATACCGCATTATTTCTGAGACAATTATAAGATCACTTCGAAATAATTTATAGTTTTATCCCGATTTTTTAATCAGAAAATAAGTTTCGGGGGCATATCTTATCGGCGTACCCCAAATACGAAATATTCCGGCGAGGACGCCGAGGACACCAAGCGATCCCGTGTCCAAATACCTTGAACGGAATTTCATAAAAACGCAAAACGCAAAACGCAAAATGCAAATCAATTCCGCAAACCGGCCAAGGAGTTGAGACTGTTATGCTTTGCATAAAAGTAAAGAAACTTCAGACGTACCGTTTCTTTGATGCGGAAACAGAGATTGTTTCTACGAAAGTCTAAAGCAAAGCGACATACCCGTAAACAAAACGAAATTTTCTTCTCATTATCTTTTTTGCGAAGCAAAAAAGATAATGAATCAGCCAAGGATGTGAGGCACGAAGTGCCGAGAAAACTTCGGCGTTTGAGATGGTTTCTACGAAAGTCAAAAGCAGATCGATATATCTATAAACAAAAAATTAAGAAAATCCACATTACTAAGTCAATCCCGCAAAGACTTTGCGATAATATAAAATAAAGCTTGTATATTGATAAAATGACATAATGCACCACTGCGGAAAGGAGAAAAAGTGACCGTAAATAAATGGAAAAGAAAGAAAAAAACAAAGATCGCCATATACTTTTACGTAGTGCTGATCTTACTGCTTTTACTTACGGTTTCAACGTATACGTGGTTTGCACGAAGTAAAATTAACCGAGTCAGTAACCTGTCGATCCATATAAACACCCCCGTGGGAATGGAAATTGCCACCTCTCCCGACAGCGAAGAGTGGGGACAGCAGCTCTCCTTTGACGATATCGTAAATGAATCGTCTCCCCTCAGACCCGTCACCTATTCCGCCGAAACTAATCAGTTTTTCGGCGCCGTCTATGATATCGACGGAAGACTCACCGGCAAATGGAACCCCCTTACCGATAAGGTAAACGCTAACCGCGATAATCACGACGGTTATTATACCATCGCTACTATCTATGCCCGCACCGATGAGCAGACCGTAGTCTCCCTCGCCCCCGCGGTAGAGCTTGACGGTGGTAAAGAAGGCTCGGGCACTTACCTCATAGGCGTTCCCGAATGGGATGCGGATAGCGTGTCTCATAAAACAGACGTCGGTGCCGAAGCCGCTGTCCGTATCGGTATAAAGGTCACCCGCCTTGATGAAATGAATACTCCGACTGATGAAGAACCGTTGTTCTTTATCTTCGAGCCTAATTCGGATATCCATATTGACGGCTCGGAGGGATATAAAAATACGCCCAGCATCGACGGCGGAGATTCCCTCGTTTCCGAGGAAATGCTTATAACTCAGAGCGCTTCCGTGTGGAAAGAGGCAGACCCCGTCCAAAACGGTGTCAGAATCTACACCTTCGGTGAATTCGATAGGGAAATCGATCTGTTTTCCATGTCGGCAAATGAAATCGTTAAAATCGACTTCTACATCTGGCTTGAAGGTCAGGACGTAGACTGTAATAACATGATGAAGGAATCCGAGATCCTTGCCAATATTCAGTTCAATGCTGAATCCAAGCACAATTCGGGACTTCAGCCAATTAAATAATCTCTATTCAACAGGAAACAATAATCATGGCTAATAACTGGAAAAACTACAAAAAGAAAATCAGCGATGAAAAAAAAGCGGCTGTAAAGGAAACTAAAGCTAAGAAAAAGAAGATCTTGACCTATGCGGCGTGGATCGGTGTCTCAGTCTTAGCGGTAGCGGCTATCGTAGTTGCCATCATCCTCGGCAGCGGTAACGGCGACACTGACAAAAACTCCACCGAAACAACGACCGCGGCAACTACTCATTCACACGTTCACGAAAACACGGGTACAGGCTCCAACGTTACTACCCCCGTAGTCTCAAGTCTTATCCCCATCACCGATAACGACATGGCACCTCTCATCAACAGCGGAGACACCGCTGAGGTTGTGCCTGTGAAGGACGAGTCCGAGCTTAAAGTCGGAGATATTATAGCTTACGTTGATACTGTCGTCAGCGGTAAGAGTATATATAAGGTTCTCCGTATCAATGACATTCTTGAAAACGAAGGCATAAAGTTCTACGAGGTAAAGGGCGATGCAAAGGATGAAGCCGAGTACGGACTTATCCCCTTTGATGAAGTTGTAGGAAAGTTCAAGGAAGTTAAGAATATCACAAATGAAGAGCTTTGGGAGCTTCTTAACGGTTCTGCCGAATAAGCTTTCCGAAGCTGTAAAAGATTTATTCAGTTAAAAAATTTGTCGAAAGACAAGATAAGGTGGATTATATGAAAAACAAGCAGAAAACAAAAAACACGAAGCCCGAAACAGAGCTCGAACAGACAAGCGTTGCTACTGACGAGAATACTGTCACAAAAGGTGATACTGCAGAGATCGTGGTTGAAGACACCGGCTCAAAAAAGTCGAACAAGGTCATCAACACCGTCATTAACGTGGTGCTTATTGTTGCAATCGTAATTGCCGCAATTTGTACATATGTCTCCTTCGTGACAACATCAGGTAACGGCGTGCCCAGTATTTTCGGACTCAGGCTCCTGTCCATCCAGACAGACTCCATGTATCCTGCGATCCATTCAGGTGACCTTATTATTGACACTGCCATCGATGATCCCGCAGAACTCCGCAAAAACGACGTTATTACCTTCTGGACGGTAATCAACGGCGAGCGAGTTCTTAATACGCACCGTATTGAGAACATCTATAACGGCGGCGATTATCTGATCTTCGAGACCAAGGGTGATGCCAACAAGCAGGTCGACCCGCTTACCGTTCACGAATCTGAGCTTGTAGGTAAATATAAGTTCAGAATCCCCGGAGTCGGTAAAGTATTTGACTACCTCCAGGAAACGGAAGGCTTCCTTCTCATCGTTGTAATTCCCGTTCTTATTTTCTTCATCTATCACCTGATCCAGTTCTTCCGCGTTCTGTTTGAGTATCAGAATATTAAGAACCGCATCAAGTTTGAGCAGGAGCAAAATCAGCGCGAAGACGATGCAAAGGAAAAAGAAGCGGTTGCTTCCAAGGAAGCTGAACGTGCCGCTATTGAAGCGGAACTTCGTGAAAAGCTTAAAGCCGAGCTTCTTGAAAGCATGAAAGCGGAAGCGGAGGCTGAAAAAGCAAAACTGAGCGAAAGTGATGTTGCGACCGAGCCTCCCACGGTTTCCGATGAAAATAAAGAAGACTAATGTCTGAACAGGTGTCAGTATTTCATATACAATACGGCTGTTGATTCATATTTGAGGAAAAATGGATAACTTTTTTGTATACTTTTTTAAGGACATAGGCAATGTCTTCAGAAAACTTGGAGACGTCTTTGTCTCAATTTGGGAATTTCTCGCGAGTATTTTGAATTTCCCGGAACGAATGAAGAATATCGAGACCTACGGCGCCGATTTCTCCACTCTTGAGTGGGTTTTGGTGGTCGTTTGTAACATAATTCTCGTTATTCTTGCAATCGTTATCGTGATCGGTCTTTTCAAGCTCGCAAAGAAGATCTTCCGTGTCCGTATTTCACCTAAGAAATACGATGAAGTGGTAAAACAGGTAAAGCAGCTCCAAAAGGATCTGATCAGAGCAAATTACGAGAAGGATAAGCTTCTTGCAATGCGTGTGGCTCAGCTCAGCGGCGACGGCAGCGGGCTGTCTGCAGAGGCTGAAGTCGAAGAGGTCAAAGAGGACGAAGAAAAGCAAAACGAGGCTTATGTCAACAACCCCAACAGAAATCGCTTTGATTCTCCCTGCGTTGACCCCAACAGTAACAGATTCTTCCGCCTTACCTCAGTTGATAACTACTACAAAACCGAATACGTACCTCCGTTTTACGATAACGAGATCACTCTTCCCGAGTTTTGCGAGAGATTCAGAAATTTCTCCGCATCCCGCCTGAAGCTTTACTACGATATCGACATGATGCGATATTTTATCGCGTCCCTGGGTACGGCAAGAATAGTAATCCTTCAGGGTATTTCCGGTACGGGTAAGACCAGCTTGCCCTATGCCTTCGGTAAGTTTGTTCAGAAGGATGCTTCGGTCGTTTCCGTTCAGCCTTCATGGCGTGAAAGAACAGAGCTTTACGGTTACTATAACGAGTTCACCAAAAAATACTCTGAGACGGACTTTCTCCGTGCGATTTACGAGGCTAATTTCTACAGAGATCCTCACATTGTAATTCTCGACGAGATGAACATTGCGAGAGTTGAGTATTACTTTGCCGAAATGCTTTCGATTCTTGAAATGCCCCGGCACGAGGAGTGGAAGATCGACATCGTTACCTCCGTACTTGATGACGACCCGATTCTTATCAATAACGGTACGGTTCAGATTCCCAATAACCTTTGGTTTGTAGGAACCATCAACAACGACGACTCGACATTCGCCGTTGCCGATAAGGTTTACGACCGTGCTATTCCCATCGACCTTGACAGCAGAGCTGAAGCGTTTGAATGTGAGGATACCGAGCCTGTCTATGTTTCAACAGATTACCTCATACAGCTTTTTGACGAAGCAAAGCAGAAGTATACCGTTTCCGATGAAATGTATGAGAAGCTTGAGGTGCTTAACGCTTACATAATTAAAACCTTCAAGCTTGCTTTCGGTAACCGTATTATGAAGCAGATCGGTGATTTCGTTCCTTGCTTTATTGCTTGCGGCGGAACAGAGATTCAAGCCATAGACTTTATTGTGTCTAAAAAGGTATTACGTAAGTTTGAGTCTCTGAGCCTTACCTTTATGAAGGATGAGCTTACCAAGTTCTCCAATTACCTTGACAAACTGTTTGGTAAAAATGCAATGCCCATTTGCAAGGAATATATCGAGCATCTAAAGAAAAATATGTAATTAAGTTAAATCAATGAAAGGAGAGCGCACCAATGGCTTCCCGTAATAAAAAAGATCAAGGTGTTGTCAGTGAAAACAAGACGATTCAGATAATTGATCCCATATACGAAAAATTTGTAAAAAGCGTTTTGCGTGCGCTTTCCGGCACGGATTTCTATGAGTTCTTTATGGATTCTCTTTCCCGTGCAGACAATGAGTTCCAGTTCTCCAACAGACGAATGGAAAAGATCGTTGACTTAGAGTGGGTAGACGCAGTGGAGGAAGCGCTTGAAGGCTTTCAGAATATTGTGTCGACTCCGAGAAACTTCATTAAAGAAGAAGAGCTTGTTGTAAATGTTGCGCAGGCTAAGAAAGCGGGCAGTGACGTTGTTCGCCACCTTTCAACTCACGCAGCCCTTGTTGATGACTTTAATGAAGACAGCGGTAACGTGCGTCCCAACAAGCTTATGCAGAAGTACCGCGAGGATTCCATTGAGCTCTACGAAAATAAACTTGTTTTCACTACCCTTGAAATGGCGTATCAGTTCGTTAAGATAAGACACGATGCGCTGTTTCAGGCAATGAGTGACGAGTTCGGAGCGAAGCTGAAGCTTCGTTCGGATATGGCAAGCGCTACCGAAACAGTCCATCTTGATATGTTTTTACATATCAAGGATATTGACAGTGCTCTTGAAACCGATGACAAAAACAGGGAAGTGTTTGAGCGAATTTCCCGTATATACAGGATTTTGTCCTCGTTCATGAATACTCAGTTTGCTCTGCAGCTTTCAAAGCTTCCGAGAATAAAGGGTGCGATCACAAAAACCAACGCACTTAAGAAAAACCCCAATTACCGAAAAATAGTAAAACTCCTTGAATATCTCAGAGGCTACGGTGACATCGGTTATACAATTAAAATAATCGAGCAGAATCCTGCCATCGATGAGAATTTCACGCGTGATATTTATCACAATATACTTTTCAACTACCTCGTCCTCAAGGGACATCTTGAAAGAGATAAGGATAGGGCACTTCCGGCTCCCACAAAGGAGAAAAAGAGAACTCTCCGTCCTAAATTCATAAAAGAGATAATTGAGGAACTCACCGAGGATTATGACCTTCCCGAGCTTGAGATCAGAAAGGTTCTCATAGAAGAGCTTACCAAGGAACAGCTCATGAAAGAGGAGGCTGAAGAAAGACGCCGCCTTGTGGAAGAGCAGGCTCAGCGTAAGCGTGAAGAAGCCGAGCGTGAGAAGAGAGAAAAAGAAGCCGAACGTGAGCGTATCCGTCAGGAGAAAGAGCTTGAACGAGAACGCATCCGTCAGGAGAAGGCGGCTGAAGAACAGAGACTTCTTGCAGAACGTATGGAACGTGAACAGGAGGACAGACGCCGTTCAAGACTGTTCCGCGCCGAAATCAATTACTTCACAGAAAATCTTGAACGCCTTCTTGAGGCAAGGGCAGAGGCTCTTGATAAAGAGGAGTCTATCAAAAATGATTTCGAGGATGCTGCATGGATCCTTGAAGAAACTGAGCGCTTGAAACGTGAGGAAGCAGAGCGTGAACGGATCAGACGCCGCGAGGAGCGAGAGCGTCAGATGCGTGAGGCGATGCTTGCAAGAGAGCAGGCGTTGAAGGAAGAAGCGGAGCGCAAAGAGCAGGAAAGACTTGCAAAGCTTGCAGAAGAGGAAAGACTCCGCCGTGAAGAGGAAGCAAGAATTGCTGAAGAGCTCCGTATACAGCAGGAAAAAGATATTGTTGCCGTTGAGGTCTACTCGCGGGAGATTCAGTATTTTATGAAAATGCTCAGTTCTCGTGCCGAGCTTCGGCGTGAGACCGATGCAATATACAAACGAAAGAAATAATTAACATAGAGTTTGACAGAATTCACGTCAGACTACAGCTTTGAGATACGGAGGCGTTACAGTGGGAGGAGATGCGATGAAAAAACAACTGCGTAAGCTGATATTGGCGGTATGCTCGCTGCTTCTTTCCGTTGTAATGCTCGTCACGGTGTCATACGCATGGATGACCTTGTCCGATTCTCCCGTGGCTGAGGGTATTCAGGTAACCATCTCAGGAGGAAGCGTCCTTATGATCGCTCCCGATATGACTGAAACAGTTGACGGAAATACAGTTCATTACCCCGGAAAGTTTACGTCCACTCTGCAGTTTCATAACAGCGAGTCATATGCTTATCTTAACGATGTCAGTGCGCTGTCTCCCGTGTCAACCTCTGACGGACTCCGATGGTTCATCCCGGAGTATTACAATGCGTATTCTCCCGAGGTTATCTCAGGTGAGGTTGCGGCAGGCTCACTTAAGGATATCAGCGAGTTTACCGAGGACAACTTTCTCGAATACGCAAACATGACCGATGCGGAATATAAAGAAAAGGGCAGAGGCGGCTACGTTTCCCTTGATTTCTGGATCGTGTCTCCCGCTTCCGATTATACACTCAGAATTTCCAGAGGTGACTCTGTCAACGGAAGCTTCGTCCTTGAGCTTCTTGACCCCGCAAAGGAAAGCGACGGCGGATATACATTGAATGCAACTGCAGGATATGCAGCAGCATCCGCAAGAGTAGGCTTTCTTGTAAATGAGGATATAGCCACCGACGCTACCATGATGCAGTATCAGAAAAGCTTTTTGTACGACAGTACTTACACCAGGCTTAAGGGTGCGTATCAGGAAAAGGGCGGTGCGTTTTGGGAGTCTCCTACAACAAACTTTACTATCTATGAGCCCAACGCGGATCTTCATCCGGATGGAGATGCTTCATATGTTGTGACAAATCCCATCGGATATGAAAACGGTAAGCTAACGTATACCGATATAAGAGACCGACTTACAGTACAGCGAACAAACTCATGGAAAGCGGCAACCGCAT
This sequence comes from Clostridia bacterium, assembly GCA_017531765.1. Taxonomy (GTDB): domain Bacteria; phylum Bacillota; class Clostridia; order Oscillospirales; family CAG-272; genus RUG11130. The sequence goes on from JAFXKJ010000036.1 coordinate 16,648, forward strand.
CCCAAGCGTCAATTTCCGATCTGTTCAGCGCGGCTGTATACGGGAAGTCCTTCGAAGACAGTCTCGCGGTCCAAAACTACTTTTACAAAAGCTATTTGCAAGGTCAGTTTATGACTTATGTAGATAAAGGCGAATTTATCAAAAAAACAGGTGACTTGTATGATTCTCTTTCTGAGGGAAAGCTTGATGCTGAGTCTTTTGCATCCGCAGAAGGTGCGGGTGCAACCGACGACGTGGTAATCGTTGAGCTTGAAAAGAACGTTCCTCAGAGGATCAGAATGTTTGTATGGCTTGAGGGTGAGGATGTTGACTGTGTCAACGGCGCCGCGGCTTGCAATTTTGTACTTAGTATCGAATTTGCTGGAAGTAATATAAAGAAAGATGACTAACACTAAAAAAGCTAAGAGTATTAAAACGATAATTGGAATTGTGACTACTGCGGTTCTGGTAGCGGCAATAGTATTTTGCGTTGTGATCGCAGTTCAGGTATTCGGTAAAGGTTATGCTTCCTTTGGTGACAACAGTATGTTCAGAGTTATTACGGGAAGTATGGAGCCTGCGATAAACGAAAACTCTCTTATTGTTGCAAAAAATATTCCTATCGAGGACGTAAAAGTCGGAGATATCGTAACCTTCAGGTCAAGATCTGCTGAAATGGCAGGCAGTATCATCACTCACAGAGTGGTAAGGATCGATAAGGGGGATAGCGGCAAGGTTTTCCTTTTCACCAAGGGGGATGCCAATTCCGCGGAAGATGTTATTCCCGTCGATCGTGAGAACTACATAGGAACGGTTACGAAAATAATGCAGAGTGACAGCTTCCTGCCGCTGATGTTAAGCTTTTTTACCAGCGAAAGCGGTTTCGTTGTTTGTATCGTTCTTCCCATTCTCGTTATCGCGGGAATTATGATGCAAAAGAGTATTAAGAATATTAAGAGAGATATGACAAGTCTTGTGTCTGAAATCGATAAAATAAAAAATGATGTAAACGATAATTCCGCTGCTAATGAAAAATCACTTCTTGAAGCAGAAAAAAACGGTAAATCTTCGATTTCAGATGACGAGTATAATGTTCTTTGTGAAAAGATCAAGTCTGAACTTGTGGCTGAGATTATGGAGGAGTTGAAAGACATTGACAAACGGTAAAAAGCCAGGTAACTTTATTCTTCGTTCAACAGGGAACAAAGCTATCAAGGCGTTAAAGTCAAGTATAGTGCTTCGCGCTGTAATGATCGTCTGTATATTGATACTTACGGCAGTTCTGCTGTTTTCCATGACTGCCGCGTGGTTTTCCAATGTAGCTCAGTCAGGCGGTTTGACCTTTACTACCGAGACTTGGAACTTTAACGGTAATTTCCTCATAGAAGACAAAACATTCAAGGCTGCTCCGGGAGACGAGGGGATCATCAATATGAGCCTCAGTAACAATGGAGAGCTTACTGTTGCGGCAAGCCTTACCGCTTCCAAAGAGGCAATGGATGAAACTATGAGAAAGCGTATATATTTTTACGTTGACGCTTCTGCTGTCAGAAATGATGAGCTTGTTGACCGTGTGTGGGTAAGCTCGTCAAGCAGCTATACGTATACCGTGTTCAGCGGAGACGAATTGGTCTCGGGAGAAGAGTACAATAACATCCCTCCCCTCAGATGGGTGTGGGTATATGACGTTCTCGGATATTATGTTAAGGGAACTGTGTCTCAAGACGGAAAAATGACGGTTCAGGATTACATCCGCCCCGTCAGCTACGACTTTGATGAAATAAACACAACTTTTGATCAGGACGGCAGGCTTCTTACCGTAGACGGTAAGAAATCCGTTGATACCTTCCTCTCAGAGTTGACTTCCCATGACGGATATGAGGGAACTGTTAAAAGTATCTCCGAATTTCAAAGCAACGGGTACTGTCCCATTGACGTTAACGATTCCGGTTACGGAGTATGGCTCTATCTTTGTACGAAAGACGAGATAATAGAGAATTTTAATATTGACACAAGCCTTGCATCTGACGAAAATCTGAGTTGCAGTGCCACCATCAGCCTTACGGGAGTCAACAGTGCCACCGAACCCTTTGAGATTTCAAACTCTGATACACTTGAAGCTGTGCTTTCCGCATCAACTCCCATTGTAGCAAGGCTGTCAGCGGATGTGAAGCTTGACGATAAGATCACACTTTCGTCAGACACTTATGCTGTTCTTGACCTTAACGGTCACGCTATCACCTCGTCCTCTGAAGATATTTTCTTCGCCGAAGCGGGTGCAAATCTTACCTTGCTTAACGGTAAGATCAGCGGTGACGGTCAGAACTCTGTTTGTGCAGTTAAAACCGAGGGCTCAAAGATCACTTTGAAAAACGTGGAGATTGAGGGTGTTGAAGAGGGTATCGCTGTGTTCGATCATAAGAGCACGCTCGGCGCAGACTCATACGTCTACATAACCGATTCAACTATCTCCTGCAGCGAGGATGCCCTTTGGATCTACGGTAACGCGAAATCCGATGCAGTTACCACGGTCGTGGTGGAAAACAGTACCTTGACGGGTACAGGTTACACCGGAATCATTTGTAACGGATCCTACAAGGGAATCGATCTCACGGTAAAGAACACCACAGTTACCGGTCACTATACTTCCATATATTTCCCGACTGATGAAAGTAACCTTAATATTATCGACAGTAAGCTGTACGGCTACACAGGCCTCGTAATTAAGGGCGGGAACACTACCATTACTGATTGTACGGTTGTCGGAACCGGTGACACGTACAATCCTCCCGAATATATGCTTAGCGGATGGACGGATACCGGTGACGGTATTCTGATTGACGCAAGCTACGACTGGGACACTGTTGTAACTATTGCCGGTGACAAGACCGACGTTTCTTCGACAGTCGGCGTTGCGGTAAGAAAATTTGAGTCTGATGCTCCCAATGCTGCAGTCAGCATAAGCGGAGGAAAGTTCGACTCTGACGTTAGCGCATATCTCGCAAACGGTGCCGGAATTTCCGAGTCAGGCGGAGTCTACACCGTAACGACAGGTAATCAATAATCAACCGAGAAAGGAGCGGAAGGTCTTGAATTCAATAAATCTGAATATCCGAAAAACGTTTTGCGCGCTTTCCGCCCTTTTAACGTTATGTATGCTTATTTCAGCCTTGCTGATGTCAGTTGGCATCGCCTTCGGAAGGTATTACACGGTCGAGTCACTTGACGTATCATTTGATATATCGCAAAAAGGCTTGCCCACTGTAGAATACGCTGTTCCCACGGCGGGCGGCGGTGCATGGGAAAGCAAAAACGGAACCCACGTTTTGGCATTCTCCCTCACAAACGCCGATGGGGTAGCGGTTTCCGAAAAAGATCAGCATTTCAGGGTTAGGCTTTTCGTCCCGACTGCGACTGCGGGGGCTGCCGATCCCCTTGGAGGCGTGGCACTGAATCTGCACTTGGGAGCCAAGCAATATGCGGCTTCCAGACAAGAGCTGTCCACCAAAACAGTGTTGTCCGAAAAGCAGGATTCCTCGGGATGGATATACTATTTTGACGTAAACGGCGAACTCGTCCACACCCTTGAAGGCGGTGGCGAATCCACACTTGAAATGTCGCTGAATTTGCTTGGCGGAACAGCGCCCACCGATTATGAGCTCATAATCGATCCGGTTTTCGTTGATTCCTCAGAAAACATAAATTGACGGAGGTATGAATAAATGAATGATTCACAGAAGCGTATAAAAGCCTACAAAGAATTACTCCCCGGACTCAAAGAGAAGGTGGCGGCAATGTTTGTGCTTCTTCTCATGTCGACTTCACTGCTGATCACAGTGTCGTTTGCGTGGGTAGCGCTTTCAACAAATCCCGAGGTAACGGGCGTAAACTCGTCGTTCACCGCAAACGGTAACCTTGAGATCGCACTTGTTGGCGCAGAGGGTAACATCCCCGAGGAGTCCAAGGTGGGAGACAGTAACCTCGACCTCCTGGAGCGTAACATCACATGGGGTAACCTTATCAACCTTGCCGACCCCAAGTACGGCCTCGAGCATATGATCCTCCGCCCGGCACAGCTTAATACAGATGACCTTCTTGAAAATCCTCTTTGGGGCGCTACTTACTACGACAAAGACGACCCGAACTCAACGGGGGACGGTCGTGTAGACGGCTTCAGTAAGGATTATAAATACGCTAACTGGAAACCCGGTGTAAATGAAGGCGAGGGTCAGCTTGAGATCTCTGCCACTCAGAAATACGGTGTTCGTGCTATTGCCTCCACAAAGATTGCTCAGGGTACTGACGAAGCTATTCTTATCTATAACCGCCAAAAAACAGTACAGGAAGCAAACACACTTGCGGGTACAGAATTTAAAGCTGTTACGACTAATAGCGGGTGGATGAATTCTCTTGCAACAGTAATGGGTCTTTACATGACGGCACGTATGAATCCCAATGACGCCAGCCTCAGTAATCCTTCTGTTTCTACAGGTGACATTAATAACCTCAGAGCAATGTATAACGCGTTCGTTAACTGCTTCAGAACCGAGGAAAAAGCGATCCTTGAGCTTGTAAACTTCCAGCTCTTTATTGCTAACAACGCTACGGATGCAGAGAAACTTGACCTCGCTTCACTTTATGACGCTCGTGCAGATATTCAAAAGAGTATGACTGACAGCAGTAAGCAAAATAAAAAGATTCACATAACCGGACTTGTACAGTTCTATAAAGACATTGCTACTCTTGAAACAGACGGCGGGTATCTGGAGCTTATCGTAAAAAACAACGGTTCCATTAACTGGAAAGATACCTTCACCACAGAGGGAATTAAGCTTACCGGTGACGAACTGACAAGTTATACCGGAACCAAGATAACATTCAATGGTATCATCGGAAATATGGTTAATGTTGGTACTTGTACGATTGGTGCCAACAACACTCCCATTAACAGTATCGGTGCCTCTAATGCAACAAGTTACCTCAGCGGAACTCAGGAAGCACGTATCACTAACGGTATCATCTACCGTTTTGAAGAACGTGTAGGTAAGGTAATGGATGTTAGGGACCTTTCGATTTCCGCAACGGTAAAAAGGTACGGTATTACTGTTCCCGCATCGGTAAAAGCTAATGTATCTACTTCTATTGCTCAAACTGCTATCCCTCTTTTCACCCAGGACTACAACAGTGTTGACGTCAGTGATGCGGGACTTACTTTCGTTGCCAACGATACCTACGGCTTTGCTATTGACCTTTGGGTAAGGACCAACGCAGCCCATAGTTATCTGAAGCTTGAAGGTAACGTACTTACGGAAACGAAAAACGTACCCGAAACAAAAATTATCAACGGTATAACCTATGATATCTATAAAGCATCGGTAACTATTACAGGTCAAAATGAAGAGGGAAAAGAGGAATCTATCACTAAAGACTATTTCGTGTATCAAAAGGACGGTAAATGGTATAATGCAGAAAGCTTTGTAGAGATCACAGCGGAATTCGATTCGGAGCCCATTCCCAATATGGTTGAGGTTGAAACAGTAATCGGATACGAAGGCGACAACCGAATTTGGGATGAGACAGCAGGTCTTTCCGTTAACAGTACCACTCAGGGTAGCGGTAGCTGTTACGTATACTACGCAGACACCCCCGAAGATCAGGCGCGAAGCTTAAAGCTGCTTCAGTCAATGAAGATTGCCTTTATCGACGGAGAGGGTAAACTTCTTACCATTGCTGAAATGGATACCGAGCATTTCTATGCTGCCAACGGTAAGGTAACCGTTCCCATCGTTCTTCCTCAGACTGCAATCAGTCTCGGAACTGATATCAACGGCAAAGAGCAGTATGCCATCATGCCTCTCCAGCAGAACGTAGCAACGAGAATTACTGCCATCGTTTATCTTGACGGTGAAAACCTTACCAATGCAGACGTTCTTGCGGCGGCTGATATTCAGGGACAGCTCAACATTCAGTTTGGAAGCTCTGCTACTCTTAACAATATGGATGATGAGACCCTTAAGAATCAGACTATGAATATTTCTGCTTCTGTAGACAAGGATTCCTTCAAATACGATGAAGCTACGGAAGCAAACCCCATGACAACCAACGTAACCGTTACTATCGACGGCGAAAAGCCCGGTAAGGTTACAGCTTTCTTCCTCAGAGCGATCAATTCAACTCAGGGTGCAAGAGAGCAGGTCATGAACTTTACATATAATGAAGCAACAGGCAAATGGGAAGCATCTTATACCTTCAACTCACCGGGTAATTACATTTTGAGAAGCGTAACCATCGACGGTATAAGCTACGACCTGACAGACCCTCCCAAGGTAACCATTGAAGGCTTTACCATAACGTCAGTTAACTGGACTCCCGGAGTACGGACTGCAAGCTTTATGACTGCGGATTCATACGTAACGACCGACCTTACGGTTTCTTTTGCAAGCCATGACGTTAATAAAATGCCAAAAACCGTTGAAGGCAGATTTATCCGCGAAGAAGACGGTTCGGTTAATAGCGTAAAGTTCAAGTACGATTCAAATGCAGGCTTATGGAAGGGTACTGTTACCTTTAACGTATCCGGTAACTACAGCTTGATGTATTTAAGACTTGACGGAAAGGATGAAGCCATACCCGACGGCACCGGAGGCAACACCGATATGTGTAAATATGCTAAGGTTTACCTTGGTATGAAGGTAGAGGTAACTACGGACAGTCCGTGGGAATTCAAGTACGAGCTTGACGAGATCGCAAATGCTCCTGAAAAGCAAGACCTCAAAATGAGAGTAAAGATCATGGACGACACGGGGAACCAGCTCCCGGGTCTTACGGGAGTCAACCTCTACTACCGTTCACAGGGTTCACCCCTTATTGAGAACGGTATGCACGCAGAGCTTGAATGGAACGGCGAAGAGTACGTTGGTTCATTCCGTTCAAAGATAGGTATTTACGAATTCTTAAAGGTAACGGTAGACGTAATGGACGGTGATACGGTCGTTACAAATACTATTACCAACGCTACAAGTTATCCTACATTCAAGATCAAATCCGTAACTCCTCCAAGTCTCTATACCGAAGCAAATCAGAGCGTCGCATGGCAGTACGTGCCCACGATTACTGAATCTGAATATGCAAGATTCATTATAAGACTTGATAAGGAAGCGGCAGCTCTTACCGACGTTACGGCTGTAGTGATCAAGAAGGATGATGCCGGCAACGAAATCGAACGCTTCAACATTGAAAGCAGTGACATCAAGATCAATACTTCCGACCCGTACGGACAGTATTATGACTGGGAAATCAAGATTCCCGTTGATGCTACAGCAAACAATCAAGAAGGTATCTGGCAGCTCCTTGAGATGAGTATTCCAAGCGTAGGTGAATATACTGCAGATAATCCTCTTGTCTTTACGTTCCCCGATGATAAGGGTAAGGTAACAGAAGACGTTGTTGTAACGGTGGTTTCACAGGTTCAGGTTTCTGTCCAAACAAGTGGTACTATAAAGTTTGAGGATGCACAGTTCCTTGAAGCAAAAACTATTGAGTCAGGTACGTTCTCTGTGATCGTTACAGATTCATCCGGTAATAAAATTAACAGCGATAAGATAGATACAACTGTTAAGCTTCACTATACCTATAATTACAAAGATGCTAAATCCTACGGTGGATATACAGTCACTAACAGTCAATATCTTGCTGGCGGATTTGACATCGATCTTAACAGGCAATCTGACGGTAAGACCTTTAAGCAGGAGTCTGATATTAGTGTGCCGTACGCAGGTACTTATACGCTTTCCAAAATAACATACAAGATAGCCGGGGTTGATTATGAGATGGAAAACGGTGGAGAGAATCCGTTACCAAGCGGTCTGCCTACCATTGAACTTCACTCAATTAAACCGTCGGTAAAGATTATCGGAGTAGATCCTGGTACTGGTACTTCGATTAATACAGAGAATAGTGGTAGTAAGAAGAATTCATTTAGTGATTACTCGGCCGAGGTTTATTTTAAGTATGAATTGGAAGAACATATATGTGGCGATCCTACTAAAGTGTTTACACAGTCCAAAGTTACTATTCAAATATTGAATATTGGTAATGCTCAGTCTGCATCGATGACATTTGTTTCTTCTAATGCAGGTGAATTCAAATTTGATTGGACTCCAAGTAAAACTGATTACACATGTGGTATCGGAGCAATAGCAAGTGGTCAAGAGTCAAGAACTGCAGCCGGTAGCATGGAATGCAATACTCTCGTTCTTGTCAATGGAAATAACACCTTTACTATTGTATTGGATAATCCAATAACCATTAACAATCCGGACTAATTAGTTATTAAAACGAGACATCTCAAATTATTAAATTTGAGATGTCTCGGCAATATGACCCGTTGTCAAGTATATTATCATTATGTTGGATATGAAGCTGTTTTTATTGTCTATTTAAGATTATCAGGTGATACAGAAAGAGATTTTATTAGATTATGTTGTTTCTTGTTTTATTGTTAGCAGTTGTAATTCCATTTCCACTGTGTCTTTTTAGAATGAAGAAATATGATTTTACTTTCACTAAAATGCTGTTTATCTATGTGGTTTTCAGTTTTATGGGTGCATGTGGTGCATTTGTAGGATCTATACTATCAGGTGGCCCTTGGAATGGAATTAGATTATATGGATTGATGTTATTTGACTCTATATGTGTAGTATTAGTGAGCAGATTGCTTAAAGTCAAAATTTTGAAGTTGGGAGATTTTGTTGCACCACCGTTGTTAGCGGTTTGTTTCAGTGCGAAAATTATGTGCTTTTTAACGGATTGTTGCCGTGGAATCATACTTTCGACCACTGATAATGGCGAAGTCATTAGATTTCCAAGTGCTATTGTAGAAATGGCTATTTGGTTGGGTCTGACGGTTTGTATTCTTTTACTAGAAAAGTCTAAGCATGCTAAAAATTTATTATGGCCTATTGCTTTAACATGGTTCGGTATATTGAGATTTTTGGCAGACTTTTTTAGAGGTTCTTCGTTAGAACGATCTCATTACTTAATTGGATTGACAGCTGGAATGTTTTGGTCGATGATAGTCGCTGTTATTGGACTTGTATATATGTATTATGCAGTGAAAACTAATAAAAAACGTAGACCAAAAGTGATAGAATTAATAAAAGCGTTATTCGGTTACTGTCCAAACTAATTTTAATTATTTAAGGAGACTACCATGCACCAAACTAACAGAATAATCCCCCGCATAGCCGCCATGGTTTTGGTGGTGCTGCTTGTAGCGGCGCATGGCGTGCTCCCCATCTCAGCCGCCGGAACCTCGGGCAAATGCGGCAAAAACCTTACGTGGAGCTTCTCCGCAGGCACTCTCAAGATCGAGGGTAGCGGTGATATGTACGATTATAAAGCTCCCGAGAATGTTCCGTGGAGTCATTTGTCCTCGAAAATAATAAAAGTTCAACTTCCTGCTGATCTCAAGTCTATTGGGGACATGGCGTTTTATCATTTTGAAAATATCACTACTTTTGTTATTCCCGATTCGGTTACTGAAATCGGAATATATGCCTTTGCTGGGTGCAAATCCCTCGTGATGGTTGACATGGGTTCCCGTGTTGCCCACATAGGCGAGGGTGCATTCCGCGAATGTACGGCTCTCTGTGATATCCGTATGCCCTACAGCATCGTTTCCGTGGGCACCGAAGCCTTTTACAGATGTAAGGCTCTGAAGAGTATCAAGTTCCATAACTCTCTTGAAACTCTCGGCGCGGCTGTTTTTCAGTACTGCGACAGCCTCGTTTCGGCTGAATTCGGCGGTATGATCGGCAGTATTCCCGAATGGACCTTCTACGGCTGTGACAGTCTTATGTATGTTTCCATCCCCGATACGGTCAAGACCTCCGAAAACTATGCCTTCAAAGGATGTGATCTTCTTACATCTGTGTACTACGAAGGTAAAGCTGATCTCGGAAGCCAGATCGCAGGAGATCTGACGGGCTTTGATTCCTACGGCTTCGTAGGCTCGGGAAGCATCCCCGATGATAGAATTTCTGTTGACCACACCGTTGCTGACGACGGCTCGGAAGAATTTGAAAGCATCAAAACCAAGGTTAATGACAATATGTCAGCCTCGGTTGTAACCAAGGTGGAGGAAACACCCACCAATTCCGCCGACAAGGGAAGCTACACCGCCGATATCAAGGTTGTAGTTGAGTCAGACGACGGCTTTGACGGCGCAAAAAATTACGTAAACGACATTCTCAAAGAGCTAAGCGAGGTTTATTCGGTTGATTATGAATATCACGGCATATACCTCACCATCTACCTTAAGAACGGAGTAACTCTCCCGAAGAGCTTCCTTGAAACCTTTGTGGGACGGGAGCTTTACATCACCTTTGTATCCGCTGACGGCTCCTCGTGGACCGTTTACTGCAAGGATATAGATCTTGCCTCACTTACCGACAAGCTGAACTACTCCTATGACGTCGCAGTGGCTGACAAGACCGTGACCGACAAGCTGGGAACCACCAACAGCTACGTTATAAGCTTCAAGGATTCGGCAGAGCTTAACAGCGAGGTGAAGATCCGCCTCCCCGATTCCTCCGCCGCCAATACCAATGCTTTCCTTTATCAGATCAATGAGGACGGTGAGCATGAAAGGATCCAGGCGGTAAGAGTCGATTCCGAAGGCGTTGCCCATTTCTACCTTGCCAACGTTGACAAGGATACGAAGTACGTGGTAGGCGTAAATGTCCCCGGTGAGAAGACCGACGACGTTATCTTCTACGAAGACCCCGTAAATCCCAACGCCCTTGCGATCCAGCGCCTTGAAAAGATTGAGTATGAGGTCACGGGCGTAAAATCCTCCTGGGGTCTCAGCTTCTGGCAGGTAACCATCATTCTGGTAGTGAGCCTCGTGTTTGTTATCATCGTGGTGGGTGTTACAGCAAGCTTCATTAATAAGAGAAAGCACCGCCGTAACGCCGAGAATCAAAAACTCAAGGCAGGTAAATAATATTGTTGTAAGATTCGCCCCGTTTTAGGGGAACTGACGAAAGAGCTTGAAAAATGACTGATAAAAGCGAAACTTTTGATTATCTGAATAATAAGACCGTCCTCGTTACCGGGGGCGGTGGCTCTATTGGCGGCGAGCTCGTTAAGCAGCTCGCCGCACTTGCTGTGAAAAGGCTGATCATTTTCGATATTTACGAGAATAACGCCTACTTTATTGCCGAGGAGGTCGGACGAGCCTTTCCCGCACTGAAGCTCCACGTTCTGATCGGCTCGGTGCGCGACAGAGCAAGGGTCTTTGAGATCTTTGAGCGCTACCGCCCCGATGTAGTTTTCCACGCCGCCGCCCACAAGCACGTACCGCTGATGGAAGCCTCTCCCGCGGAGGCGGTGAAAAATAACGTGTTCGGTACTCTGAACGTGGCGGAGGCGGCAGACATGACGGGTTGCGAGAGGTTTGTGCTTATCAGTACAGACAAGGCAGTCGCCCCAACAAGCGTTATGGGTGCCACCAAGAGGCTTTGTGAAAAGGTTATATTCGGCATTAACACAAAAAGCTCGACCGCTTTTGCCTGCGTCAGATTCGGTAACGTTGCCGCATCCGCGGGAAGCGTAATACCGCTTTTTAAGCGGCAGATCAGCGCAGGCGGTCCCGTGACGGTCACTCATCCCGAGGTGAACAGATTCTTTATGTCTGTCAGTGAGGCGGTGTCCCTCGTTCTCACTGCGGGTGAGACGGCATCGGGCGGTGAGATATTCGTCCTCGACATGGGTGAGTGCGTTAACATCGACTCCCTTGCAAGACGCATGATCGAAGACGCGGGACTTATCCCGGACGTTGACATTAAGATTGTCTATACGGGTCTCAGAGACGGCGAAAAGCTGAATGAAACGGATATGCTTGACGACCCCGAGCTTACCCCGACTCAGTACAGTCGCATTTACGTGAAGGTGAGCTCTGACGGGGATTTTTACCCCGTTGAAAAGCTTGCACACCTTAGAAAAATAATAAACACGGGCGAATGTGACGTCAGAGGTGCCCTTCGCGAGCTTGTTTGTGATTATGAATATTAAAAAATCCCCGACAATTCAGGTGTGATATAATCCCCTTAGAGTAGACACTTGAAAAAACGAAAAGTTTTGGTTCTATAATAAAAGTTGGGGTAGCTCCTGACAGATATCAAAAAAAGATAGGCATATCTGCAAAAATCTGATAAAATAAAGTTGACTAGACAAAACTTTATCGGAGGAGCAGGTATGCCTACAGTCAATTATATCG
>JAFXKJ010000037.1 GCA_017531765.1 Clostridia bacterium
GTTGCCCCTACGGAAGCGGGGGTCTTGCGTTGGGCGATAGCCATAACGTGCAGGTTGTAAGTAAAACAAACGTTTTTCCTCTATTTTTGTTGCCGAAGGCAACAAAAATAGAGAGTCAGCCAAGGATGTGAGCGAAGCGAGAAAACTTCATGGCGGACTACTTGGCTTTGCCAAGTAGGGAGATGGTTTCTACGTTGGTCGATAGCCATATCGTGCGGGTTATAAGCCTACGAAGCGGGAGGAGCAAGGACGCCCACAGCATATTCGCTACGCGAAATGCTACCGACAGCGGGGGGTTACGTAAGGCAATAGCCATATCGTGCACCTTACAAGCTTGCGAGCCGGGATGCACGCACTGCTTCCTTCACAAAAGAAGCGCCACTGCCACTGCTGGAACCGTGCGCACGCAGTGGCGAGTACGATTGACACTCAAAATAAATGGTGGTATAATTAAATCGTATGCCTACGGAACGAATAAGAAATAAATATGCGGAATTTTCGAAAAAATGAAAGAAAAACGCCGTCTGATTCGTAATATATAAAACAAGATTATTAGTCGGAGGGTCTCCTCCAAAAACCACTGAATTGGAGTACAAAAATGATTTCCTATTACTTATCGATCATTGAAACCGAAGAAGCCAAAGATAAGGTCGTCTTCATTTACGAAAATTTCTACTCGTTAATGAGCTACACCGCGGGCGAGGTGCTGAATCACAACACCCACGACGTGGAAGATGCCGTCCACAACGCAATGCTGAAAATCATCGAAATTATCGACCTCATCGACCTCTCAGACGTAAAGAAAGTGAAAAATCTCTGCGGAATCGTGGCAAAAAACAAGGCGATCGACTACTGCAAGCGGAGGGACAGCCAAACAATTTCCACGGACGATGAAGCGATTCTTGCTTCTGAGGTTGACGTAAACCCCGACGACATCGTCATCAGCAAGGAAACCTACCACATTATCATCGAGGCGATAAGAACCCTCGGCGACACCTACAGAGACGTTTGCTTACTAAAATACGTCCACGAATACAAAGTCCGCGAGATCGCAATGCTTCTCGACTTGTCAGAGAACACCGTCACCACAAGAATTTCAAGGGCAAAGCAAATCTTGAAGGAAGCCCTGAGAAAGGAGCTGCCTCATGTATAGCAGCGTTCAAAACGGAATCTTTGACGTTCTGCTCGGCGCCTGCTTTGCCGATTTTGCGGCAGAGGAAGAGGAAAAGCTCCCGTCAGACGAGGAGATAGCAAAAATGTACCCCGCGCCCAAACGAGTGCCGAGGAAATACCTTCGCCGCGCCAAGGCTAAGAAGTATAACATCCCCCTCGCTCTCGTTTATCTGAGAAGAGTTGCCATGGTCTGCCTTGTGGTGCTGTCCGTGGCGTTCGGTGTCCTCATCACCGTTGAAGGCGTAAGAGACGAGATCAAAAACACGATAATCACATGGTACGAAAAGTGCGTGAATTTTGATTATTCAAGCTCGGACGTACCTGCCCCCACGAAGGAAAATACCGCAGAGAGCGAGAAAGACCCGAACGAGACAGAGGGAAACGGTGACGATACCGAAAACAGCGAAACTGTCGGTATGTATGACCTGACGATAGGGTATGTTCCCTCCCGCTTTGAACTTGCAGACGTTACAGAGACCCCCTACCAGAGAGAGTACATTTATTACCTCGAAAACGGAGATTATCTGATCATCGAAATCGCTGATTCAAATGCCGCTGACATATCCTTTGACAGTGAACAGAGCGAATATGAAAAATTTACAATAGACGGACGGGAAATACACGTGCTCTATAACGAAACGGAAAAGTGCGGTAACGTAATTACGGGCAACAGTTCTTACTATATCGCAGTAGGCGGAATGTGTGAAAAGGAAGAACTTATCAAGATAATTGAGAACATAAAATAATTTGCATTTTCTTGTAACAAAATCCCCGTTTCCATCGTCTTATTTACAGAAGGGCGCGTACTGATATTCCGCTTCACCGCCCCGACAACAATACCATAACACACAAAGGAGAACTCTGACATGAAGAAAACAAGAATTTTGGCTGTGCTTTTGGCGGCTGTATTGCTTTTTGCCGCAATTCCCGTGACCGTTGGCGCAGACAGCGAAAAAGGCGGCATCGTGAAGGACGTGGTGGACTTCGACGGCAGCTACGTGACAAGCGAGAGCTATTTTGCCCTTGGCTCATCCCTTTACGACAAGGACGGAAACAAGCTTTTCACCCTTGAAAACGAAAATGAAGTGATATACACCCTCACCGACAACTGCATCATTACGGTTGTGGGAGACTCGGACTTTACCGACCTTGTAAGCCTTGAGCTTAGCTTCAAGCTCTACACCATGGAAGACGGATCTCTGAGCTTCAAGTCCGAATTTGAGAACTACCCCCTCGTTATGCAGTATAACGGCTGGGACTACACCGCGGTACTCCACGTTGACCTTTCCGGAATCTTCGATTATGAAGACCTCGAGGACCTCACCATCTACGGTTACGACATCATAGACAGCTACGGAAACGTGATCCACACCGAAAGCGGACCCGTTGTGGCTGAGCCCGTAAGTAACGGCGTGTTCACCGAAACAAAGGTGCGCTCCATCGGCAGCATCCAGTCCATCGTAACGGTGGAGGACGGGAACGTTAAGAGAGTGGACCTTGCCTACTCACTCTGCACCCCCACCGAGCTCGGCGACGTCATTGTATGGGATTTCAACAACAAATGCGGCGTGGTTGATCATAACGGTAAGGAGATCGTCCCTTGCAGATTTGACGAAATTGCCGTGATAGGCGACTACTACGTAGGTTTGATGATTGATAACGATGACCCGTTTGCATATTCCTCATCAGCCGTTTATACCCGAAGCGGCAAGCATCCCTTTTCGTACTACGGTGGTATCGTTTACTACAACGGGGACGTTGCCATTGCAGAGAATTATTCATACGACCCCGAGTTCGGCGACGTGGTGACATATACAGTCCTTTCCGATTCTTCCACAGTTAAGGAGCTCTGTTACGGTGACAAAGTCTACGTCGAAGGAGACTACATAATCTGCCAGGGCTACGGCATCACAAACATGGGCGTTACTATCCTCGACCTCAAGGGAAATGTTGTCTCTTACGGAATGGACTGGGACGTGCAGAGCATTGACACAAAGAACGGCTCTGTTATCGTAACGGACTATTCGACCTGCGAGAGCTACAGAGTGGACCGAAGCATGAACCGAGTTGAGACTCTTGAATTTTTGGATTATTATGTGATGTCATACGACAACGTTGCAGTTCGACACAGTTATCCTACCGAGGAGGATGAAAGCTACTGCCTCGTGTACAAGGGCAAGAAGATTTCCCAAGAGTTTATGATGTTCGAGAGTTCCTTCGTCATGGACGGATGCGAGGTTTACGTTTTCATAAACGGTGACGACATTTTCAGCGAAGACCTCACCTACACCGCATACATAATAAGCGGAGACAAATGCCCCTTCTACGACATTGACGAGAGCCATTGGGCGGCATCATACATCACGTCCTGCTTTGACGCGGGCATAATGAACGGTACGGGAAACGGAAAGTTCAGCCCCGACATGGCGGTTTCCCGTGCGCAGGTGGTTACAACGCTGTGGAGACTTGCGGGCAGTCCGACATCCGAGGAAAGCTGTGATTTCGTTGACGTGGCTGACGGAATGTGGTACACCGAGGCTGTGGCTTGGGCGGCGGAGTGCGGCATCACCACGGGCGTGGGAGGAAATTATTTTGCTCCCGACCGCAACGTGACACGAGGCGAGGTGGCGGCGATAATCTTCCGCTTTGCAGAGGCTATGGGTGAGGACACCGACGGACGCGCCGAGCTTTCGGATTTCGCTGACACGGATGAGCTTGCCGATTGGAACAGAGACGCATTTGCGTGGTGCGTTGACAGCGGTATCATCACGGGAAAGACGGGCGCGCGCCTTGCCCCCACCGACGTTCTCACAAGAGCAGAGATCTCCGCGATCCTCTGCAGAGTAAATTAAACCCAAAACGTATCGGATGGGTCTCGCGCAAATTGCGATTTTTGAAAGTTCTCTCGTAATAGATTAAAAAATACTTGCACACCGTAATTGGATGCAAGTATTTTTTATATTGTAATTGAAACAGGAATGATTCCCGCAAACCGATAGAGAATGTGCATTGCCCAATACATGGGCTCAAAATTTTACGCAAAAAAAGACCGAGCTATCCTTTTTTTCGGGAACTCGGTCTTTTTTGAATTCAGTGGATTACAAAAGCTTGGTAAGCTCTCATTTTTTGGTCAGACGGCACAGTCTGTTGCGCTCGGAAAGCTTTGCCGCAACTATACCGCACATCTGCTTGAGTGCTTCCGCATTTCCCTGTTCGTAGGCTGTCTGAAGCTGACTTACCGCAACTGCAAGCTCGGTTTCGCTGTCGGAAATGCGCTCAGAGCTTACGGGATCGGAATAACGGAATTCCTCGGCTAACTTTTTAAGGTCGCTGTCACCGCTGAGATTTGCAAGGCTCTCCACCTTGGACTGAAGTGATCTCATAAGCGTGGTGTCACGGATCACCTTTTCGTCCTGAGCCAGGATTTCACGGGCAGTCGCCTCTGTGGCGATAAGACCGATCAATGCAAGACACAGTCCCACAGCATATACCACAAAGGGTATCCACCAGATGATAAGCTCACCCAGTGCCATGATCACAAGGGAAACGACAAACTGTACAATAGCGTAGATCGCACCGATCTTTGCCACGGGTAAGCCGAAAAATCTGCTCTTGGCATCGGCATTCTTAAAGAAAGCTATGTACATTGATACTCCGGCCACAACAAAAGCCGTCAGGGTGAATGCGTAGCTGAGCCAAAATACTGTTGAATGTTCAAACGGAATTACAAACGCGATGATATTGTAAAGGATAAATGTTAATAATCCGATTACAAAGGCGCGCATATTGCTTTTCATTTGTTGTACTCCTTTCTGTTGAGAGAATGGTAAATCAAGCGTCCTTTTTACGTCCGCAGTTGGGGCAGAAGTTAGTCTTTATGTCCTTCTGTCCGCAGTCGGGGCAGATCCATCCGTTGTCCGAAGAGGGCTTCTTGGCACCGCAGTTAGGGCAGAAGTTGCTCGTGATATTCTGCGCTCCGCAAGCGCAGTTCCAGCCTGACGCTTCCTCGGGCTTTTTCGCGCCGCAGTTAGGGCAGAAGTTGCTTGTGATGTTCTGCGCTCCGCAGGCGCAGTTCCAGCCCGTTTTCGGCTCGGGCTTCTTGGCGCCGCAGTTGGGACAGAAATTGGTGGTCACGTTCTGCGCTCCGCAAGCACAGCTCCAGCCTGCGGCAGGTGTCGCGGCAGGATTCATCATGGGAGTCATCGCATCCTTGGTCATGTTCATCACGCCGCCCATAGCGCCGAGAGTAACGCCGAGACTTGCAATATCTCCAAGCATTCCGACTCCCGCACCGCCGCCGTTTGAACCCATTTGACCAAGGGCGTTGGCATACGCCTTTTGTACGTCAGTTTGCATTACGTCTCTCTGAGAATAGCCCTTCATGCGCATTTCTTCCGCTTCGATCTGCGCCGTTTGAGCCTTACGCTCCATTTCAAGCTGCATATGGAGTCTTTCCGCCTGAACGTCTCCCGTAGCCTCGGCAACCTTCACCTGACTTGCATACTGAGCCTCAAGCACACTGGTCTCGCCCTTCTGTGCCACAGCCTTTCTGTGAGCCATCTCCACCTCGGCGACGTTTTCCTGAATTCGGATGTCAAGCTGCTTTTTCGCCTCCATTTCGGCAAGCTTAAGCTCTGTTTCAACCTCGATGGCGGATTTTTTAAGATCCTTCTGACGCATCTGCAGAATGGTCTGCAAAGCGTCATAGCCAAGCTCACCCTTCTGAGGGAGCATGATTCCCATTACAAGGAATTCGGTGATTACAAGACCGTAGTCATCGAAGCTGTTCTGCAAAGCAGTAAGCATTGCCGCGGAAAGACGCATTTTCTGCTGATCGATGGTGAGAAGGTCGATCTTTTCCTCGGTGATGATATTGGCAAGGTTTGTGGATACCGTGAGCTGAATGAGACTGCGGAAGTAATTCTTTATATGTCCTTCGCCGTCCTCGATGAGGTCCTGCCTTGTAAGCTTTCCACCTGTTCCCACAAGCTTCAACAGTAGCTTACGGGAGTTGGAGATACGGAAATTCAGCATACCGCGTGCACCGATGGAAATGGGCGCGCCGCTTGAGGGCTCGATGAAGTTTACCTTCTCCGAGGTTCCCCATTTGACAGCCATCTGATTTGTAAGGTTGAAGAAGTAGACCTCACTGTGGAAGACTCCGTCGGGGTATGCGGAAAGATTGTAGAGCTTCTCAAGGATGGGAAGCTGTTTAGTTTCAAGGGTGTGCTGACCGCCGGTGAAGGTATCAAGTGCCTGACCGTCGCGGAAGAAGATGGCTTCCTGAGACTCGTGGACGATAAGCTGAGATCCGAGATTAAAGTCCTCGATGGGATGCTTCCAAACCAGGGTATCGGCATCGCCCTCGTACTTGATAACGGAAGCAAGACCGCTTTTTTTGATCTCTTCCTTCTTTATCTGCTCAACTACATTGTTTTCGTGATCGCAGACGGGACATTTATATGTTACGGCACTCTTTGACGCATTCAAACGGACCCCGCACTGAGCGCAGGCGAATTCCGCCATTTTTCCTCTGTCTGCCGCGGTGTTTATAAGCTCACCGCAAACGGGACACTTGGCGCTTTCACCTCGGCTCTGGTCGAACACAACGTCGTTGCCGCAGTGGGCGCAAACGCGGTTTGTGAGCTTTTCCGTACGGACGTCAATGGTGTAGCCGCAGGCACAGTCGATCTTCTTTCTTGCAAAGAAGCCCGTTTTGGCTTCTGCATACCGTCCGCATTTCGGACATTCAATTACAAATTTTGACATGGTGTGTACTCCCGTGGTTTTGTATTTTAATAGTGCATAGGAGATGGATCGGATTTTATAACTTCATTATACTACAATTATGAATAAATTTCAACTGAAAGGAAAATAATATGACAAAAAAACCAAAATTTACTCATCGACGCCGCAGAAAATGCGGTTAAGCTTCATTTCCGACAGAAATTCGTTCATTCCCTCGAAGGTGGGTAAGGCTTTGAAGCTTCCGTCGGGGTTGTAGATCATGTCAAGGTCATAGTCAAAACTAAAGCTTCTGCCGTAGACAGCTTCGTTTCTCGCCGTACATTCGTCAAGTATCTTTTCAAAGGATTCTCTGTCAATGTTCAACTTCTGAACGATGGTAGGGACAGAGGGGAATATACCGCTGGCAAGCTCCTCGTTATACACCACCATTTCCATCATCTCGGAATAGTATTCGTACTTGAAATGGGATTCGATAAACTGAAAATGCTGTGAGACGATGGTGTCGTCAATGAGACTATCGCTGTAGATGTAGTATTCGCCCAGCTCCGCCTCGCTCATGGAATATATCAGGTCCGCGTCGTAGGTCGCGTAATAAATGATGTCTCCGTAGGTTACAAAATCCTCTCGGGAAACGGAGAAGGTGTCAATAAAGCTTTTGATGTTAAAGTCGGGGCAGCGGCAAGTCATCTCATCTGCCTCTTCATTCAGAGACTCCAAAGCGCTCTTCGCCCATTCTCCCGCCTTGTCGATTCCGATATACTCCACAAGGTGAAGAGGTATTATATGGTAATCCTTGTGATGGTACTGACACTCAACGTCTATAAAGTAATCCCAGCCGGTCTTTTCCTCGTCAGAAATCTCATCGTTCCCCGTGGACGGCGCGGTACCTCCTCCGATGGCGACACCACTCTCTTCTGTCCCCTTTGAGCATGAGGCAAGCATTGTAACGCATATAAGCGCAAGGATCATAAATGAAATTAAGATTCGCATAAGCTTCTCCGTTCGGTTTTCTTCAAATTCGGTCACTTCCGTGTCCTACATTAATAATATAGCTTACGGTAAAGAAAAAGTCAATAAACTGTGTGTAAACAAACGGTAATGTGAAAAGGATAAAATTGCCGCGGTCCGTGGTACCGAGGGGGGAAGTGCGGCGAAATAATCGTGAAAATCATTGAAAAATATTGACTTTTGTGTTACAATGGTTTGTATAAACATTTTCATTTTTTTCAGTGAGGTGCGCCATGCCGTTTTTACCCGTTACCCCCGAAGAGGTTAGAGCGAGAGGGAGAGAGGTTCCCGATTTCGTGTACGTCTGCGGCGACGCTTACGTTGACCACCCTTCCTTCGGAGCCGCCATCATCACCCGCGTTCTTGAAGAGGCGGGATTCCTTTGCGCTGTGCTTCCCCAGCCCGACTGGAGGACTGTGGACGATTTCAAGCGATTCGGCAAGCCGCGCCTGGGGTTTCTCGTTTCCTCGGGTAACATCGATTCCATGGTTGCCCACTACACCGCCGCAAAGAGAAAGCGAAACGACGATTACTATTCTCCCGGAGGTGTTGCGGGACGCCGCCCGGATCGCGCCCTTATAGTGTACTGCAACAAGATCCGCGAGGCTTACGGTGACGTGCCGATACTCGTCGGCGGACTTGAAGCCTCTCTCAGACGTTTTGCACACTATGACTACTGGTCGGACAGCGTGAGACGGAGCATACTCATCGACTCAAGAGCCGACATTCTCATGTACGGAATGGGTGAGAAGACCATTGTCCGTCTTGCGGAGCTTCTTGACCGCGGGGTACCCGTAAAGAAGATCCGCGACGTGAGAGGTACAGCCTACGTCTGCAAGGTAGACGGAGGAGTTGAGACCCACTACGAGACCGACGGGGAAAACAGCGACGGGGTGCCCTTCGGATTTGATTACGATCAGCTGAAGTCTGACAAAAAGATATACGCCGAGGCATTCCGACGTCAGTACAGAAATAACGACTCGGTGTACGGTAAGGCGATAGTTGAATATTACGGGGACCGCGCACTTGTTGTGAATCCGCCCATGCCCCCTCTGGAGAGAGAGGAGCTTGACCGGGTTTACGCACTCCCCTTCATGAGAGACTATCACCCCATGTACGAAAAGGACGGCGGCGTTCCCGCAATCCGAGAGGTGAAGTTCTCCATCACCCATAACCGCGGCTGCTTCGGCGGATGCAATTTCTGCGCCCTCGCATTCCATCAGGGACGGGCTGTGCGCTCGCGAAGCATCGAATCCGTTGTCGCCGAGGCGGAAAAGATCGCCGCAATGCCCGATTTCAAGGGATATATCCACGACGTTGGCGGTCCTACGGCGAATTTCCGTTACCCCGCTTGCGAAAAGCAGAAGGAGCACGGCGTTTGCCCCGACAGAAAGTGCCTCGCGCCAAAGCCGTGTAAGAATCTTATCGCCGATCAGAGCGAGTACGCCGAGCTACTCCGCCGTGTCGAGTCTGTCAAGGGTGTAAAAAAGGTATTCGTCCGTTCGGGAATCCGCTTTGACTATATGCTCTGCGACCGCGACGACACCTTCTTCCGTCAGCTTGTGACTCACCACGTCAGCGGTCAGCTTAAGGTTGCCCCCGAGCACTGTTCGGATGCGGTTCTCAGAATGATGGGCAAGCCGTCCATCGGCACCTACGACAGGTTCAGGGAAAAATTCTTCAAATACTCCGAGGAGGCGGGACTTGAGCAGTACCTTGTGCCCTATCTCATGTCAAGCCACCCGGGAAGCACCATGGACGACGCGGCAACTCTTGCGCTGTACACAAAGAAGATCGGCCTCGCTCCCGAGCAGGTGCAGGACTTCTATCCCACACCGGGAACTGCGTCCACAGTTATGTTCTACACGGGATTTGATCCGTTCACGGGTAAAAAGATATACACTCCCACCGAGTACAGAGAAAAACAGCTCCAGAGAGCGCTCCTTCAGTGGAGACGCCGCGAAAACCGTCCTCTCATCAAGGAGGCGGAGAAGTACTGCTCCGAGGAAGGCGTTAAAATGCTCCGCGAGCTGACAGGCATCGACAGCACGGGTGCCGCAGGCGGAAAAGGCAAGCCGAAGGGAAGCTCTCCCGCGAAAAAGCCGTCCGCGGACGGAAAAAACGAAGCGAAGAGTGCTACCGCCAAGGGAAAAGGCGACGGAAAGTCCGCCACTACTCAGAAGAAGAAGGTCCGCGCCGACGAAAAGCGTGATCGAGGTTGGGCAGTTGCAAAGCCTCCGAAGAAAAAGAAGCTCGGTCGTAATGGACCCAAGGGTAAAAAGTAAGCTCCAAAGAGTGCCGTATTTCAGCCAACCGATTATTAAATATCAACAATAAAACCGAAAGGAAATATACAAAATGAACAAGTATCTTGAAAATGCAGAGCTCCGTGATTTCTACGGCTACAAGTATTATGTATTTGAATTTAAGGGTCACACAGCGCACGTGATCCTTCCCCATGAGCAGAAGAAAAACTACTGGATGTGGAGAGCCGAGTTCCTTGACTGCGGCTTTGACTGGGTAGACATGGATATGCTGAAGAGAGGCTATGCCCTCACGTACTACAGCATCTGCGATATGTACGGCTGTCCCGAGGCAGTTGAACTTATGGACGGCTTCTACCGCCTCATGACCGAGGAGTTCGGCTTTGCCGAGAAGACCATATTCTTCGGATTCAGCCGCGGAGGTCTTTATTCCGCAAACTTTGCTCTCAAGTACCCCGAAAGATGTGCGGCTCTCTACCTTGACGCTCCCGTTCTTGACATCAAGAGCTGGCCCGGCGGTCTCGGCACGGGTCTCGGCGCAGAGAGAGAATGGGCTGAGTGCCTTGAGTGGTACCGCCTCGACCGCAGTACCGTTCTCGCATGGCGCGGCAATCCTGCGGAGCGTGCAGACGAGCTTGCCGCTTTTGGCGTTCCTGCGGCGATCGTTGTAGGCGACTCCGACCGTGACGTTCCCCACAGAGAAAATGCAGAGCTTATGGTTGCCGCATACGAAAAGGCGGGCGCACCCCTTCTTTACATCGTAAAGCCCGGATGCGACCACCATCCCCACAGCATCGAGGATCCCACTCCCGTTTCAGAGTTTCTTGAGAAATGGGCAGAGGCGCTCAACGGCTGAAAACATAAAATAAAAAGGAGAAGTGGAAAATGGACACCTCTCGCTTAAATGATATAAAACTGTTTCTCTTTGACATGGACGGGACATTGTGGCTTGGCAGCAGGCTCTATCCCTTCACAAAGGAGCTGCTCCGTACCATCAGAGAGGCGGGAAAAAGGTATCTTTTTATCACCAATAACTCGTCAAGATCCACCGCCGATTATGTAAAAAAGCTCGCTTCCTTCGGAATTGAAGCAACGGGAGAGGATTTTATGACCTCTGCCGAGGCTACGGCGTACTATCTTACGAAAGAATTGCCCGAGGTACGCTTTTACGTCTGCGGAACAGCGTCCCTTAAGGCGGAATTTTCCCGTCAGGGCATAAAAATGACCGATAACGTTGAAGACTCTGAGGGAGTGGTGTTGGGATTTGACACGGAGCTTGATTTTAAGAAGCTTCACGATGTTTCGCGAATCCTTTGCACACGGGATGTGCCCTACTATGCCACAAATCCCGACCTCGTCTGCCCCACGGAATTCGGAAGCGTGCCCGACTGCGGAAGCGTGTCGGGAATGCTTCGCAACGTGTCGGGGAAAATGCCCATCTTTATCGGCAAGCCGTCGCCTCTAATGATAGAGCTTGCCATGGAAAAGTGCGGTGTGTCTCCTCTTGAGACTGCGGTCATCGGCGACCGAATTTACACCGACGTGAAAAGCGGACTTAACGCGGGAGCTCTTGCAGTTCTCGTGATGTCGGGGGAGACCACGGAGGAGATACTCCGCGAGTCTCCGGACAAGCCTGACCTTGTCCTTGAGGATGCGGGACTGTTGATAGACCGCATAAAAAGTGATATTCCTCTTGAAGTGGAGTGAAGTTATGAAAATTATAGAAATCTTAAACACAAAATATCCCAAGCTGTCCTTTGAGGTGTTCCCTCCAAAAACGGACACAGCTTTTGAGAACGTGAAAAGTGCCGCGGAGGAGATAGCCCGTCTGTCCCCCTCCTTTATGAGCGTGACCTACGGCGCGGGGGGAGGCACCAGCCGATATACTCTTGAGCTTTGCCGAGATATTGAGGCGGACGTGGGAGTGCCGACACTCGCCCACCTCACCTGCGTTTCCTCGACGAGAGATACTGTTGCACGTCAGATAGAGCTGATGCGTGAGGCGGGGATCGTGAATGTTATGGCGCTGAGAGGGGATCTCACTCCCGAGCTTGCCGCATCAAACAGAGAAGACTGGCACTACCGTCACGCCACCGATCTTGTCCGTGAGCTGAAGGAAGCCGACCCTGATTTCTGCATCGGCGGAGCCTGCTACCCCGAGGTGCATCCCGAAAGCGCCACGAGCCGTGAGGACATCCGCTATATCAAGGAAAAGGTTGAGGCGGGATGCGATTTCCTTACCACTCAGATGTTCTTTGACAATAATCTCTTCTACAATTTCCTTTATAAGCTCCGCGAGGCGGGGGTCACCGTTCCCGTTGTGGCGGGAATCATGCCCATCACCGCGGCAAATCAGGTGGAGCGCGCCATCAAGCTGTCAGGATCATTCATGCCGCAGAGATTCAAGAGCCTTGTGGACCGATTCGGCTCAAATCCCGAGGCGATGAAGCAGGCGGGCATCGCTTACGCCACCGATCAGATCATCGACCTTTACGCCAACGGGATCACAAACGTCCACGTTTATTCAATGAACAAGCCTGACGTGGCTCGCAAGATCCGCGACAATCTCTCGGAGATTCTGAAAACTCCGGAGGTGTGAGGTGGTACGGCATTTCAGCTTTAACGCCGCGGAGCTTCCCTTCCGAGTGAAGGAGGCTCTGAGATATTCGGGCTCTCCCGCCACGGAGGAGTTTGTACGCTACATGGGCTCGTGCCGTGATGAGCTTGTGCCGGCGGCAACCCCTGCGGTGTGCTGTCGGATCTTGCCTGTAATTCACATTGACGGAGGGGTAAACATCGGCGGAAAAGTATTGCGGAGTCGGGATCTCGCGAAGAATCTCCGGGGATGTGACAGTGTTCTCATTATGGCTGCAACTCTCGGTGTGGGAGTTGACAGAGTGATCCTTGCCGCATCCCGCATGGTGCCGTCAAAGGCTGTACTTCTTCAGGGAGTTGCCGCAGAGATGATAGAATCCCTGTGCGACAAGGCGGAGACATCGCTTCTCTGCGGACGGAGATCCCGTCCCCGTTTCAGTCCCGGATATGGGGACCTGACTCTTGATGCACAGAGGATGATCTTTGGTTTTTTAAGTCCCGAAAAGTACATCGGGCTGACTCTGAACACGTCGCTCATGCTCTCTCCCGCGAAATCGGTGACGGCATTTGTGGGGATAGTGAAAGAAGGAGGGGAAAACAATGGCTGACAGAGTATTTTCAAGGCTCTATCGCATTTTCGGAGCCTTTGTTTTTGTGTCCTTCGCATCATATTTCTTGAAGCTTGTAATTTCATCGGAAGGAACGCTTCCTTGGGTAGCCACCACCACCGTTATGGCGGCGGTGGCTTTTCCGTATGTTTTCAGGAGAAAGCTTCGTGAGATACTGAAAAAAGCATACCTGCCATTGAAGGGCGTTTGGGTATGCGGTATGATATTTTACACCGTGACGTGGATGTGCCTTGTCGGTTATATCTACCTTGCGCCGTCACGCGTGCCTGACGGTGGCTTGGATGGAAACGTATATATAGTTTTCGGTGCGAAGGTGAACTCTGACGGTCCCACAAAAACTCTCGCCGCGCGGCTGGAGTGTGTGGCGGAGCTGCTTCGTGATGACTCCGAGGGTATAGTTATAGTCAGCGGCGGCAAGGGTCCCGACGAGCCGACAACGGAAGCCGAGTGTATGAGAGATTATCTTATATCACTGGGAGTTTCCCCCGAGCGTATCATTATGGAGAGGGAGGCGCACAACACGAGGGAGAATATCGAATATTCCGTGAAGCTGATAGACAAGGCGGGGCTTTCAGACAGAAATATCGTATGTGTCTCGTCGGACACTCACATACCGCGGATCAAGCTTATGTGCGAGAGGGCGGGAGTTGACGCATATTATGTAAAAAGTGAAACGCCCGAGAAGGTGTATCTCTTTACCACGTGGGTGAGAGAGTATCTTTCGTACGTTAAGATGCTGGTCATGGGAGGATGAATGCCCTTGTGCCAAGGGCAATGCAAAATGCAAAACGCAAAATTGGTTGGATAGACGTGGACGTGGCGGTTGGTTATAGGACGGACATGGGGTTTATAGACCAACGAAGCGGGCGGTCACATAGGATTTGCCCTCCCTACAAAAACACCGAGGTTTTAACGCAGGACGACAGCCATATCGTGTGGTCTATACGGCAACGAGACGGGACGCCACATGGGGTTTTACTCCGCACCACGGTGCTACGTAAAATTTTCCTTAAAGAAAACGTCCCCTACAGGATAGTTGGAGACGGGGCGGTATGTTATCGGTCAGACGTGCGGTTTATAAGCAAAACGTACTGCCCGTGTCATTCTGAGCCTGCGAAGAATCTTGTTCTAACGATGATAAACCAAACGTATGTTTTATAAGCAAAACGCAACCTTTTTCTAACATTTCTTTTGTTGCCGAAGGCAACAAAAAAGAAATGGGTAGCCAAGGAATTGAGGAACGAAGTGACGAAGAAACTTCGGCGTTTGAGATGGTTCTTAACATGGGTGATAGCCATAACGTGCGGTTTGTAAACCAACGAAGCGGGACGCCACATGGGGTTTTACTCCGCACCACGGTGCTACGTAAAATTTTCCTTAAAGAAAACTTTCCCTACAGGTTGGTGGAGACGGTGCGGTAGGTTGTAGGTCGGACGTGTGGGTTGTAAGCCAACGAGGCGGGACGCCACCACCTGTTTGCGAAGCAAACGGAGTCGCCACATTTTAGTTTTTTCGGAATTTTATCATTAAATTCCCCGTTAATGACTCCTTCTCATTATAAAAAATCTACCGATTCAATTTTCTGAATCGGTAGATTTTTTTATTTTAACTTACTCATCAATATTACGTATCTCATAGCCTTCAGATCTTACGTAATCAATAAAATCCCCAAGTACAAGTGCATTTGTCTCGCCTACGGTGTGAAGCATCAGTACACTTCCGTTGTGAAGTCCCGATTTCATCTTGGCAAGCGCCTCCTCGGGGGAGAGCTGATCGTTCGGATCGTAATCGTAGTACGCCCATGAATAAAGTACGTTTACAAGATCCATTTCACGGTACATCGCCATGTCCCAAGGGGAGCATGAGCCGTATGACGGTCGGAAATACTTCATATAAGGCGCACCGGGCACCGCCTCCCGGAGAAGCTCGTTGTTTGACTCTATCTCGTAAAAGAATTCCTCAAGCGACAGACGGGACATTACCTTGTGATTGTTACCGTGATTGCCCACGATGTGCCCCTCGTCGATCATACGGCGGACAAGCTGGGGCGCTTCCTTTATAAACGCTCCGTTGAGGAAAAAGGATGCCTTAACACCCTTCTCACGCAGTACGTCAAGCACTTCGTCGGTGTAGCCGTTTTCATCCTCATAACCGCAGTCGAAGGTGATGTAGATAACCTTTTCATCCTCGTTTTTGCGGTAGATGGAGCCGTATTCCTCCAGCGCCTCGAAAACGTCGGGCGCTCTGTCATATTTCACCGTTACCTTGCCCGTCACCTCGTCGCGGACAGTGACTCCGCAGTACCACGAGCCGTTCGTCTTATCTGACGTGTCGGAGAAAAAATCTCGTCCGAGACTGTCGAACTTGGAAAAGTCCGTCAGTACCTTGCCCGTGTGGGTGATATAGGTGAGGTTTCCTTCAGCCTCGCTTCCCGAGTATGAGGCGTAGCCGCCATGTTCGATAGGGGGAGTGCCTTCCCCCGATGTAGGCGTGCTGTCCGTGCCCTCGGGGATTCCCATAACGCTCTCGGTATCCGTTACCTCGTCTCTGCCCATACCGATGGTAGCATTCTCGGAGGAGGTACAGGCACAAAGCTGTGACACTGCAAGGACGAGCGCGACGGACAAAGCTGAAATTTTCTTTTTCAATCGGGTATTCATAATCATCTCACAAAATCGCTGAGGGATCTGATCTCGTACCCTTCCGCACGGGCGTAGTCGATAAGCTCGCCGAGGATCTGCGCGTTGGTCACGGAGACCGCGTGCAAGAGGTAAACGCATCCGTTGTGGAGCTTAACCTTGTCGTTGTTTAGGGTAACCATGGGGTCAGGCTGATTCGACGGGTCGTAATCCGGCTCTGTTGCTGACCAGAATGTGGTCGTCAGTCCCATTTCGTGAGCGAGAGCCAGCGTCCACTCGTTTGCCGCGCCGCCCGGGGGTCTGTAGAAGATCATGTCGGGAGCCGAGGGTATCTTCGACTTAAGAAGGTCGTTAGCTTCCTTGATCTCATTAACGAACGTTTCCGCCGAAACAGTGGTCATGCGGGGATGGTTCATGGTGTGGTTGCCAACGATGTGTCCCTCGTCAAGCATTCGACGGACCAGGTCAATATCGCTTTCAAGGTAGTCTCCCGTGACGAAGAAGGTTGCGGAGACGTTCTTTTCCTTCAGTGTATCAAGAATATCCGCAGTAACACCGTCGGGATAGTCTGCGTTTCTGTATTCGTAGCCGCAGTCGAATGTAAGGTAAATTACCTTTTCCTCGCTGCTTCCGCGGTAGATGGCGCCGTATTTGTCAACGAGTGCAAGAGTATCCGCGGCGCGGTCCCAGTTGTAGGTTACCTGACCCGTTGTAAGGTCTCTCGTAACCTTGCCGGGATACCAGTCACCCATGTCCTTGGGGTCGGGGTTCTTGTCGGAGAAGTGAACGCTTTTGTCGATTCCCTCAAGGAAGGTGAAACTCGACGGGAAGTAGAGCACCTCCGAGGGACGGGGAGTGTCCGTGCCCGAAGTGTCGCTGTCCTTTGTACTGTCTCCGTTTTCTCCTTCGGTGTTTTTGTCGGTAGCGGCTCCCGTGGGGGTCTTGTCGGGACTGCCCGTACCGCCTGAGTTTTCGCTGTTACGTACAACGCCTTCTTCGGAGGGATCGTGAGGCTTCTGTACCGACATTGAGCATGAGGTCAGATTAACTATCGTCAGTACACACAAAATAATGGAGAGAAGTTTTTTTGTCATAGCTATGACCGTACCGTCCTTTCGTGTTTTTGAGATCAAATTTTGTCTTGGCGGTATTATTCCCGAGTTGCGCGGAAAAAATACTGTCAGTCGTCAATATTGTCCTTGCCGCAGAGGGTGTAGAGCAGTGCCTGAAGATCGTCGTTGTCGGTGAATTCAAGCTGGATCATTTTCTTTTTGGGTGTGTTTGTGATCTTGCAACGTCTGCCGAGGGAGCTTTCAACTCTCGATTCAAGGTCGGCGATGTAGTTGACCGCGGGAACGGCGGGCTCTTCGGGCAGGGCTGTGAGCTTTTTGTTTTGCGCCTTGACAGCCGCCTCTGCCTCTCTTACGGAGAGGTTACGGGCGATAATTTTTTCGGCGAGGGGAGCTATCTGAGCCTTGTCGCGGAGACCGAGAAGTGCACGGCCGTGACCTGCGGAAAGCTCGCCCGAGGCGATCAGCTCAAGAACCTCATCGGGAAGGTCTAAAAGTCTGAGAGAGTTGGCGATTGCGCTTCGTGACTTACCGATATGTGTTGAGAGAGCTTCCTGAGTGAGGGAGTAATTCTCCATAAGATCGCGGTATCCGAGAGCCTCTTCCATGGGGTTCAGGTCCTCTCTTTGGAGGTTTTCGATCATTGCGATCTTGGCGGCGGCAAACTCGTCGGCATCCACAACGATGGCGGGGATCTCTGAAAGTCCCGCGAGCTTGGATGCTCTCCAACGTCTCTCGCCCGCAATGATGGAATACATTCCCGCGACACCCTCACGGACGATGATGGGCTGAAGCACGCCGTTGGCGGCGATGGAATCCGCAAGAGAAGCCAGCGCCTCTCTGTCGAAGTTGCGGCGGGGCTGATCCTTCTTCGGTTCGATCATCGAAATGCGGATGGAGGCGATGCCTTTATCGTTTTTTTCGTTTTCTTCAATGGAATTGTCGTAAAAGATCGCATCAAGACCGCGACCGAGTCCTTTATTCTTTGCCATAGTAATCTCCGTTCTGCCCAAGGCTGTACAAAATAATGATGAAAGAAGCAGGCGTCTGAGAAGCGGACGAAAATCCGTTCAGCCTGATGGTGAGTTTTATGATGAAATAAGTATCTTACCCAACGGTGCGGCGGATAAGCTCATCGGCGACGTCACCGTAAGCCTTGGCACCCTTGGAGCATTTGTCGTGGTAGTTGATGGGTTCACCGAATCCCGGAGCCTCGGAAAGAGTTACGTTGCGGGGAATGGTGGTGGAAAACAGCTTGTCACTGTAATAGCGCTTGATCTCGGAAAGCACCTGAGAGGCAAGGTTGAGACGACCGTTGTACATGGTGATGAGAATTCCGAGCACGCTGAGGGAGGGATTGTATCTCTCTTTAACCTTTTTGACGGAGATCATAAGCTGAGAAAGTCCTTCAAGAGCAAAATATTCACACTGCATGGGGATTATAACTCCGTTTGATGCGGTGAGGGCGTTTACGGTGAGCATACCGAGGGATGGGGGGCAATCCATCATAACGAAATCGTAGCTGTCGCCGAGCTTTTCGATGAAGTCTGCAACACGTCTCTCGCGCCTTTCCTCACCCATGAGGTCGAATTCCGCACCTGCAAGGTTGATGGTGGAGGGAACGAGGGAAAGGTTGTTGAACTTTGTTTTTATGACCGCTTCTTCGGGACCTGCGCCGTCGATCAGCACGTCGTACATGGTACAGCGGACCTTCTTTTTGTTGATGCCAAGACCGCTTGTGGTATTTCCCTGGGGGTCACAGTCAAGCATAAGAACACGGTACCCCTTTTCTGCAACGCAGGAAGCTATATTTATGGCTGAGGTGGTTTTTCCCACGCCGCCCTTTTGGTTTGCGAAAGCGATTACATAAGGTTTACTTGACATTATAATACCCCTTCTTTTGCACAGTATGAGTTTTCGGCAGATAATACTGCCACTCTCTTAAGTATACCATAAATAATATATAACTTCAAGCAGAAACTTGCAGATGAAGAAGTAATTTTGCAAAATCGCGGTTGAAAAGAGTAATAAAAGAGGTTGGCGTACCTCTCTTATCAGCGAAGGGACTTTTGAGAGGTTATAGGCATGACGGGGGTACAGTCCGTGGGGGCAGAGTCCGAACGTGACCGAGCCGCAGCGAGACAAGGGGGACTGCACATTCGCTACGCGAAGTGCGGCGAATGTGGAGAGAGAAAAACGCCCCGTTCAGGGGCGTCAGGTTAAATGATAAACGTAAAAAGCAAAATTGGTTGGGGCAGGCGCGGGCGGCGGGAGCACACCCCGTTTGCAAGTAGTGGTATCACCACGCTTTTCTCTATTCAACTACAACAATTCCTGCGGTGATGTCGTCGGATGCTCCGTTTTCAATGGCGCTTTTTATGATCTTTCTTGCCATAGTGTCGGGGTCACATCTCCACACCCTCTCGTCGCACAGCAGATCGTACAGCCACGGACAATCTTCAAAGCTTTTCGCTACTCCGTCCGAAAGCATTACAATAATGTCTCCCTTTTCACAGTCGAACTTTATAAGCTCCGCATCGAGTGCCCGAACAATACCGATGGGCACGGTTTTCGACTGAAGCCTGAACAGTCTTCCTCCGCGAAGCACGAAAGACGGGGCGGCGCCGCTTTTCACAAACCTGGTCCTGCCGTTCATCAGATCCAGCTCCATAAGATCAACCGTTGCGGAAACCTCCCGTCCCCGTACCCGCATCATGGAGTTCAGCATCTTCAGAGAGGTGTCCATGCTCGCTCCCGCGCATAAAAGCTTCTCAAGAAACACAGCGCACACTCCCGAGGTGAGAGAAGCCTCGCTTCCGCTACCCATTCCGTCGGAGATCAGCATGAAAAACCTGCCGTCGTCCGTGAGAAAGGCGGATATCACGTCTCCGCTGACTTCGGATGCGGATTTTCCCACTCCCATTTGGGATGCCGTTCGTGTGGGGGGAGAAAACACCCTCGTGTCCGCGCCGTCACCGAAAACGTCAGCGGAAAGCTCTGACGCCGCAAGGGATGCTCTACCGCTTCGCACGGTGAAAACGGGAAGACTCTTCATTATCATATTCACAGAGGCACCGTCGATCTCGAACTCAGGAGGCGATAGCCTCAGACCGCAGGCTCTTTCGTAAAGTCTCCTCAAATCATCCCCTCCGGGGACTCCTCCTTGCATTCCACCCGGACCGCCTCCCGACATATCCACCCCAAAGGTGACCGCTTTTTTCATTCTTCCACCGAAGACAAGGAGCTTTTCAGCGGAAAATTTCCCCGAAAGTCCTTGCCTCAGCTTAAGTGTCAGCTCTCGGTCGATGGCATATTCTCCCGCATCCGTGTCGGAGCATTCTCTCAGCATATCGGACACCACGCCGTAATCCTCCGCCACCACCGACGTTCTGTCGTACAGCTTTGCTTCTGATACAAGTCGGGCGTATCCCGCGTTCATGCGGTCGATGATGCGGTCCATGCAGTAGCACCGTTTTGCCATGGACGGAGGAACGTCGGCGGCACTGATCCTTCCGTCGCGCTTCAGAGAAAGGGTCATTTTCGCCTGAAGCGAGGCTGTTTTGTCCGCTTCTCTGCCGTAGCACGCGTTCTGCATTCCGCATTCTCTGCAGCTTTCCTCGAAGGAGCTTTCACACAGCTCGCATAGGATCTCGTTTTCGGGAGTGGTCAGTCTGTCTGACAGACGGCGGAGAACTCCCGACAGATCCTTCATGCAATCGGACAGAGTATGCATCTTTTTGACCGTCTCACGCCTGAGCATGGTTTCTCTGAAGCCGTCCTGCGGTGACACAGCGGCTGCTTTTTCGGGGGAATTTGCCGTAACACCCAGGCTGAATAGGGGAGCCGCCACAGCTGAAGTGAGAATCAGGGCGGGCACGGTATAGCTCATTGCCGAAAGTCCCAAGGCGTAAACGCTCCACACGCACGAAGCACTGCAGGCGGCACTGATGCCGATGGGGGCGGATGTTTTTCTGAGCGTACCGAAGATGAACGCCGAGATCACGTACATGGGTACGCATTCGGGGGTCAGCACTCCTCCGCAGGCAAGTCCGTAAAGTGTGCCGTACAGTATTCCCCGCTGTCTTGTGGTTAGAAGAGTGATAAGAAACGCGGCGGGGACGGACAGGTCGGGGCCGAGGTGGAAGTATCTGAGAGATACGGTGAGCGATACGGCAATAACCAGCCGTCCCGCTTCAAAGGCGAATCTTCCGCCGCGTATGATCCTTTGGTGACCCTTGCGTGATGAAACCTTATCTCCTGCCGAAGTGAACACGGCGCTGTAGAAATAGCTGAAGCACGGTGCGGTGACGGCTGAGACGAAGGTGTAAAAGAGATACCCTGAGGCGTAATTATTTGCGGCGCACAGAAGCGCACCGTTAGCTGCGGCGCCAACAGCGGCGACAGTCATTCTGAGGGGGAAGGCTTCACCGAAGGCTTTCTTTGAGGCATAGGCGAGTTGCCCCATGATGTATGTGCCGAGTCCGCCTTTAGCGGCGGGAGCGAGATCATCCTCTGAGGACGGAGGAGGGTCTCCTATGATTCCGCCGAGGACAAGTCTCACGGTAAATATCAGGAGAGTGACAGCGGCGTGCCACAGTCCCGACGGCATGAAGAAGGAGCCGATGACACTTCCGATAGAGGCAGAGGCGGCGCCGTCCACACCCGTGACGGAGGAGACAAGGGCAAGAGCGAGAGGTAATCTGATCCCCGCAAAGTAGCCCGACGACAAGGCAAAGCCCAGGGCAGCAAGCTTTATACATCTGACGGCAGGAGAAATGGGGATCTTCAAGGTATTAAGTGCGATTTTTGTTTTCATTTTTTTGCATTCCTTTCCCTTTGATTGCTACATAATTATAGCAAAGGTACACGGTGTAAAAAGGTCGTATCGGGACAGTAAAAATGCAATATTTTTACGGCACGGTGTCGAAGCGGGAAGGAACGGGGAAGGGAGGCGGGGTGTGAATCTCGGTGACACTCGACGTGGCATATAACAAGGGAGGGTCCCCTGAGGTGCATCGGACAGCAAGTCTTTTGCACTTCGAGGAAACCCTCGCCAAAATCATATAGCTTATTAGTTTTCAGGGATCTTTATATCCAAAAGGATGTTTTACTTCGCAAGGTACGCGTCAAAGGACATTGTGATCTTTGCGATCTCACTTCTGATCGCCACTCTTCCGGGGGAGAGCACTGCTGCGGATGTGGATGTGCTTCCGATAAGACCCTCTGCAACCGCAAAGGACACAGCATCAGTCGCCCATGAGCTTACCTGAGACGCATCGGTGAAGGAGGCAACGTCAGCTCTTGCCTCAGTGGATGCGCCGCGCATTTCCGCATAGTTCATGAGGAACTTGGCAAGCTGTTCGCGTGTCACCTTGCCGCCGAGACCGAACTTGCCGTCTCCGATACCGCTTGTAACGCCTGCTTCCTTTGCCCATTTTACAGCCGCTGAGTACCACTGACCCGCGGGTACGTCGGAGAATCCCGTGTCGCCCGCATAATCAGCCGCGTCAAGTCCCTCCATGTTGAAGAGAAGCTGAACGAACTGCTCGCGGGTGAACTCCATTGAGGGGGAGAACGCTGTCATTTCGGCATTTGTACCCTTCATGTAGCCGTGACCGTAAGCGTACATGACACCTTCGTAGTACCACTGACCTTCGATTACGTCTGCAAAGGGATTTACTACTGCGCCGTAGCCGTACTCAATTCTCGCGTTGATATTCTTTTTTTCTGCGGAGCCTGAATAGCCGTGGCTGTATACGATATCGAAGCTGATATTTGTGCTTTCACCTTCAGCGGGAACGATGTATTCGCTTGTTAAGGTAACTTCTACCTTGATATCATAGCCCGAAGTCTCTTTTACAGCCTCTGCGATGGAAGCCTTGAGTTCTTCTGTATCTGCCGCCTCACCTACGATGATCTCCGCACCGTCGAGAGCGGCGGTTGCCGCGGTGAGAGGATCTTCCGTAAGTCCTGTGGGCATCTTGGGGAAATACTTGCTGTTGCCGCTTGCCTGCGCACTTGCGTGAGCCGCATCAGCCGCAACTCTGAGAACATCTGCGTAGTCTGTGGGGAGCTTGCCGATAGCGGCGGATTCTCTCATTTCGGGGAGGGTGTAGCCTGCCGCCCTCCGGCTTTCGGGAATGATGGTCTCAGCGGTTACCAGGTTTGCAAGGTAACGTCCGATACTGAAGCTGAGGTGAACGCCGTCTCTCTGGAGACCGATCTGAGGGTCCTGCTCCACGGTAATATTGTTGTTTGCCATACCGATGTCAACGTTGTATTCAAGTGTAGCAAGGTAGGTTGCGCGAGCCGCCTGAACAGCCGCACCTACGGGGATCGCCTTTGTAAATCCGAGTCCGCTGGTTGTACCCTTGTAGGTTTCAAGGGTTCTGGCGGTAGCCGCAACGGTACGGTAATCGCTGAGCATGGAGTTTGTCTTGGTCTCAACCGTTGAAACAAAGGGGATGTACAGATAAGCTTCCGCAGTGGGAGCCTTTTCTGCGATAAGGTCAAGCATATAGGGGAAGCTTGCGGAGGTCTTGAGGAACTTCTGATCGATACCCTCCATGGACTGAGAAGCGTCACTTGTGATCTCAAGTCCGTAGGGCTGAAGAACTACGATGTCCCAATCGGTGTAGGAGAGCATATCGGATGCGGTCTTGCCGCCGGTAAATGCCCACTTCCCGGTGTCTTCACTTACAAAATAGAAGTTCATAGTGGTATTGTTCGCTGCGGCGGATGCGTGCCATGCCATTGTCTTACCGCCTGACCAGCCGAGACCGAGGGTGACCTTGGCGCCGCCTGACATACTCTTCAGCATCTTATAGAGCGTGGAGTCTTCAAAATATCCGCCGTCGGTTGCGTCGTCGGAGTAGCTGTTACCGAAGAACAGCACTTTGATGTGGTCGTCCTTTTCTTCTGCGCTTACAACTGCGGGAACGGAGCAGATGACGAGAGCCGCAAGAAGAATCATGGACATAAGTCTTGTTATGAAGCTTTTCTTCATTTTGTTTTTCTCCTTTAAGTGGAAATTGTGATTATAAACAAGCAGGGAACGCTTGACCGCGTTCCCTGAAATGTTCGTGTGTTATGGATAAAAGCCACGTGGCGATTATCTTCCGAGAACAGCTGCGCCGATGATGCCCGCGTCGTTACCGAGCTTTGCGATCTTGATGTCGGTCTTGGGTGTTCCTTCTCTGGAATAAGTCTCGCTCCAAACCTTCTCAAGGAGGGGCTTCATGAGATTATCGCCTTCGTTGCACACGCCGCCGCCGATGGAGAGAACGTTGGGCTGGAAGATGTTGATCACGTTTACGATACCGCAAGCAAGATAGCTGATGTATTCGTCAACGATCTCCTTACCAAGCGCGTCGCCTTCCTTCTGAGCTGTGAATGCGGTCCTTGCGGAGATCTTTGAGTAGTCGCCGCCGATCATGTCGAAGATCTTGGACTCTCTGCCTGCTGCCTCAGCCTCGCGAACGCGGTCCTTTGTGATGTTTACAAGACCTGTAGCGGAGCTGTATGCTTCCCAACAGCCGCGTCTGCCGCAGGAGCACTGTCTGCCGTCCTTCTCGATAACCATGTGACCGAGCTCAGCGCCCGCATAGTTAAATCCGGAGTATACCTTACCGTCAAGGACGATACCGCCGCCGAGACCTGTGCCAAGTGTGATCATGACTGAGTACTGAGCGCCTGCCGCAACACCTGCGAATGCCTCAGCCTTAGCCGCTGCGTTAGCATCGTTCTCGATGTAAGCGGGGATGCCGCCGAGAAGGGAGGAGAGTCTGTCTGCGAGGGGGTACATTGTGAAGGGG
Source organism: Clostridia bacterium (assembly GCA_017531765.1). GTDB lineage: Bacteria > Bacillota > Clostridia > Oscillospirales > CAG-272 > RUG11130. The sequence goes on from JAFXKJ010000037.1 coordinate 24,941, forward strand.
ATGTTGTTTGCGTAAACAACGACACCGCGGTCAGTGTCGGCTGTACCGGGAGTTGCAACACCTGCGCTTGCTACCTCAGAGAGAGGGATGTTAAGCTCCATGAGAAGGTTCTTCGCAACTGTAGCCATGTCAGCTACGATCGCGTCAGCGCCTCTCTCGGGCTTTGTGGGGACGCTTGCTTTCTTGACGATCTTGCAGGATTCGTCAACTACGCCTACGGCAATGTTTGTTCCGCCGAGGTCTACACCAATGTAATACATATTTTTATACCGTACCTTTCATTTGATTGCATATCATGAAAAAAATATCATATATCTTTATTATAAATACTTGTCCGCGGTTTGTCAACGGATTTTGAACAACTTAACAGAAAAAATCAAAATTATTTGCTCACCGAGGGCAAAAATGGAAAAAAACGGTCTGTTTGGGCTCCTGTTTCCACGATTTGTGCATTATGTATATGTGTAGAAAAAAACGGCGCAAAATTGTGCAATATCTACAATTTTCTTCTTTTGATAACTTCGGTAAAAGAGAACGGATGAGCGTTTTTATACTATTGTTAGGTAAATGGTACTTACTCGACGCTGAATAAAAAAACACCCACACCGCATATTGTTGTACGTCGAGCACAATAAACAATAAATATAGACAAGTTTCACAAAACACAGTAAGTACAGTTTACCTAACGGGGTGCAAAGAATCTGCGGCTTTTGTGGGTGCTAAAAAAGATCTGAAGGGCAAGCCGCGGGAACGGGGCTTGAAGGATAAAAAATGTGTTAAGGGACGGTGACTTAATAATGTCGTGAATACTTGACTTTTTTGACCGAATATGGTATTATTACTATATCTAAAAAAGGGTAAAGTGTACAATTTTGTATACTTTAGGGCGGTGTTGCGCACAAAACCTGACACCTCGCCTGCGGTTTTACCGTTTTTGCGGCAAAACTGTATTCAAAAAAAGCAATTGCTGTGCCGCGTGTGTGGGCGGCTGCGGCAGAAGGAGAATCATATGAGCAACACAAAGAGTCGGAAGCTTCTTTCGCTTATTTTAGCGCTTGTCATGCTTATGGGTACGCTTGTGATACCCGCGTATGCTGACGGTGCTGACGGCGATGAGGAGCAAGGTAACAAAGGCGATATGGTTAAGGATGACTTTGCGGCTATCCTGAACACCGTAACGTATCAGCAGTATCTTGACGCCAATATTACTGCAAAGCATCCGGACGAGGTCATTAAGGTTGACCTTTCGGACTTTGAGGTAGAGGGCGGAAACGCGGAAGAATACAAGTATCACAGCAAGGATACCTGTGATGCCGATTGTCTTGCCGATCACAGCGGACAGGGCACGTGCATCGAGACCGGAGAGACCGGAAGGGTTACATTTAATATTAATGTGCCTGAGGCGGGACTTTACAATCTCCGCATGAAATATCTTCCCGCGAAATCCACCAGCACCACCAATATTGAGCGAATCCTCCGTATCAACGGCGACGTTCCCTATTCTGAGGCAAGAAACCTTGCTATGCAGAAGAAGTGGAAGGACGAGTACGCAGGCAAGAAGCGTGAGGATAAGTTTGAAGTAGACTTAAATGGTAATGAGCTGCGTCCTGACAAGACCATTGTTTATGAGTGGCAGGAATACGTGCTCACTGACAGCAACGGTTACTACACCGCGCCTCTCTGCGTATACCTCGACAAGGGTGAAAACACTGTTTCCCTTGAGGCTGTACGTCACGCGGCTTACTTTGCGGACATTGAGTTCTTCAAGGCAGAGACTCTTCCCACATATGAGTCTGTTATGAAGGAATATGCCGCGAAGGGCTATAAGAATGCAAGCAAGAATCAGGTTATTGAGATCGATGCGGAAACACCCGTGGCTACGTCCTCTAACCAGATTTTCGCAACGAATGACTCTGTATCTTCCGCAACGGATCCTCAGAGCCATGACAAGACACTGAGAAACATCATTTCCACAAGTGCTGTAGGTCAGTGGGTCGAGTACGAGGTTCCCGTTGAAGAATCAGGTATCTATTCTCTCGTGCTCAGATTCAGACAGAACTCAAGCTCCTCTCCCGTATCGAGAAAGCTCTACGTTGACGGCGAAGTCCTCTACGATGCTATGGAAACTGTAAGATTCGGATACTCCGACAACTGGCAGACCGGCAAGATGATGAGTGGCGACAATGAGATCAAGGTCTACCTTGAAAAGGGCGTTCACAAGATCCGCCTTGAGGTAAACCTCGGTGAGATCGGTGAGGTGCTCCGCAGAGCTACCGCCATTCAGAAGGCACTCAGCGCAGACTACCTTGAAATACTTCGTCTTACAGGTGCGGACCCCGAGGAATACCGTGATTACGGCTTCTCCCGCGTAATGCCCGATACCATGAAGGACCTCTTCAACCAGGGTAACGAGCTTAAGGCGATCGTAAAATACCTCGAAGAAGAAGGTCAGCTCAGTGAGTCTACCGCATCCCTCACACAGATCGCGGAACGTGTTTACACAATGGGTAAGGACGAGACTCAGGTAGCTAAGAATATTGCAAATCTTCAGAATGACCTTTCAACTCTTTCTTCTTGGATCAGCGGAATGCTTACACAGCCTCTTGAGATCGACTATATCTACGTTCAGTCTCCCGATGCTGAGATTCCCGATGCTGAGGAAAACTTCTTCCTCGGTACATGGTTTGAGATCAAGAAGTTCGTTGCAAGCTTCTATGTAGATTACAACTCTCTCGGTTCCACCGTAAACGGGGATGTAACAGGTACTCCCGTTGTAGTATGGACAGTACAGAGCCGTGACCATACACAGATCATTAAAGACCAGGTAGACAGTAACTTTACCACACAGACAAAGATCCCCGTTGAGTTGAAACTCGTTGTGGGCGGTACGCTCCTTCCTTCGATCCTTGCGGGAATCGGTCCCGACGTTTCCCTTGAAGGTATGACGAGTACGGGCTCGGCGATCCTGACGGCGACGGGTTCAATTATCGACTATGCGATACGAGGTGCCATCGAGCCTCTTGAGGGTTACGAGGGCTTCAACGATGTTAAGCTCCGCTACGTAACCGACACACGTCAGGCAACGGCTGGCTTTGACCTCGACTCCTACATCCCCGAACAGTTCGTTCCCGTAACTCTCTACGATGCTGAAGATCCCGATGTAACACACATCTACGGTCTGCCCGTATCCTTCGACTGGAGCATGATGTTCTACCGCAAGGATGTATTTGCTGCTCTCGGATATACAGAAGATCAGATCCCCGAGACTTGGGACGAGATCATGGCTGTAGTTCCCGTTCTTCAGTTTAACAACATGGACGTTGGTCTCGGTCACGGTGTTACCGACTTCGCAGGATTCGTATTCCAGCGCGGCGGTGAATTCTGGGCTGACGACGGTATGAGAGTAAACTTCGAATCCAACACCACACTTGAAGCGTTTGAGTATATGGCGAATATGTTCACACAGTATTCGCTGCCTCTTACTTACGATGCTCTTACAAGATTTAAGACCGGTGAGCTTCCTCTCTTCCTCGGTTCCTACATTACATATAACACCATTCAGATCTACGCACCTGAGATCTCCGGTTTGTGGGGCTTCTCCGCAATGCCCGGTACCGATACAGGCGCTAAGGATGCTGAGGGTAACCGTATCCTTGATAACACGGTCGTAGGTTCTGCTGACTCCATCTTTATGGTTAAGGATAGCAAGAACAAGGACAGAGCTTGGGAATTCATGAAGTGGTACACCGATAAGGACTTCCAGGTAGCACTCTCTGAAGAGCTTATCCTCCTCCTCGGTCAGTCCGGTATGAGAACAGTTGCTAACATCTCTGCAATCGAAGAGCTTCCTTGGAACAAGGATGACCTTGATGCACTTATTGCACAGATCGACAGCGTTAAGTGTCTGCCCCAGTACCCCGGTACTTACATCATTACACGTTACGTAAACTTTGCGGTTAACAACGCGTATAACGAAGGCGCAGACCCCATCGAACAGCTCCTCGGTTATACCTCTGCCATCAACAAGGAGATCTCACGTAAGCGTTCCGAGTTCGGATTTGAAACTCTTGCTGTGGGCCAGACCCTTGCTGAAAAGAGAATTGAGCAAGCTGTTGAAGAGCTGAACGGAATCAATAACGAAAAGCAGAAGAAGCTGATTTCCGAAGTGAAGAAAACGCTTGAAGGCTCAGGCGTAAACATGGAGACTGTTGAAGAAGTTATAGGTAAGCTTCAGTCTTCAGACTCCAAGCTCTTCGCAAATGCAATTAAGTATCTCAAACAGGCCGCTGAAGCATTCGCAACCTACGATAACTGATACGGCACGTCAAATCAAGTGAAGGAGACAAACAAATGTCTAAGAATAAAGCAAAAGTTGTCTCGCGTAAGGAGATGACGAAGGCGCAGTGGACACTGCATCAGATGAATGTAAATAAGATCGGATATTTCATGATCGCTCCGTTCATGATCCTGTTCTTCCTCTTTACCATCATCCCCGTCGCTCTCTCGCTCGTGCTCAGCTTAACAAACTTTAACATGATCGAGTTCCCGGACTTCGTATTCATGCAGAACTACGCGACACTGTTCCTTGATGACGAGTTGTTTATCACCGCCCTCAAGAACACGATGATCTTCGCGGCAGTCGTTGGTCCCGCTTCCTACATTATTTCCTTTGTAGTAGCGTGGTTCATCAACGAGCTCAATCCCAAGATCCGCGCACTTGTAACTCTCGTTTTCTACGCACCTTCTCTTTCCGGTAACGTATACATCGTATGGACCACCCTCTTCTCGGGTGACTCCTACGGATGGCTGAACGGTTGGGGACTCAAGCTCGGACTTATCGATACGCCTATCCAGTGGCTTACAACGAAAGAATTTATCATGCCCATTGTAATTATGGTAGCCCTCTGGGGTTCACTGGGTATGGGATTCCTTTCATTCATTGCAGGTCTTCAGGGTATCGACCGAAGCCTCTACGAGGCGGGCGCAATCGACGGTATCACAAACCGTTGGCAGGAAGTATGGTACATCACTCTCCCCAGCATGAAGCCTCAGCTCATGTTCGGTGCGGTAATGTCCATCACCGGTGCGTTCGGCTTCGGTAGCATCGTGACCACACTCTGCGGTAACCCCCCCACAGACTACGTTGGTTATACAGTAACTCACCATATTGAAGAATACGGCGGCACGCGATGGGAGGTCGGATATTCATCTGCCCTCAGCTTCCTGATGTTCCTCATCATGGTAGGAGCAAATATGCTCGTAAATAAACTTCTTTCAAAGGTAGGACGGTAATATGCAAAAAGAGCCTAAGTTTAAAAAACTAAGAACACGCGGCCATAGAGTCGTCCTTAACCGTTCCAAGGGAGGAGACGGTGCCATTACAGTATTGCTCTTCATCGCGGGCTTTGTTATGATCCTCCCCCTGGTTTATACCATCTCTCAGTCACTGAAGCCTCTTAACGAGCTCTTCATCTTCCCTCCGAGATTCCTTCCCATGAAGCCCACTCTTGAGAACTTCAAAGGTCTCTTCTACCTGATGAACTTCTCATGGGTTCCCTTCTCAAGATACGTGTTCAATACCGTATTCATTTCCTTCGCAGGAACCTTCGGAAACCTTCTCCTTTCTTCACTTGCAGCTTACGCTCTTGCGAAGATCGACTTCCCCGGAAGAAACTTCTTCTTCCAGATCGTTCAGAAGTCACTTATGTTCTCCACCTCCATCACAGGTACAATCGTATACCTCATCGTTGCATGGCTCGGTTGGATGGACTCTTACGTAGCAGTTATCGTTCCCGCATTCGCTTCATCCATCGGTCTTTACCTCATGAAACAGTTCATGGAGTCTAACGTAACCACGGCGATCCTTGAATCCGCCCGTCTTGACGGTGCTAAGGAGTTCAAGATCTTCTGGTCCATCGCTATGCCCATGGTTAAGCCCGCTTGGCTTACACTTATCATGACGTCCTTCCAGGGACTTTGGCAGATGGGCGGTTCAAGCTACATTTACAGCGAGCAGCTCAAGACCATCAACTACGCTATCGGTCAGATGACTGCGGTCGGTGTAGCAAGAACCGGTGTAGCGGCAGCAGGTACAGTATTTATCATGATCGTACCGATCATCGTATTCGTCGTTTCACAGAGTAACATCATTGAAACGATGGGATCCAGCGGTATGAAGGATTAAGGAGGACAAAATGAAAAAATTAAGAAACGTACTCCTTATAGGCCTCGTGCTTCTCACTATCCTCCCTGTACTGGCAGGAGCAGTTGCTCCCTATAAGACTTACACATACTCACCTGAGGGCGAACTTCTTAACTCTCCCAACGCATACGTGCCCAACATCAACATCGATGCTGAATACATGGGCCTCGGCGATGTTCCCTTCAGTGCACCTAAGGACCTCTTCGTTGCACCTGACGGCAGGATCTACATCGCTGACTCGGGTAACAACAGAATCATCGTTCTTACAAAGTATTATAAGCTCGACTACATAATTGACAGCTTTGAAAACGACTGGGGTGTTCCCGACAGACTTTCAAGCCCCAACGGCGTGTTCGTAAATGAAAAGCATATCTACATCTGCGACACTAACAACTGCCGTATCGTTCGTTACAATGTTGACGGAACCTTCGATAAGGTTATCGATCAGCCTGAAAGTAACCTCTTCGAGGAAGGCTCCATCTATAAGCCGATCGCTTGTGCCGTAGACGCGTACGACCGTATCTTCGTCGTATCCTCCACAACATATCAGGGTGTTATCGTAATTAACGATGACGCGGAGTTCTTCGGATTTATCGGTGCTCAGAGTGAATCTCTCTCCCCGATTGAGATCCTCTGGAGACGCTTTAAGACCAAGGAACAGCTTGAAGAGGAAGATGCGATCCTCGCACGTGAGCTTAACAACATAACAATCGACAGTGATAACTTCATTTACGTTACAACATCCAATATTGATGATGCTGACCTCCAGGCTCAGATCACAAGTAAGGATCCAAAGACATCTCCCATTAAGAAGCTCAATGCTTCCGGTGTAGACGTTCTTAAGCGTAACGGTACCTTCGCCCCCTCCGGTGAGGTACGACTCAACTTCTCTCCCACAGCAACCATCCAGGGTGCTTCCACTCTCGTTGACGTTGCTATCGGTCCCGTAAAGACATGGTCCATTATCGACCAGAAGCGTTCAAAGGTTTATACATACGATGAGTACGGTAACCTCCTCTTTGCTTTCGGTGATAAGGGTTCAACCAAGACAAGCCAGATCGGTAACGTGGGTGAGCTCGGCGCTATTGCTTACCAGCCCGACGGAACTCTCCTCCTTCTTGACGTTCTTAACAACTGTATCGTTGCGTACAGAAGAACAGAGTACGGTGATCTTCTCATCAACGCTCTTCAGAACGACGCGGACAGAAAGTTCGACATGGCAGAGCACGACTGGACCGAGATCCTCAAGCGTAACATCAACTACAGCATCGCTTACCTCCAGCTCGGTAAGTCCGCTGCACGTAACGGTGAGTACGAAGAGGCTATGGAGCTCTTTAAGAAAATCAAGAACACAGAAGATTATTCAGCAGCCTTCAAGGAAGTCCGTTCCGCATGGGCAAGCGAAAACTTCTGGATCATCCCCGTTGTTGCGGTAATTATTATTCTCCTTGTTGCGAAGTTCTTCAGCTACGCGGCAAAGGTCAACCACAGAGCAACTCTCAAGCTGGGACGGAGGAGCGTCAAGGAAGAGGTTCTCTACGCCTTCCACATCATCTTCCATCCGTTTGACGGCTTCTGGGATCTGAAACACGAGCGCCGCGGTTCTATGAAGTCCGCCCTCGCAATCCTGCTCTTTACAATTATTGCATTCTTCTATAAGTCCATAGGCACAAGCTACATTTTCAATCCCGATGATTCACAGATGCTTACCGTACTCGGTAACATTGCAGCGGTAGTGGTTCCCCTCCTTCTCTGGGTAATCGCTAACTGGTGTATCACCACTCTCTTCGAGGGTGAAGGAAGCATGAAGGACATTTTCATTGCAACATGTTACTCACTTACACCTCTTCCGCTTCTCATGATCCCATCAACAATCGCGTCCAACTTCCTTATCACAAGTGAGGCGGGTATCCTCTCACTCCTTAACGGAATTGCCTTTGTATGGCTCGGACTCCTTCTTATCCTCGGTATGATGGTAACACATGACTACTCCGTAGGTAAGAACGTTCTCGCTTGTATCATGACTATTGTGGGTATGGTATTCATCATGTTCATCGCAGTACTGTTCTCAACACTTATGACACAGATCGTAGGCTTCATCTCCGATATTATCACAGAGATAAGCTTCCGAATGTAACGGGAGGAGATTTATCATGAAATTCAATAAAATAATATCAACTGCCCTTGCCTGTGTTATGCTGCTCGGTACTCTGACAACACTTCCAATCGGTGTTTGGGCAGATGAACCGGTTGAAACACCTGAAGCTGAGACATTCGTTCCCGATTCAGTAATTATTACAGCTCAGTCCGCAGGTAAGGTTGATACGAACGGTGACCCCATCATCAACTATACAACAGTTGACAGTGAGGAGACCGATAAGAAGACCGGTGAACCCAATCCAGGCTTTAACTCATTCAAAACTCGTGAGCAGAAGCTCGCAACAATGCTTAAAGTAAATACCGTCGGCAACATCGACATTTACTATGAAGCATATACCGGTGAGGTTGCGTTCAAAAATGTAACTACCGGCGACGTTCTCTTCACAAACCCCTATGATGTGACCGCTTCCTATAACGCTGACATCTCCGCAAAGCAGAGAGAAGACTTGCTTTCTCAGATCAAGATCACTTATATGGATAACGGTAAGGAAGAAGAGTTCCTCAGCTATGTTGAGGCTGCTGAACGTCAGCAGATCACCATGAAGTACATCAAAAACGGTATCAGAGTTGAATATCAGATCGGTGAGCCCGCAATTCAGCGTCTTACTCCCCGTATGATCAGCGCTGAGCGTATGAACCAGCTTATCATGCAGCCTATCGCAGACTATCTCGCGAAGTTCAATGAAGATCTTGCTGCAGGTAATGTTGAGGAAAACCCCGAATACGATCAGCTTCGTAAGCTTGCAAAGTTTACAGATGAAGCAGAATGGCTTGATACAAACGTTGAGAAGTTCCTTCAGTACTATCAGCTTAAGGATCCCAACGCTGCAGGTCAGTCAGAGCGTGCGGTTAAGGAAATGATCAAAGCATTCCCCATCTGCCGCAGCTTCCCCGTGTATGTTTGTGAAACCAACATCTCTCCCGTAGAGCTTGAAAGACTTGAGTCCTTTGTAAAGCTCATCTGCCCCAAGTACACCTACGAAGAGCTTGATTTCGACAACCAGCAGTGCGGTTACAAGAATACCGACCAGTCTCCTCCGAGATTTACCATGGCTCTTGAGTATACCATCGATACCAAGGATGATTCCATCGACGTTACTCTTCCCGCTAACGGTATCTCCTTCGACGAGACACTCTATCAGCTCAAGGATATTACTATCCTTCCTCACATGGGTACAGGCATCAACCTCTTCCAGGGTTACACCTTCCTTCCCGACGGTTCCGGTACGATCTTCCGCTTCGAAGAGCTTGTTGACAGCGCTATCTACGAAGTTTCCGGTCAGATGTACGGCTCCGACTACGCGTACCACGAGGTTGAGGGATACAATGTTCAGACATTCCGTTATCCCGTATTCGGTGTTGTTACCGACTTCCTCAGCCCTCTCGATTCTGCTCATACAGAGCTGAATAATAACCCCACCACAGGTTACCTCGCGATTATTACAGAGGGTGACTCCATGGCAACAATTACAACTGCACATGGCGGTCCTGTTCATCCCTATAATAACGTATCCGCTAAGTTCGTTCCCCGTCCCAGTGACACATACGTTCTTGGTGAAACAACAAACTCAACAGCTACATGGACTGTTACTTCCTCCAGAAGATACACAGAAAGCTACAAGATCAAGTACATAATGCTCACAGGTTCAAGTAAGACTGACGCAGAGCTTGAACTCAATAAGGATAAGCTTGCTGACGATTATGGAGAAAGCAAGTATGAGCCCTCCTACGTAGGTATGGCTCAGGCTTACCGCGATTATCTCAGCAGTCAGGGTACACTTGAAAAAATCTCTGACCCCGACAGCCAGCTTCCTCTCTACATTGAGTCCTTCGGTTCTATGGAAGGCACAGACAGAGTCCTCTCCTTCCCTGTAACCATCGACGTTCCCCTTACAACCTTTGATGACATTAAGACAATGACCGATGAGCTTGCAAAGGAAAACATCAAGAATGTCAACTTTAAGCTGACCGGCTTTGCCAACGGTGGTCTTGAGGCTACAGTTCCTTATAACCTTGAATGGCAGGAGGTTCTCGGCGGCGGCGAGGGTCTTGAAGCACTCCTCAAGTATGCAGAGGAAAATAACCTCAGCATCTACCCCGAGTTTGAATTCTCATATGTTCAGGCCTCCGAAAGCTTTGACGGTCTCAGCCTTAAGAAGCACGCTGTAAAGACTATCGACGGTCGTTACACCAGAAAACAGGTTTATGACTCCGGTTATCAGGACTTCCAGCCCGTAGGCGGCGCGGCACTTTCCGCTTCCGTATACAGCTACTTCTGGAACGAGTTCCAGACAAACTTCAACAAGTATAACGTTGGCGCTATTTCAATGGCAACTATCGGTTCTGACCTAAACTCCGACTTCGATGAAGATGATCCTCACCACCGTGAAGACACAAAGGGCTACACTGTAGACCTTCTCAAGAGCGTTGGAGAGAAGAACGAGATCATGGTTTCCGCGGGTAACGCTTATACCATCCCCTACGCAGACGTTATCACAGATGTTCCGCTTACTTCCTCCGAGTACATCAAGGCAAGTGAGACAGTTCCTTTCTCAGGTATCGTTCTCCACGGCTCCAAGAGCTTTACCGGTACTCCCATCAACATGGAAGGCGACATGAAAGAAGCAATTCTTAATTCCATCGAAAACGGCGCATCTATCTTCTTCACACTTTCTTACCAGAATACTCAGGAGCTTAAGACCTCCCAGTACTGGAGTAAGTACTACTCCATCCAGTATGATATCTGGAAGGAAGACGTAATCGAGTATTACAATATCATTAACGGTGCACTTGCTGATCTTCAGAATAAGTACATCGTAGACCACGGTTTCATTGAATCTTATGACCCTGCCGCTACAAAGGTCGTTGCAGGCGTTATGCAGGCAACACGTATTCCCGATGAAGACGAGAATGCGGCCGACAACATCCTTGTTGATGAGATGAATAAGCTCAACAATGAAAATGCTGAAAAGGCAACACAGAGATACAACAATGCTATGGTTCGTGCCGACAGAATGTATCCTGTAATTGACGGCGTAAGAACCGATGTTAGTGCTTACAACAGCTACCTCAGAGATGCAGAATCCAATATTGCTACAGCTCTTACAGCAGACTTCAAGAAGATTTCTGAGCTTGAGCTTACAGATTACCAGCAGGCTTCACTTGAGGAAGGCACACTTTCCAGATACTCTGATGAAAACGGCATTAAGGTTCCTGATGAAAACGGCGAGTATATCTGGGTTTCCACTCAGAATAACGGTACTCTCACAGACATCGCACTTCAGTACACGATCCAGAGAGGTACGGTTGTACGCGTAGTATACGAGGGCGGAGTTGAATTCATCCTCAACTACAACTCTTTCGGCGTTGGTATCAACTATGACGGCGATGAAAAGAACACATACGAATATGAGATCGAGCCCATGGGCTTCGTAAAGATCGAAAAGTAAGGAGGGCGAAAAATGAATAACACAGCTAATAAAAAAGTAGCCCCCATCAAGAAGAAAAAGCCCGCCTCCCTTGACTCAAAGAAGGCAAGGGCAGGCTGGATCTTCGTACTTCCCTTTATCATCGGATTTATTCTCGTTTATCTGCCCGTAGTTATTGACTCAATTACGTTCAGCTTTAATGAGCTTACGATCCTTTCCCAGGGCGGTTATGAGCTTGACTTTGTAGGACTTTCCAACTATCAGAATGCACTCTTCAAGGATTCAGGCTTTACCGAAGCTCTTATAGCAGGTATGAAGCAGCTTATTATCGACGTTCCCTGTATCGTATTCTTCTCACTGTTTATTGCGATCATCCTTAACCAGAAGATCCTCGGACGCGCAGCGTTCAGAGCAATCTTCTTCATTCCCGTAATTCTGACCACAGGTCTTATCGGACAGATCGACGCGAATAACGCAATGCTCGAACATATGCAGAACGGTTCCACAAACACCGGACTCGAAGAAGAGAGCAGCGGAATTCTTAATCTGATGGACGTACAGGCTCTATTCTCCAACATGGCAGTCGGTCAGGGACTCGTAAAGTACGTTGTTGATGCGGTTAACAGTATCTTCGATATCGTAAACCGTTGCGGCGTACAGATGCTTATCTTCCTTTCAGGTCTTCAGTCCATCTCTCCCGCGATCTACGAATCCTGTCAGATCGACGGCGCAAGCGGATGGGAGACATTCTGGAAGGTAACACTTCCCATGGTAAGCCCTATGATTCTGGTAAATACGATCTATACTGTTATCGACGCATTTACTGCATCTACCAATAAGGTAATGACATACATTAACTCTATATACAGCGGATCTCAGGAAGGAATGGTAATTTCCTCTGCGATGTCCTGGATGTACTTCTTACTTGTAATCATTATCATCGGTGCTGTAGTCGGTATCATCAGCCGTTTCGTATTCTATCAGAGAAGAGACTAAGAGAGGAGGTATGAACAATGAATAATGCTAATGCACCCAAGATCAAAAAAGATTCAAAGAAAAAGATTAGGGTAGAATTTGAACGTACCCCTCTGATCGACAGACTCCGCGCGAAGTTCCTTAATATGTACACGCTTAAGAGAGTTCTGTGGTATCTTCTCAGATTCCTGCTTCTGTTAGGTGTATCCTACATCATCCTTTTCCCGTTCTTCTCTAAGATCTCCTCCTCTTTCATGAGTGAGTCAGACTTCGTTGACGTAACGGTAAGACTTGTACCTAAGTCACCTACACTTCAGACATACTCGGCAATCCTTTCCGATAACGGATATTTTGAAGCATTCGGAAATACCTTCCTGCTATCGATTATCTGTGCTGTGCTGCAGACATTTATCTGCTGCTTCATCGGTTACGGTTTTGCTAAGTTCAAGTTCAAGGGAAGCGGAATCCTCTTCCTCATCGTAATCTTCACGATGATCGTTCCTCACTCCACACTTAAGCTTTCAATGTTCCTTAACTTCAAGGACTTCGATATCTTTGGTATTTTTGGACTGCTGCATAAGTTTGGAATCACGGATCGTCCCGGTATACCATTACTTGATACCAACTGGCCGCTGTGGATAATGTCCGCTACGGGACTTGCTTATAAGAACGGACTCTTCATCTTCCTTATGAGACAGTTCTACCGCGGTATTCCCGATGAGCTTGAAGAATCTGCATACCTTGACGGTTCAGGCGTATTCCAGACATTCTTCAGAATCATCATTCCGCTTTCGGTCACAATGATCGTTACAGTATTCATGTTTGCGTTTAGCTGGCAGTGGACAGATACCTTCTATTCAGGTCTCTTCTACACACAGACAGGTCCGATGCTTCTTCCCAGAATCATTAAGGTTCCTGAAACTCTGGCAGACCTTGCTGAGGCTTCATCCTCCACGCTCTTTGCCGCTGCTTGTAAGAATACTTGCGGACTTCTCATTATCCTGCCTCTCGTTATTATGTACCTCTTCGGACAGAAGTACATCGTACAGGGTATTGAGCGCTCCGGTATCACAGGCTGATTCGGAAATATCAAATGTTCCCATAAAACAAATTTCGTGGCTGACATTTTGTCAGCCACGTTTATTTGTCTCGACGTTTCGTAGAAAACGGAGTTTTAGCGGCGGTAAAACAGAAATATGCAAAAAAATCGGCTCAAAATCTTAAATTTACAAATAAAGAGTTTCAAAAATGTGAAGTCTGTGATATAATTAACTGTAACTAATTTGAAAGGGGAAAATTTCTTGAAGAGAATAACGACTTTAATACTTGCAATCACCTTTTTCTGCCTTTCTGCGGTGTCTGCAGCAGCAGATACTGAAAAGTTTGAGGACGCATGGGCGCTTTATAGATCATGGAACGGAGAGTTGCCGTCGGATATCTGCGGTGTCTGGCTTGCAGAGGGCGATGTTGCGGCATTGACCTTCGGTGTTCGCGATGATAAAAACGGTGAAATGTTGAAAGAGGTAATACTTGATTCTGTAGAAAACCGGGATTCGGTAAAATTTGTAACTCAGAAGTATCTCAAAAGCGAACTTTTGGATATTCAGAAAAACGTAGATATTTACATTGAAAAAAATATCGGTATTGAGGGAACTTATCTCGATGAAATGCGAAACCGAGTAGAGATTTCCGTTCTGTCTGAAAGAGTAAACGACCGAACAACACAGAGCATTGTACAGACTATTGAGGAAAAGTACGGTGATGCGGTGCATATCAACTATGTGGGGGATATGTTCAAGCAGTCGAATCTCGCCGTCGGTAATTCAGGCTCCGGAAACGGGGACTCAAAATGGGGTTCCACAAGATTTATTATATTAGTTGTCTGTATGACCATCGTTATCCTTGCTTCAGGTTATATGGTGATAATGAAAAAGAGAGGTCAGCTTGTTGACTGGGCTGAAAAACACGGCTTCAAGCCAAATGACACGGACAAAGCTATCGAGAAGACAGAGGCTACAGACAATGCAGCGGCGGATGAAACAACGACTGATGAAGCCGTAAGTGAAATTGACGAAGAAACTGATAAAGACGAATAAATAACAAAAGCTACTGCAAAATTGCGGTAGCTTTTGTTATTTATTCGAAAGTAAAAATTATCAGCCGTTTTTCCAATATTTGTCGAGAGAACGCATTTGAACAGCTTCCATAACGTGCTTCTTTGCGATCTTGCCGCCAGCTTCAAGTCCCACGGTAACCTCTCCGCCCGATGCTATGTAATCAATATCGGCGATGGTTCTGGCAACGCGGAGAATTCTGTCGTAGGCGCGGGCTGAGAGATTCATTCTCTTAAAGGAATTTTCCATGATCTTGAGGCAACCCTCGTCAAGCTCGCAGAATCGGCGGATGTCGTCGGTGTTCATTTTCGCATTACTCAGAAGTGCATAGTCCTCTCTTCCTGCAGCGCGGAATCTCTCTCGTGAAAGGCGGCGAGCCTTCTCGACTCTCGCTCTTATAACGTCAGACGATTCACCCGGGTCACTTGACGAAAGCTCTGCGAAGTCAAGCTCGGGCATTTCAACCTGAATGTCGATCCTGTCAAGCATCGGTCCGCTGAGCTTTGAGAGATAATTCTTAACCTCTCCCGCACTGCAGGTACATTTGCCGCGGCGGCTTCCGTAATAACCGCATTTGCAAGGATTCATAGCGCAGACAAGCATGAATGCGGAGGGGAAGGTAACTCTGCCTGCGGCACGGGTAATGGTTACCGTTGAGTCCTCGATGGGAGCACGGAGCGCCTCCATTGCATCCTTTTTGAATTCGGGGAATTCGTCAAGGAATAAAACACCGTTGTGAGCAAGGGAAATTTCTCCCGGCATCGGGATCTTTCCTCCGCCAACAAGGGCTGCAGTGGACATTGAGTGGTGAGGGGATCTGAAGGGTCTGTGACCGATGATGCCTGTTTCGGGGTCGATGAGACCGGAAACAGAATGTACCTTAGTGGTATCTATAGCCTCGGCATATGTCAGCTCAGGGAGAATGGTGGGAATTCGCTTGGCGATCATGGATTTACCTGAGCCGGGAGGACCCACCAGGAGTATGTTGTGACCTCCCGCGGCGGCGATCTCAACGGCACGACGGGCAAGAAGCTGGCCCTTGATCTGTGAAAAGTCGCCGTAGATAAGCTTCATGTCGCTCTTAACGGTCATTGGCGGTTCTGTCACAGGTTTTATGGGATCCTTGTCACGGAAATGAGAGATTAGCTGAATTATTGAGGAAACGCCGTATATATTTACACCGTTACCTGCGGCGGCGGATGCTTCTGTGAGATTCCTTTCGGGAACGAAAATGTCGGTAAAGCCTGCTTGGGCGGCGCCGAGAGCCATATTAAGGGCACCTTTTACACGTCTCACTTCGCCTGTGAACGAAAGCTCTCCGATGAAGCAGGCTTTGGAAAGGTCACGCTCAGGCGGAATGGTACCGCAAGCCTTAAACAATGCGGCAAGAATTCCAAGGTCAAGGGCGGAGCCTTCCTTACGTACGTCGGCGGGGGCTAAGTTTACGGTTACCTCCATGTCGGGCAAAATGACGCCTGAGTTGTTCACCGCAGTCATGATTCGTTGTTTGGACTCTTTAACCGCAAGGTCGGGAAGTCCCACGATCTCAAATGCAGGCAGACTGCGGATAGCACTGCATTCGATGGTCACGAGAAAAGCGTCGATTCCGAAAACGGAAGCGGAATAAGTTACGGAAAGCATAAAGAGATTACCTTTCAGTATGATCAGTGATTAAGGATTTTTGCGACAAATGCCACGGAGAATTTCTGCGCAGCGGTATATATCGTCAAGGTTAATGATTTCTGTGTTGGTTTCAAGATGCTTTGCGGGAATGTCAAGCTCAGACGCGGGTACGCCCGCCGCCTGGATCTTTGACGCGGCACAGGAACCCTTTGTCAGAACTGCGGGTACACCGCCCGCGTCGATCAGAGCGTCGGACATATGCTTGTCTGAGCCGTAGCTTTTGTCGGAAAGACGGACCGCCGCGCCCATTCCAAGCTTTATATTCGGTGCGTCGCTTACGTCCACAGCACCAATACAAACTGCACTTGACGGATTCAGCTTAAGTGCGGCGGGAGCGTAGCCGCTGAAGGAAAAACTTCCCTCCTTGATAAATGCGGCGTATACGGTAATATCGGGTCTGTTTTCGGCAAGTATTTCGCAAAGGGTTATGAGAGCAAGCGCGGAGGCAGTGAATGAGATGCCAAAGCCGCAGACAGAGTTGTCGGCGAGAGCTCGAATCTGACCATCAAAGTGGAAAACGTCACCAACGCTTACCCGTTTTTCGCTGTCCGCCTTGCTTTCAGTGCCGAAATCAAGATAAAACACGGGCGCATCAGCCGAATCCGTTACTGACATCACAGCATGAGTACCTCTTTCGGATGCAGTGAAGGCGTTTGCGCAGGATTTAGCATTGAGCTTTCCCAAAAGGGAAGCCCTGGCAGTTCCGTCATTTAATATTTCAGAACAGACAAGGGTCGGCTTATCTGTGTGAGTTGCGATCAGCAGACTTTTATCAGGCTCGCTCTTGCCGAAGAACACAGCTACGTCTCCGAAGGGAAAACGCTGTACCTCGTCGGCAAGGGACTTTGCGTGCTCAAGTCCCGCGTCAGTATTTAAGAGTTTATTTATCATAAGTTTGACCATGCCTTTTCTTGATATTAAAGCTTTCAAGGGTAGTTAAATTTTTAGACGGGGAAGTATTGACACGAGCGCATCGGTAACCGAAGATATTACGTCGCACCTCATAAGCTCCGAAGCTGTGTTTCTGTTCTTCACGGGGAGCTTTATTGCGGCAACACGGGCACCCGCCGCCTTCAGACGTATAATGTCAAATTCACATTCCTCGCCTTCCGATGTTGGAGGAATATCGGAGAGAATTTTCTTTTCGGTGAAAGCGAGTCTCAGCTGAGACGCGAGAGAGGCGTCAAGGGGGTATTTTTCCTCCATCATGGGCACAGCGGCGCCTGAGACGGAGAAGCACGAGGCGTCATATGGAATCTCAAAGGCGCAAACTGACACGAGCGCATCGGGCTTCAGGCGTGAATAGAGAGCAGAGCCGCCGCTAAGTGTCACTTTGCCTCTTGGCGAGAAGGCGAAATACAGGTTAAAGGGTAGAGAAGTGTTTTGTGATGAGAAATGTTTTGCAATCTCAAGAAGCACGGCGCAGGCTGCTCTGCCGCTGAGAGCCTTTGATTTGATATACCCGTTATCGGCGCCGAAGGTTTCAAAATTCGACGTGAAGCATCCGAAGGAGCCTATTGGCGCAAGCTCTTCGGCTTCTTCCTTGGTTTCTGTGCCTATGTCTGCGTAGAGGTCGCTGTATTGGGGAATCTTTTTGTTGTTTTTCGACAGATGAATCGGCACGGCTCCGATAAAGCCGCTGAGAAGACCGTTTTTACCCATAACGGTGACTCGTCTGCCCGTCAGAAGGCGTGAGTCGCGGATTCCCAAGGGGGCGAGCTTCAGATAACCGTCTTCAGTATGGGATTTTACCATAAATCCAACCTCGTCGGTGTGAGCCTGAAGCATCAGACTTTGGGCAGAAGGATCGCTTGAACGAATGACCGAGGCAACACTTCCGTCGGGGGAGAGTGATGCGGGTAAGCCAAGCTCTGTAAGGCGTGAGACAATAATTTCCCTTACGGCATTCTCATTTCCCGCGGGGGATGAGGCAGTGGCAAGACGGCGAAGAAGAGAAAAGTCAAACATTGAAAGCCACCTCCCTTTTGGTGAGTGATTCGGCAAGGGGGACGTCACATACGGTAAGCTTTATGAGGCGGATGAGGCTTTCGGCATCCCTTGTGCTTATACATTCGGATGCGGTGTGCATACCCGCTTCGGGCATACTTACGACAGCGCAGGGTATGCCGTGTCCCGCGACGTAAACGTGGGATGCGTTTGTTCCCGTGCTTGTGGATTCCACAACGGGGGAGACGGATATGGAGTTTTTGTCAGCTATAGCTAAAATAGCATCGGTCATTTCTCTGTCCGTAACTGCGGAAAGAGATACCATAGGTCCGCCGCCGAGCTTTCCCGATTCGTCCTCGGAGATTCCGGGGGAGGCAGCGAAGTTGACGTCGCAAATAACGGCACCCACGGGATCAGCACACAGCGCCGCGTATGCCGCGCCGGCACCGCCTATCTCTTCTCTTGTGGAAATTATGAGGTGAACGTCAAAGGCAAGCTCTGAGCGCGGGACTTCAGCCACAGCACATATCAGCGCGGCGGCAAGAGCCTTGTCGTCGAAGGCTCTTCCCACAAGTCGGGAGTTTATCATTTGGGTTATGGGAGCTCTGAAGGAAACTCCGTCACCGATGGAGACCACCTTTTTCAATTCATCTTCGCTGAGTCCCGGGTCAACAAACAGACTGTCAAGCTTCACCTCGCCCTCCCCATCGGGGAGGGAAAAAACACCGAGAAGGTCGCGTTTTCCGTGGACTGTTACCTCCGAGGCGGGGAGAATAACTGTATCTATACCGCCAACGGGTGATAGTCTGAGAAGACTTCCGCAGATTTCGCGCACACGAAAGCCGATTTCGTCAAGGTGAGCGTCAAGCACGATGGCGCTTTTTTGCAGCTCGGGGGATTTGCGTATTATAATGTTACCGAGTCTGTCGCAGGACACGGAGTCGAAGTCGAACCTACAGAGAAGGCGGCAAAGGCTTTCGGAACTGACCTTTTCAAAGCCCGACACCGTCATGGCAGATACGAGGGAAGTCAGTATTTCTAAATAATTCATATCAATCTCCATCCAGCCTTTGGCTGCACAAAATGCGTGAAACAGCTTTGCTTTGGATTAAAACCCCATTAAACCTTCACGCTATTTCCATCCGAATTCAGAGTTCTTTCTTTAATTCAGAGTTCTTTAATTCAAAGCTCTTCTCTTACGATAGCGGCAAATCTTTCTCCCCTGACTTCGAAGTTGGGGAAGGCGTCAAAGCTTGCGCAGGCGGGAGAGAGAAGCACGGTCTGTCCGTTGGCGGCAAGGTGGGATGCCGTCTTTACCGCTTCGGTAAAGTCTGCCTCGAGCATTACGGTTACGTCACGCTGTTGGTAAAGCGGGGAGCTTTCAATGGCGGACAAGATCTTGTCTCTCGTAGCACCCGTCAGAACAGCCGCCTTGATGTTTTTGCAGGAAAGTATAGCCTCAGCAAGGGGCTCAAAGGGGATATTCTTATCGTAACCGCCGCAGATGATGACGATGTCTCGCTCGGGTGCGCTTTCGCTGAGGGCGGAAATTGCAGCCGCAGTACGTGTGGGGGATGAGTCGATGGAACTGTTGTAGTATCGTTTTCCCTGTTTTTCGGCGATAAACTGCAATCTGTGGCGGACTCCGCCGAAGCTTGATGCAATTTCTCTTATTCTTTCGGGAGTTGTAGAATTCCAAGCGGCACCTGCGGCAGCCATGTAGTTTGCCACGTTGTGCTTGCCCGGCAGGAGAATGTCACGGCGATTCATGAGAATGCTCTCGCATCCCTCGGCTTCTCTTACGCGTACGTTTCCGTCTGAGTCAAGGTAGAACACACGGACCGCACCGAAGTTTTGCTTCATTTCATTAAGGGAAAACCAGGTTACGGGAATCTTGCCGTCGGAGATCAGCTCCTCGCCGATCTTACGAGTTACGTCGTTGTCGAAATTCAGCACGGCAGCTTCAGCAAGACGTAGGATATTTTTCTTAGCCTCGATGTACTCGTCCATATCCGTGTGCCAATTGAGGTGATTCGGAGTAACGTTGGTGATGACAACGCTGCGGAACTTGCCGTTCATAGTCATGAGCTGGAAGCTTGAAAGCTCAACTGCGGCAAGGTCATTTTCCGTCATGCTCAGTGTCTTCTGATAAAGGGGCTCACCGATATTTCCTCCAAGGTAAACCTCCCCTTCGCAGGTAAGGAGTTTTGAAAGAATGGTAGTTGTGGTGGATTTTCCGTCGCTTCCCGTGACCGCATATACGGGGCAGGGGGCGTTTGCGGCAAAAAGCTCCATTTCACAAACGAGACGGGAGCCGCCGTCCACTGCCGCGGCAAATTCGGGAATGTCGGGACGGATTCCCGGGGAACGGATGATAACGTCTTCGTTAAGTCCGTCAAGATAACCGTCTCCGCAGATAAGCTCCGCGCCGAGAGCTACTATTTCCTCTGCGCGCTCTCCAAGCTCCTCTGCGGTCTTTTTTTCTCTGAGAGTGACTTTGCCTCCCGCCGCCTTTATGAAGCCGATAAGGGGCATATTTGATACACCTGCGCCGATAAGCGCGACTCGCTTGCCTGCGAGATGATGGGTAAGTACGTTTTCAAAATTCATAAGCTTCTCCGATTTTAGGCTTTAATAAAATGCTGACAGCTCTATTATTATATGACGTAAAGTATTGTTTGTAAACGGAAACGGACCGTAGGATGCCCAACCGAGAAACACGGCAGGGCATCTCACCGGTCCGAGTGAGTTTTTTATAGGTTTTTATACAGCGGGGTCTGCCATGGGAGCCTCAAGAACTCCGTGCATGAGAATTCCGCCGTCTCCATCGTCCTCCTCAGCGGTGCAGAGGGGATAGTAGCTGACGAAGGTGTCGCCAACGGTCATAGCTATGTTGACACCGTACATATTCTTTTCCATCAGACCCGTCTGACCTACAACACCGATGCTGTCGCCCTTCTTAACTTCGCTTCCAACGGACACGCTGACTTCACTGAGACCGTAGTACCAAGTCATAAGACCGATTCCGTGGTCAACGACAACGATATTTCCCGTACGGGCGAGATTTCCAACGTATACTACCTTTCCGTTGTTCATGGCGGGAACCTTTGTGCCCTCGCCTGCCATGTAGCATACCCTTGTACTGGTCTCCTTGGTGGAATCAACACCGTTGACGATCAGCGGCTTGCTATAGCCATAGGAGTAGCTGAAGGGGGTCTTGGGAACGTTGGCGCCTGAGGGTTTGTAGCAGTAGAAGCTTCCGTCAAAGAGACGTGTGCTTGAAGGATTGGAGGTGAGAGACTTTACGAGGTCGCTATACTCCTTTATCGCCGCATCACTGCAGGTGGAGCTTTGTACCTCATTTGAAACCGTAATGGTTTTTACGTCGTCCTGATTGGTGCCTCTTGCAACTACCTTAAGAGGAAGCACCTGAGTTACGTTACCGTAGGAGAGGGTGAGAACGTAGTCGCCGGGGGCAGTGTCAAGGGGAACTGCGAACAACGCGTGAGAATAAACGGAAGTCTCTCCGTCGCTGTAGAACACGGGAGTGGTTTTGATCTCAGGCTCACACTTGAAGGTGATCTTTGAAGTGTCTGTCACATTCTTTGCGGTGAGAGCCACGAAGTCACCCTGTTTAAGTTCGGTCTTCACAGAGAAGAATGCCGCGGGGGCGTTCAGCGTGGTGTTGAAGGAATACTTGTTTTCTCCCTTGTAATCACGGGAGGAATCTTCGAGCCACGAGGCTGTAACTTCAACTTTAACGTCGGTGCACTCTTCAACGGAGATGGTGCCAAGCTCTGAAAGCTCGGTGTCATAGAGCTTTTCCCCCGCCGTGTTTGTGATGGTAACGTGGCAACGGTCGGGGACAATATCAAACTCCAGAGAAAAGCTTCCCATAGCGTTGAAATTCTGAACAGCGGAGGTGACCACCGACGAGGTGTCCGCCGTTACAAACTCGGAGTTGTTCGTTCTGTATTCCCAGCACGACTCAAAGGGAGCTACCTCGTATTCCTCCGCATATTTGAGAACGGGACGAACTGCACCGGAGTAGAGGCTTTCGGTATACTTCATTCTGAGGAAATCCTTTACGGTATCCTCGGTCAGCTTATACACACTTCCATCGGGATGAAGCATATAGCAGAGAGCTGCATTGGAGGAAAGATAATACTTGTATGAATCATCCTTTACCGCCGTATGAAGGATTACCTTGAAGGGAGTGGTGTCGGTCACGGTTTCAGGCAAAGCTGAAATAGCGGTGGCTGACTCGTTTGTTTGAAGGAAATAAGTTAGGAGCTTTAAGAATTCACCCGTGGTGTCGTTCTTGTCGAACTTGTAGGTCTTGCCGTTGCTGTCCACCACAGTGATGGCAATTACCGATTTGTCGGTAGGTGGCGCATTCCTTTCGTCAAAATAATTTTTAACTGCAAACACCGTAGGAAGCACCAACAGTATAACGATTATAATTATTCCCAAATATTTTTTCATATGTATCTCCGATCAGTACCTATATTAATGTAATGTTTTGTTGTCTCCATATCATCTTTTTGGGTGATGCCAAACACTAAACGGAGAGAATAGCACACCCTTATACTATATTTTAACATATCCTCCGTTAAAAATCAAGAGAATATAATTAATAATTGCAGAGTATGGAGGCGATTTGCTCCCTACGTGGCAATGTGAGAGCTTAAAGTTCCAAAAAAAAACTTGACATTGGCCCACAGCTATGGTATCATTATTTTGGAGGCGAATGCCAACAAATATTATTATTGATCCACTGAAAAGTAACTGATAATTTCCCCCAAGGAGGCACTCAAATGGGAACTATATTTAACATACAGAAGTTTTGTATTCACGACGGAGACGGAATCCGCACCAACGTATTTCTGAAGGGCTGTCCTCTCAGATGTATCTGGTGTCACAATCCCGAGGGACTTGACAGAGAGAAAAACATTTCTTTCTTTGCCGAGAGGTGTACGGGCTGTGGAAGGTGCCTTGAAAAGTGTCCGGGACGTACCATTGACGGAGAGGGAAAATTACATATTGACAGAAGCAAGTGTACTCTTTGCGGTTCTTGCGTTGAGGCGTGCCTTAACAAGGTAAACGAAATAATGGGTTACGAGGCTACCGCGGAGGAAGTGTTTGCCGACGTAATGAAGGATAAGATGTTCTACGACACCACGGGCGGCGGAATGACGGTCTCCGGCGGCGAGCCCTCATATCAGGCGGAGTTTGCAATGACTCTTCTCAGAATGGGCAAGGATGCGGGTATCGGTATTGCCCTTGAAAGCTGCGGTATCGGAAAGAGAGAATTTTATGCCGAGGCGGCTGATCTCGGTACCACATTCCTTTATGACCTGAAATGCATGGACAGCTATAAGCACAAGGCTCTGACGGGAGTGTCAAACGATCACATTATAGACAACCTTCTTTACCTCTTTGAGAGAGGCGCGGATGTGCGCATCCGTATGCCCATGATCCCCGGCTGTAACGACAGCGATGAGGACATCGCAAATCTCTGTTCATTCCTTAAGGAGCACGAGGGTAAGTACAAGTATGCTGAGATCATGCCCTACCACACTCTCGGTGTGGGCAAGTCCGACCATCTGGGTCGTGAGGTTGCATTCCGTGCAGAGAATGCGACTGACGCAGATATTGCGCGCTGGGTGGCTCTCTTCGAGCGTGGAGGAATAAAGGTAAGGGTTTCAAAGTAAATAATTGAAGATCATGTAAGGGGTGATACATATGACCGATGTAATGAAGATCGACCCTCTGTCCCGAGGCTTTTTCGCCGACGAATCTCTTGAGATCGCCGAGAGAGTGGGAATGGCGCTCCTTGAATGCGCAAAATATATTGACATAGATTTCGACAGGAATATCCTGCCCCATTTCGATACGTCGAAGAATACGGGAGCAAGATTTACATTCGACGACAGCATCAGTTATCAGCATCACAGATTTGAGGAATTTTTGGAGAAATATCCGGAGCATCGTGAGCTGCTTGAGAGCTATAAGGCGAAGTTCGAGCTTTACGATGACTCAAGACGGAATCTCAGAAGTACCGTTGGCGAGACTCACGGAGACTCGGGCACTGAGTGGGGCGGCTCCTTCGGCGGTCACGCAAACCCCGATTTCGGCAGAGTAGTAAATCTCGGTACTGACGGTATCCGTGAGATAATAAGAGACTGCAGTACCAAGGGAATACCCGATTCCGACTGGTTTTACAGAGGATGTCTTCTCACCCTTGATGCAATAGATACCCTCGGCGACAGATACGGTGCTCTTGCAAGACTTCGCGCCGAGGAAGCGTCTGATGAGAAAACAAGATCACAGTACATAGCGGCGGCAAAGGCTTTTGAGACCGTGCCCCGCCGTCCCGCGCCCGACTTTACCTCAGCGGTGCTTTGCTTCTGGCTTGTTTTCTCCTTCGACGGAGTGGACTCCCCCGGAAGATTTGATCAGTATATGCTCCGCGCGTGGGAGGCAGACTGTGACGAGGGGGCAAAGCGTGATGCTCTTGAGAGACTGTGGGAGGCTTTCCACGACACAAGAACATGGAATCTCTGTGTTTCCGGCTCGGACGAGACTTGGCGGGACGAGTCAAACGAGTTGACCTATGAAATTTTGAAGATCGCCCGTGAGAAGAAGTATGAGACCCCGAACCTCACGGTGCGTGTGCACAGAAATACTCCCGAGAAGCTTTGGGATGCCATTACGGACACCCTTGCATCGGGAATCGGTATGCCCGCCATCTACAACGACGAGGCGGTGTGCGCGTCTCTTGAAAAGCTTGGAATTCCCCCATGCGACAGCCACGACTACTGCATGAACGGCTGTAACCAGATCGACATCATGGGTAAGAGCCACATGGGTCTTGAGGACGGCGAGGTAGTTCTTGCAAAATGCGTGGAGCTTGCCCTTCACAACGGATATAACAGCATAAAGCCCCGGCTTTACACCATCAAAACGGGAGATCTGCGCCATGCCGAAAGCTACACCGAGGTTGAACGGGCGGTGATCCGTCAGATGGAGTATCTCACTTACATCGCCACAAACAGCGCAAACAGCGCGCAGCAGGTGAGAGCTCAGTACGGTCCAAATCCCCTGAGATCATGTCTGACGGAGGGCTGCCTCGAAAAGGGACGTGACTACAGAAACGGCGGTCCGCTGTATAATCACGGGCAGATCCTTGCGGAGGGCATTGCCGACGCGGGTGACAGCCTTTATGCAATAAAAAAACTGGTGTTTGATGAGAAAAAATACACCATGGCACAGCTTATCGATGCACTTGAAGCGGATTTTGAAGGATACGGTGAGCTTAACCGCGATTTCAAGAACTGTGAGAAATTCGGAAACGGAATAGCCGAGGTTGACGTGTTCACCACGGGACTTCTCAACCGATTCTTCAAGTTGCTGAAGCGAATCCACACCTACCGCGGCGGCGTGTACACAGGGGGATGCAGTCCCGATGACAGAGCCACGTATTACGCAGGCTACATCGGAGCACTGCCCAACGGAAAAAGACGGGGCGAGCCAATGCTTGCCGATTCCATCGCGGCGGTGCCGGGATGTGACGTCAGCGGTCCCACCTCTCAGATCCGTTCCGTTCTCGGCTACGACCACAGTGAGGCGGGAAGCGGATTTATATTCCAAAACAAATTTGATAAAAAGATGTTCTGCTCCGAAAAGGGCAAGGAAAGCTTCAAGGGGCTTGTGAAGACCTACTTTGCGGCGGGCGGTCAGCAGTTTACCGCCACCGTTGTGAATCCCGAGGATCTTCTTGATGCCCTGGAGCATCCCGAACGCCACCGTGACCTGATCGTCCGTGTGGGCGGCTTCAGCGGATATTTCACAGAGCTTGGCGCGGACATACAGCAAAGCGTTATAAAGCGTACCTTTAAGGAGCTTTGAAGCTATACTGCCCCCTAACTGATTGGAGGTATGAATATGAAAATTGACGTTAGCATTGACCCTATGCTCAGCGGCTTTTTTGACGACGAATCTCTTGAGCTCGGTGAGCGTCTCGGTATGGCTCTCGCCCTCTGCGGAAAATACGGAGATATAGGGTTTGATAAATACCATCTGCCCCGTTGCGGCTTTGGCACCATGCTGGTTCACTCCCATCACGGCAATAATCTCGGAATAGAAAACAGAGGCTTCAAAAGAGCAATTGCCGCACATCCCGAGCACGAGGAGCTGTTTCTCCAGATGGAGCGCAAGCTTGACACTCTCTTGCTTTCACGAACCGTGTTTGCTGACAAAAGGATGAAGACCCTTGAGAACGCCATGGCTATGTGGGGCGGAAACGGAAACGGACACGTGAATCCCGACTACGGAAGGATCGTAAACCTCGGCACCGACGGTATTCGCGAGATCATCGAAGAGTCTAAGCGGAAAAATAACCCCGACTCCGACTGGTTTTTGAGAGGATGCTCTTACGCTCTCGATGCCCTTGATGCCTTCGGTGAGAGGTACTGCGCCCTCGCCAAGGAAAAGGCGGCGACAGAGACCGATCCGAAAGTGAAAAAATACTACGAGGATGCCGCGCACGCCTTTGAGGTGGTGCCGAAAAAGCCCGCTTACGACTTTACCTCAGCTGTACACGCCTTTTGGCTTGTGTTCACCGCCGACGGAACGGACTCTCCCGGACGGTTTGATCAGTATATGTACAGAGCATGGGAGATAACGGAGGATAAAGACGGAGCAAGGGAGATCCTGGAGAGGCTGTGGGACGCGTTCCACGACACGAGAACGTGGAACCTGTGCCTTTCGGGAAGTGATGCGGAGTGGTGTGATCAGACAAATGAGCTGACATATGAGATACTTCGTCTTGCAAGAGAAAAGAAGTATAACGCGCCCAACATTACACTGCGCGTTCACCGCAACACTCCCGAGGAGCTTTGGGATGCCATCACCGATACTCTCGCATCGGGTATCGGTATGCCTGCTCTTTATAACGACGAGACAGTTTGCACCGCCCTTGAAAAGCTGGGTATTCCCCCATGCCACAGTCACGACTACTGCATGAACGGATGCAATCAGATCGACATTTTCGGCAAGAGCCACATGGGTCTTGAGGACGGTGAAGTAAACTTCGCCAAGTGCCTTGAATACGCCCTCTACAATGGAGTAAATCCCATGAACGGCGAAGAAGAGAGCATCCCCACGGGAGATATGCGTCTTGCCGAAACCTACGAAGAGGTGGAAAGAGCCTTCATCACTCAGCTTGACTATATGTGCTACACGGCGTGCGCCATGGCAAATAACGGTCAGATATCCCGTGCCGTTTACGGACAGAATCCCTTTACTTCATGTCTCATTGAAGGATGCCTTGAGAAGGGACGGGATTTCAAGGCGGGCGGAGCGCTTTACAATCACGGTCAGATCCTCTCCGAGGGTGCTCCCGACACGGGCGACAGCCTTTGGGCGATAAAAAAGCTGATCTTTGATGAGAAAAAATATACAATGAGTGAGCTTTTAGATGCCATGGACGCAAACTTTGAAGGGTACGACGAGCTTTACCGCGATTTCAAGAACTGCGACAAGTTCGGCAACGACCATGACGGAGTTGATAAGGTTACCTCCCGTATCATGAACCGCTTCCTCACCGTGCTGAAGCGTTACAACACCTACCGCGGGGGCGTTTATACAGGCGGTTGCAGTACGTACGAGCGTGCGGCTCAGAACGGTCGTGCCGTGGCGGCGCTTCCAAACGGAAAGAAGCGTGGAGAATCCCTCCTTGCGGATTCAATTGCCGCAGTTCCCGGCTGCGACGTGAACGGTCCCACTGCGTGCATGAAATCCACTCTTAACTACAATCACACTGATGCGGGAAGCGGATTTGTTTTCCAGATCAAGTTTGACAAAAAGGTCTTCAACACAGAAAAAGGCAAGGAAAGCTTCAAAGGACTTGCAAAGGCGTATTTTGCAGGCGGCGCTCAGCAGTTGACCGTTACGGTGGTAAGTCCCGAGGATCTGCTGGCGGCACAAAAAGACCCCGACAGGTATCGGGATCTTATAGTCAGAGTTGGCGGATACAGCGACTATTTCGTTGATCTCGGAAAAGGCTTGCAGGAAAATATAATAGCACGCACATTTGCGGAGCTTTGATATAATCAACATCATTTTGAAAGGATACATATTATGGAAAATCTTATTAAACTCGATCCTCTGCTTTACGGATATTTCAAGGATGAGAGCCTTGAGATCAGCGAAAGAATCGCTATGGGACTGGTTGAATGCGCACGTCTCGGTGAGATCAGCTTTGACAGAAACTATCTCCCTCATTTCCACTTTGATTGCGAAATGTCCAATTTCAGCTATTCCGACAGCCTTTGCTATAAATACGGTTCAGCCCCCGATCTTGTGAAGGAGATGCCCGAATACGAAGAGCAGATCATGAGCTGGAGAGCGAAGATAGATCCTCTTATGAGAACAAGAGGCTACTTCTGCGATGTAAGACAGGCAACTCTTTCAGACGCAATGGCAATGTGGGGCGGCGGCTGGGGTGGTCACTCCAACCCCGACTTCGGAAGAATCGTAAACCTCGGTACCGACGGTGTTCGTGAGATCATTGCAAAGTGCAAGACTCTCGGCAACCCCGATTCCGACTGGTTCTACCGCGGATGCGACCTTGCAATGGATGCTCTTGACATTCTCGGTGAGAGATTCTGCGCTCTTGCTCGTGAAAAGGCTGCGGCTGCGACCGATCCTGTGGCAAAGAAGTGCTATGAGGACGCAGCTCGCGCGTTTGAAGTAGTACCGAAGAAGCCTGCTTACGACTTCACATCTGCTGTTTACGCCTTCTGGCTCACTTTCGTTACCGACGGTATCGACTCTCCCGGACGCTTTGACCAGTACATGTGGAGAGCTTGGGAGATGACTGAAGACAAGGATGCGGCAAGAGAAGCTCTTGACAGACTTTGGGAGACGTTCCATGACACAAGAACATGGAACCTCTGCCTTGCGGGAAGTGACGAGAACTGGAACGACGAGGCTAACGAGCTGACATACGAGATCCTTCGTATTGCACGCGAGAAGAAATTCCAGACTCCCAATA
>JAFXKJ010000038.1 GCA_017531765.1 Clostridia bacterium
ATAAGAGAAAAAGCCGGACAGGATGCCAAATCTGCAAAGATCGCATACCTGTCCGACAAATTTACGGACTAAATTACTTTCCGCTTCTCTCAAGACGCTTCTTGAACTTGTCAACGCGACCACCAACGTCAACAAACTTCTGCTTACCGGTAAAGAAAGGATGGCACTTGGAGCAAATGTCAACGCGGATCTCACCGTTTGCATCTCCCTTAGTGGAACGAGTCTTTACAGTTTCGCCGCAAGCGCAACGAATTGTTACTTCTTCGTAATTAGGATGGATTCCGGACTTCATGTTTTTTCACCTCATTCAAACTTAAAATCATGCCTTGTGTATACCGCATCTTGGCGCGGATACAGCATAAAGCGGTTCGAATTAAGCAGATGAGCACTTTGACTCACCTTTATCACACTTAACTCACATACTCAAGTATTATATCACATCAGAATTCTTTTTGCAATAGTTTTTTCGATATTTTTTTGGATTTTTCAAAGTTTTTTCAATATATTGTGTCGTGTGCCCGTTTTTTGTCAAGAAAATCATTCATACTCTTTGACCTATTTGCTTTTTCAGCCTGCCGATGATCTTTTTTTCAAGACGTGATATGTATGACTGAGATATTCCAAGTCGGTCCGCCACTTCCTTTTGAGTCATCTCACGCCGACCGTCAAGTCCGTATCTCAGCTCGATTATTTCCCTCTCACGTGAGTCAAGTCTGCTCACTGCCTCTCTGACGCACCTTTCTTCTTCGTTTCTTTCTATATTTTCTCCCACTGAATTTTCTTCGGTTCCAAGAACGTCGGAAAGCAGTAGCTCGTTTCCGTCCCAGTCGGTGTTAAGAGATTCATCTATTGAAATATCTCCTCTGTGAGAGGCGTTTTTTCTCATATACATGAGTATTTCATTTTCTATACATCTTGATGCGTACGTTGCAAGCTTTATATTTTTGTCGGGGTTGTAGGTGTTGACAGCTTTGATCAGTCCAATGGTTCCGATGGAAATCAGGTCCTCAAGTCCCACACCGGTGTTATCGAATTTTTTTGATATGTAGACCACAAGCCGAAGATTGTGCTTGATAAGTAAGTTCTTTGCTTCATCACTGTCACAAAGAGACCCGATAGCCCGCTCTTCCTCCTCTTTTGACAATGGCGGAGGCAACGTATCCGCACCGTTTATGTAGTATACTTCCCTTTCATCAACCGTTAATTTCACGATACCGCCAAGTGTCCTTGTTTTAATTACGTTCAGTATTTCAGAAATGTTCATCTCAGCACTCCGTTCTTTCTGTTTTGATAATATTTCGGTTTTCCTCACATAATGCTCTCAGGTACTATACAGTCTACAGTTGCTCCCTCCATGTCCGACAGTGCAACGAGGCATCTTACCTCACGACCGTCTATCTTGATCTTATTCGGTCTCACCGCAACAAGAAGAGAACTTCCCCCTACCCCGCTTACGGGGATCAGACGTATCTTACCGTTGACTCCTGCTCCGTTTGCCTCCGACAAGTCAAAAACATCAATGCTTCCGAGCCCATCCGAAAAGAAGTCCCGTTTTACAATAACAACTCCGTCACCCGAAATCGGGTCTCTTAAAAAATTTCCCGAATCCACAACCCCGCCGGTGTCCACGGTATCAGAGCCTATTTCGATATGTACTCTGACTACCCGTTTATACCTGACACGGCGCAGAAAGTGCAGAAACACGGAGCATATTACCGAAGCCAAGGGCAAAAGATATATACTTGACTTACCCACGGATATGTCTGCCGTATATACCCTTGAATACGTCCCGAGGGAAAGAAGGAAGGTCATAATACCACCGAGGATCATACCCACCGTCCACAAAACAGCACAGTGCTTTATAAAGCGAAACAGTCCCCCGTATCCGAAAGCTACAGCGCACATTGCACCGGACGTTACTATACCTAAAATGAGATTTACTGCTCCCTCTGCGGAAAATGCTGTAAGTACAGTTGATATCAGTGCGCCAAGTCCTGCCGCAAGCACGCATCGTTTGACCTTTATTTTGCTGTGTATTACTTTGGACGCCAACCAAAGTGTTACTGTGTCCATGCTGAAGTCAATCAAAAACAGCACATCCGCATACAATACGGTTTCCGTAATATCACCGCCTATATTTTACGTTACGCTTTAATTATATAACATAGGCGGAGATAATTTTGTCGTAACTGAGAAGGTAGAAAACAGTTTCATAAAAAAAGTATCCCGAGTTTTTCTCAAAACCCGGGATGTTTGAACTTTTTACTTAAGCATTTCCTGACCGCCTGTTACAGGGAGAGCCTGACCTGTCTCATACTTCTGAGCAATAATGTAGAGAACTGCACGGGCAACGTCCTCAACGAGACAACCGCGTCCGAGGGGAACCTTGGACTCGTAGAACGCCTTAACGTCAGCTACGGTCTTCGCGCCGGGCACCTTACCTGCCTTGAGGTACTGAACGAAGAGACCTCTCTCAGGGTCACTCCAAAGAGGACCGTCAAGGAAGTTGCCGGGACATACGGCGTTAACCTTGATACCATAGGGAGCAAGCTCAAGGGCGAATGACTGTGTAAGACCGATACCGCCGAATTTGCTTCCTGCGTATGCAAAGTTCTTATTTGAACCTGCGAGACCTGACTTGGAGTTGATCTCAATAATATCAGCCATATATGCGGGGGAGATCTGTCTCTGAATCTTCATAACTGCGGAGGTATACTTAGCGCAGAGGAAGTAAGCTGTGTAGTTTACAGCAGTTACAAGCTCAAAGTTAGACTTTGTCATCTCTTCGAGAGAGCCTGCGCGAACGATACCAGCGTTGTTTACAAATACGTCACATCCGCCAAGCTCGAGAACTGTCTTCTGCATCATAGCCTTAACGCTGTCCTCATCAGATACGTTAACTGCAACTGCAATGGTATCTGCGCCCGTATCGTTTGCGATAGCTGCAGCAGTCTTTGCGGCACCTTCTGCATTCATGTCGGCAATTACCACTGCCGCGCCTTCCATTGCGAGGTGACGTGCAATACCTTCACCGAAGCCCTGTGCGCTTCCTGTTACAACTGCGATCTTACCGCTGAGAGCCTTAGCAGCACCGCCTGCAAGACTAACCTTGGAACGATAGCTTTCAACCTCCCAGTTAACGATAAAGTCAGCGAGAGCAGGCTTCATGTGAGATACGCCGCCGAAGCTTTCAGCGTAAACTGTGATCTTCATAGCATCACGCCATACAGCCGCCGCTGTGGTAGCTTCCTTGAGAGTTGCGCCAACGGTGAACATACCGAGACCCTTAACGAAGATTACCTTGGGCTTGAAATTGCGGCGAACGGTGAAAGAGTCAAATGCTGCCTTGAGAGAGTCGATTCCGTTATACTCAACGAAGAGAGGCTCTGCCTTGCAGTAAACGATATGGTCGGGAGAGAGAGGCTCGGTAAGAGGAGCGAAGCTTTCAGCGGACTCAGCGAACTTAAGAACTGTCTTATTCGCTTCAAACTTAACCTTTGCCATGCCGTTTTCGTCGTAAAGCATACGGATAGCGGGAGCGATCTCGGAAGCGAGATCAAGGTCAGCTTCAACGTCTGTGAAATCGGGGAGGGTCGTGATCTTCTCGTCGATCTTATTCATTACATCGGCAACGAGAGCATCAAGCTCCTCTTCGCTGTCAGCGGCAAAGAACACACCATGATTCTGAAGGAATACGAGATTTGCCGCCTTGCCCATTTTTGCTTCATATGCGGCAAGCTCACCTCTGCAGAGAGCCGCAAGGATATAGCCGGGCTCGGACTCGTCAACCCAAACGGATTCGGGGAAAAGCTCAGTAGCCGCGCACTTAGCGTTTACGGAGCAAGTGATTCCGTTAACGGTTGCAGGGTGAACGTGAAGAACGAACTTCTGGGGGAAGAGGTCGTGAAGAAGAGTTTCAACGGAGGGACGCTTTGCGCCTTCGCCTGCTTCTCTTGCGAGCATAAGGTCAGCGAGAACCTCTGCCTCTCTGTCAGCAGTTACTTCG
>JAFXKJ010000039.1 GCA_017531765.1 Clostridia bacterium
ATCGGCAAGAAGAATCTCGCTGAGATCGCTATGTCCTACGGTTACGTATACGTTGCACAGATCGCTATGGGCGCTGACATGAACCAGACAATGAAGGCTCTTATCGAGGCTGAGGCTTACGACGGACCTTCCATCATCATTGCATACGCACCTTGTGAAATGCACGGTGTTAAGGGCGGTATGACAAACTGCCAGCTCGAAATGAAGCGCGCGGTTGATGCAGGCTACTGGCAGATGTTCCGCTACAATCCTGCGGCTAAGGCTGAGGGCAAGAATCCCTTCACTCTTGACTCCAAGGAGCCCACAGAAAGCTACATCGACTTTATCAAGAGCGAAAACCGTTACTCAAGA
Organism: Clostridia bacterium; assembly: GCA_017531765.1. GTDB lineage: Bacteria > Bacillota > Clostridia > Oscillospirales > CAG-272 > RUG11130. The sequence goes on from JAFXKJ010000039.1 coordinate 352, forward strand.
CTTGCGGCTTCCAATCCCGAAAGAGCAGCAGAGCTCTTCAAGAAGGCTGAGGAAAACGCAAAGGCTAAGTACGACAGACTCACCAAGTACGGTAAGCTTTACGAATAATATACAACACATCCCCTTCGGCAACTGCCGAAGGGGATGTGATTTATGTGAGCAAGTTATTTTTCTTTTGAAAACTCGCTTAACATTTCGATTATTAAATCCTGTTTCTTATTATTGTTGTGAAGCAGATTGATGATTTCGGCAAATCCGAAAATAAAAATACTTGAAATTATACAGACAGCAAATACCAAAACACCGGACAGAATATCTTCTGATAGAATACAGTAAATAGGAAAAAGAATAATACCTACTATAATGTTAAACCATCCCAAAAAACTAAGTATTGAAGAAATTGAGTTCTTATACATAAAATTAACTCCGTAAAATTTTTTCATAATTATAACACGTAATTCAGTAGATGTCAACATTTTTGGCTTTTTTACAGAATGACTACCATTTACTCAGTAATTGTGCTATAATATAGTTAACGTTAAGAATTGGAAGGATAACCTTATGAAACTCAAACTTTTTGCACTGCTTATGGCTTTCATTATGACACTGAGTCTTGTGTCGTGCTCGCTCCCCGGAAAGTCCGACGGGGAAAAATCGGACAAAAAAGACAAAACAACTCAGAGCTCGGATGAAGACGGCAAAGAAAACGAAAATGAAAACGAAAACGAGAGGGAAGACGGAAAATACAGCATATTTGAAGGCGGCCCCATCGGCTCACCTCTCCTTTATAAGGTCACGGACAGTGATGGGGGCGTTGTCTGGCTCTTCGGCTCAATTCACGCGGGACGAGACAGCTTTTATCCCCTCCCCGATTATGTTCTCGATGCTTATGAGAGCTCCGACGCCCTTGCCGTGGAATTTGACATAGTTGATTTTGAGTCTAATTACCTTGAACAGTTGACATCTCAGGTTGTTCTGATGTATACAGGCGGCAAACAGATAACCGATGTGATCTCCGACGATCTGTATGACGAAGCTGTTGAAATTCTTTCCGAAAACGGAAAATACATCAGTGGACTTGAAAAGTATTACCCCATCATGTGGTCAAGCATGATCGATAACTGCTCAAACGAAGAGATCGGAGCCGAAATCGATCTCGGTATCGACCGTCATCTCATAAACAAGGCGTATGATGACGGTAAAGAGATCATCGATGTTGAATCCGCATTGATACAGTATAAAATGTTTGCGAATTTCTCCGAGGAGCTTCAGGTGTTTATGCTTGAGGACTCCATAGAAAAGTACCGCGATATTGACTCTTATGAAGAGGCATTCGACGATATGCTTGATGCATGGGAGACGGGAGATGCGGGCGGTATCATGGGAGAAATGGAGCATGATGCTGACTTCACGGATGAGGAAATCGAGCTTTACGAGGAATATTATGCGGAGCTGATAACTGACCGCAACGAAACCATGACGGATTTTGCAGTTGATATGCTGGAATCGGGTGACGAAGTGTTTATCTGCGTAGGCGCGGCACACGTTGTGGGCGAAGGCGGTATTGCGGCGGCTCTTTATGAGATGGGATATACTGTTGAGATCGCAAAGTAAAGTTTTGGGATGCGAAAATTTCCCTATACGTTCTTGAATTGTTCAATAATTTTGTGTATAATTATCGCAAGTAATGATTATGTAAGGTGAAAATAATGTCAGAAGATAATAAAAACATCAACAGTGCAGAAGAAACTGTGGAAGTGGAAACAGAAAATACCCCCGAGACCGAGGTTTGTGAATCCAACGCTGCCAAGCGTCTTCGTATGCTTGGAATCAGCGTGGAGGAGGAGCCGCCCAAGGAACCTGTAAAAAAGGCGGGCTTTTTCGAGAATTTCTGGTATCACTACAAATTCCATACCTTAGCTGCCATTTTCGGGATTTTTATAATTGTGGTGGGTGTGTTACAGCTTGTAACAAAAACGACTCCCGATATATACATAATGTATGCAGGAGAAAAATACTATGAAAACACCGCCGGTATAACGGGGGCATTTATCGGAGCCATGCCTGTGGATTATAACGGTGACGGCGAAAAAGCAGTCAATATACTTCAAATCAGAAGTCTCACAGATGCTCAGAAAAATGAGATCAAGGCACAGGACGATGCAATGGCTAACGAATACAAGGAAGGTGCCGTGGCAGACTCCAATATTGACGAGGAATTTTTGTCTTCCGAAACCTCTCGCTTCAGAGAAGAGATCATGGTGGGAGAATCTGTGATTTGTATTATCAGTCCTGCTCTATATAAGGAGATAAAGGGGAAAAATATACTCCTCACCCTTGAAGAAGCTCTCGGGTATCAGCCGAAGGGGGCAGTGGATGAGTTTGCACTCCGATTTAAGGACCTTGAGATAACAAAATATTACTCTGTGTTCGACACTCTCCCCGATGATACTCTCATCGTCATAAGACGTGTAACAGCAATGACCAGTATCAAGGGCAAAAAGGCTGAAGAGCGTCACAAGAATCACGTAGACTATTTTAAGGCACTTGTAGAATTTAAGGAGCCTTATTTGGATTAAAAAGCAAATAAAAATACCTGAGAAATCTCAACGGATTTCTCAGGTGTTTTTTTTGTTAGAAATTACTTACGATTCCGTCGCGCTCGTCATGAGACTCACAAACGAAGACGTCATATACAAGCTTTGCACAAGCCTCGGTCATTTCAATTACGTGAAGTTTAAGGTCACGACCCTTCATCTCGTTGGTAATGGGGAGATAGTAGGTGTAGTTGGAATCCGCATCGGTTGCACTGCATTCCCATGAATTTACGGGATAGGAGGCAGATCTGTCGGGACAGCCGTAAAGCTTGCCGTCAAGCTCGGCTACAACGTATACGCCTTCACGACCGTGCTCACCGTTGATAGCTACAGCCAAAAATGAATTGCTGTGTCTCAGCTCATCGGGGATTTTTACGGTTGTCGAAGAATAACCCGCGACAGTTCTGCTTGCAAAGGTGGGAAGGAGATTGAGTGCTTTGGGATCACTCAATTCAATCTCACAGCCGTCCTTAATGAGAGCGATCTTGTAAATGCGGCTCAGAGGTGTTTCAAGTCTGAAGTAACGGAGCTTGCCGCCTACAGCGTAGGTAACCTGCTTTCTTGCACCCTCGGTGGGAACGATATTGTGAACGCTGTTTACCACCTTAGACATTGTAACATTACCAATACGCTTAAGCTCGTCAAGGTAAACGGTTTTCCAATCATTAAGATCAGTTGATACTGTAGCTGTATTTTCAATTTTCTGTTTCGGGATCTCGGGTACGTTTTCGCTGTCTACCGAGAAAAATTCAATCATTACGTAATCAGCGTCATAAACCTTTCCGAAATCAACTCTGAGAGATCCGCCGCCAACGGAATTTCTGCCAAGGTACGGGGACACGAGGCATCCGAAGAAAGTGTCACTCTTTCCGTCAAAGGCAAGTCTTGATTCAAGTCCGCGAAGCTTATACGTTTCCTGAGCGAAAAACTCGTCGCGAGCCGCCTTGACCTGAGGAATTGAAGTTTCACCTGAACGGAGAAGCTCGCGGTACTCAAGAGAATCGTTGTCCATTGCAAACTGCGCAGTCTCGAAAAGCTGTTCGATGTTTTCGGGGATATCGGGACGGTCCCACGTGTAAGTGAGCATGATGGGGTATCCTTCAGTGTTGTCGAAGGCTTCAATATTGCGGAGATTTTCGGGACAATCTGATGTCTTACCCTCAACAAGCTTTTCGACCTTGCCGAATACCTTGTAGATCTTAACCTTGTCCGGGACGTTGTTAGTCTCGTGAAGCACCTCATATGCGCAGTTGGTGAGCATGGGATATGCCTTGTCAGCTCTTGCAACCTCCACAAGGATCGCACGGAAGGGAGGAATCTCAATTTTTGCTCTGTCTCCGTAGCGGAATTTACCTATAAACTGCTCGTAGGGATGGTGGATCGATACAACGTATTCTCCGTCGCCTCTTTTAAGTCCGATCTCCTCGTTAATGTTAATGAAAATGTTCATGGGGTCCCATGAGTCATTGCCTGATACTATAAAACGAATGTTTCCGTTACCGCGGGAGATAGGGTAGCACTTGCCGTAATTTTCGGGAAGCATGAGACCGTCTATGAGAATATCACGGTATGTACGGTGGAGGTTGAATATTCTTGCAAGGCGCGCGTGCTCCTCGTCTCTCATGAGCCAGGGGTTGCCGTAAATCTCGGGAGCAAGGATGAGACAACGGTTAAACGCCTGATAGATAAGGTCATCTTCAAAATAGTCAACGCAGGAGGAAATACAGGTACCGTGGTCCTCGGTGAGACGTGTAAGTCCCGGCGGGGGAGAACGGTGGAAGATGAATTCTCTGTGGTGAGGGGCGCATTTGTGATTTGAGAGATGTACGTCAACGTATGTCTCCTGACCGCCGAGAAGGAAGGTGGTGGAGTAGGGCTCACCTTTTCCGAAACGGAGTCTGTGATTCAGCAGAATAAGCTCGGGAGAATATTTTCTGCATTCCTTCATCATACGGATGAAATTGTCCTGCTTTTCTTCTCTCAGACCGCTGCAGACCGCATCCATCTTGAAAAGCCCGAAGTTATAGTCACGGCAAAGGGAAACCATCAGCTCGTGACGGGCTGCCGCTTCCTCGGGAGTATTTCCGAAGCCGTCGGGTCCGCACCATACACCGAGCTTTGTGCCGATCTCGCTTGCAAGCTTGCCGATGGGGGTGTAGCCTCTTGGATACTGCTTTTTGATCTTCTCGGAATCAAGAGTTTGGTACGTTCCCGCAGAACCGTCAAGATTTCCCGCATCCCAAGCGTAAATATCAAGTCCCATTCCGTACTCGTCACGGAGCCACTTGAAATAATTCAGGTTAGCAAGGCTCTGAGATTCGTTAGATCCTTCGTTGGTGCTGTTGATCCACGAAAAATACTGGGACTTTGACGGAGACCTTTCGTCTGCACCTGCGGTCTCTCTTGTTTTTGTTACTTTGCAATCATTGCTACTCATATTCTATCCTTTCTATGAGATGTTATTGTCAGAATTTTGCGATAATTCCGTCACGTTCGCGGTGACTGTCACAAATATAAGTTACTATATCGTCAGCATGGATGTCTGACATCTCAAGCACGTGAAGCTTCAGTTTTTTACCCTTCATTTCGTCTTTAATGGGAAGATAGAAGGTATAATGCGGAAAATCGGCGCGGCCTATGGGGGATTCCCACGGATTTCCGAGATACGAGGGAGATCTGTCGGGACAACCGTAAAGCTTGCCGTCAAACTCTGCTACAACGAACACTCCTTCACTGCCGCAGCACTTTTCAATTCCCACGGAGATGAAGCTGTCCTTTCTGACCCCGTCGGCGGGAACTTCAAGTATTCCACACTTATATCCCTTAACAGCGGTGTCGCGGAAGGATGGGTACATATTCAAAGCCTTGGGAGACTTAGGTGCTACCCTCTTACCGTTCTTTACTGCGTATATGTGATAAATATGATGGTATCCTGTGGGGATCCTCACATATCTGAGTTTTCCCCCCGTGTTATAAATAACTCTTCTTCTCACACCGTGGCAGGGCACGATATTGTGAACACAGGTGATCACCGCGTCAACAGTAGCTTTTCCTACAATTACTGCTTCATTCAGATATGCAGAAGACCAGTCAGAAAGATCACACGACGTGTCAGCTACGGGAACTACCTTCTGACGGGGAATCTCATAAAGACTGTCATCTGCGGGATCGAAATATTCAATTATCACCGAGTCGGTGTCTATTACATCACCGAAATCAATACGGGTACATCCGCCGTCTCTTTTCAGACCGCCGCCGAAGAGGGAACCGTCGAAGAATGTGGTATCATTTCCGTCAAAAGCGAAGCGGGATTCACAGCCCCTTGCCATATAGGTGCGCTGGTGGAAGAACGCGTCCCGCGCCGCCTTTACCTGGGGGATCTTCGTTTCTCCCGAGCGCTTTACCGAGCGCGCTTCAAGGGAATCGTTGTCCATGGCAAACATTGCACATTCGTAAAGCGCTTCACTGTTTGAAGGAAGCACCGCACTTTCCCACTGAGTTTCAAGCCGCATGGGAACAGCCTCGCGGTTGTCAAAGCATTCTACCTCATCGAGAGTTCCGTCAGCTTTACAGATAACGCCGCCAACAAGCTTTTCGACCTTGCCGGAAACCTCGTAGAGCTTCACCTTGTCAGGCACTCCGTCGATTTCGTGGAGTACTTCATAAGAGCAGTTTGTCAACATGGGATATGCCTTGTCAGCTCTTGCAAGTTCAATGAGCACTGCACGGAAGGGGGGCAGTGTAACCTTTACTCTGTCACCGAAACGGTATTTTCCCACAAATTTTTCGTAAGGATGATGGATCGAAAGTACAAACTCACCGTCATGTCGAGCGATGCCGACCTCGTCGTTGATGTTAATGAAAACATCAAGCGCTTCCCATTCCACGTTGCCGAGAGTCAAAAAACGGACATCCCCGTTCCCGCGTGAGATTGCGTGGTGCCAGCCATAGGTAAGGGGAAGCTCGGTAGCATCAAGCAAAATGTCACGGTACGTGCGGTGGAGATTGAATATTCTCGCAAGGCGAGCGTGCTCCTCGTCTCTAATGAGCCAAGGATTGGCGTATATCTCGGGAGCGAGGATAAGTGAACGCCTGAACGCCTGAAGCACCAGTTCGTCCTCAAAATAGTCAATGCAGGAGGATATGCAAACACCGTGATCCTCGGTCAGCCGTGTCATAGGGTCGGGATTCATTCTGTGGAACATATATTCCCTGTGATGAGGGGCACACAGCTTGTTGAACATATTTACGTCAATGTACGCCTCATCTCCGCCTAAAAGCGTTGTAGTTCCGTAGGGCATACCACGTCCGAGATCAAGTCGGTGATTCAGTAAGATAAGCTCGGGGGAATACTTTCTGCAATCCTTCATCATACTGATGAAAGCGTCCTGCTTTTCCGCCCTTAACTCACTGCAAACAGCATCCATTTTGAAAAGTCCGAACTCATAATCCCTACAGAGGGACACCATCAGCTCGTGACGCGCGGCTTCCTCATGGGGAGTATTGCCAAATCCGTCGGGACCGCACCAAACACCGAGCTTCGCACCTATATTTTTTACTGCCTCGGCAATGGGAGCATAGCCGTTGGGGTACTGTGACTTTAATTTTTGAGAATCAAGAGTTTCATACGTGCTGTTTGAACCGTCAAGATTTCCCGCATCCCAGGCGTAAATATCAAGTCCCATTCCGAATGTGTCACGGAGCCACCTGAAGTATTCGAGATTCTTCAGAGTCTGTTCTTCTGTTGAACCCTCGTTAGTGTTGTTAATCCAGGAAAAATACTGAGATTTCGAAGGTGTTCGTTCATCTGCACCTGCAGTTTTATGAGATTTAGTGATATTATGAGAAAAGTCTTCCATGGCAAGTTCCTTTTGCTTAAAAAATAATTCCACTATGATAAAGTATATCATATAATTACTTTTTTTTCAACAAGATTGATTTAAGTTGATTTTTATATATTGGGGACGAATCGTAAAAAAATCGCATATTTTTCTTATAAAGAAAACAAAATTACACATAACCTCTTGAAAAAATGTCAAATTTATTATATAATAGATTGAAATATATTTTAGTATACTTTGAAAGGAGATGCCGACCTCAAAAAGGACGGCAAACACTTATTATGGTAACAGCAGGCGATTTCAAAAACGGTATTACCTTTGACATGGACGGTCAGGTCATGCAGGTAATCGAATTCCAGCACGTTAAGCCCGGTAAGGGCGCGGCTTTCGTTAGAACAAAGCTTCGCAACGTTATTACAGGTGCTGTAATTGAAAAGACCTTCAGCCCCACAGACAAGTACGAGAACGCTGTCATCGAGCGCCGCGAGATGCAGTATCTCTACAATGACGGTGACCTCTACTACTTCATGGATATGGAGTCTTTTGAGCAGATTCCGATCGGTCAGGATCTTATCGGTGACAACTTTAAGTTCGTTAAGGAAGAAATGATGTGTAAGATTCACTCTTACCAGGGCAAGCCCTTCACTGTAGAGCCTCCCATGTTCGTTTCCCTTAAGGTTATCGACACTGAGCCCGGCGTACGCGGTGATACAGCAACCAACGTAACAAAGAACGCAACTGTCGAGACAGGTGCGGTCGTTCGTGTTCCGATTTTCATTAATGAAGGCGAAACTATCAAGATCGACACTCGTACAAGCGAGTATCTTGAAAGAGACAAGGGTTGATTACAGTCCCAAAATCCATTCTGAAAGGAATATTTTATCATGAGCATGACAGAAAAGAGCGCATACCTTTGCGGTATTCTTGAAGGCCTCGGCCTTGACGAGACAAAGCCCGAGTATAAGATCATCTCCAAGCTCGTTGACATTATCGATGATATGGCGGCAGAGATCGAGGATCTTAAGGAAGAGATCGATACTCTCGGCGACTACATCGAAGAGATCGACCAGGATCTCGGCGAGGTAGAAGAGATCGTTTACGACATCGACGATGACGATTGCGACTGTGATTGCTGCTGCGACGATGACGACGACTGCGACTGCGATTGCTGCTGCGATTTTGACGATGATGACGATGACGATGATACAGAGTTCCTCTGTGCTATGTGTCCCGCTTGCGGTGAGGCGATTTATTTCGACGAGACTTGTGATCCCGAAGAAGTGATCTGCCCCGCTTGCCAGGCTCCCCTCATCGGTCCCGAAGATATAGACGAAGAGTAAAACTATTGCCCGACTTTCCAAAACGGAAGTCGGGCAGTTTTATTCGCCTACGTCGAGTGGCATTGCTTCGCGAGTTAAAGCGGCGATTAGAAAAAATGTTTAGATTACCGATGAGTATTTCCTAAAAATACAAAGAATAATAGGTTGACAATATCCTAAAAAGCGGGTATAATATTATTGTATTATAACTTGGGGGTTGAATATGAACATAAATACAAAGCAAATTGTGTCAATTACCGAGGCAAATCAAAATTTCTCCAAGGTTGCGAGGATGACCGACAAGCATGGAGAGCTTTACATCTTCAAAAACAATAAGCCGAAATATAAGCTTGTTGATATTGAAAACGACACCACTATTGAAATGACCGATGATGAGAAGATAGATTTTGTTGCTGCGCGTATTCTTAATCTTTACCGTGCTGCCTTTGAGGAGCTTGCGAAATGATAAAATTTACAGATGAAAAGGTTTTGCTTCTCCATAAGCTAATAACGGAAGCGACGGGTGGAGACCCCAATGTACGTGATATGGCTCTTTTGAACAGTGCTCTTGAGTCTGCCTTTGCGACATTTGACGGAAAAGAGCTGTACCGCACAAAAGAGGAGAAGGGGGCAAGGATAGGATATTCACTAATGTCAAATCATGCATTCGTTGACGGTAACAAGCGTATCGGAATGTACGTGCTGTTAACGTTTCTTGAGACTAACGGTATCAAAATACGTCCGACGAATGCAGAGGTTGCAAGGGTTGGTCTTGCCGTTGCCGCAGGGACCATGAAATACGAAGATTTACTTGAATGGATCATCGAAAATGAATAAAAACAGCCCGCCTTTCCAAAACTGATATAATCCCCTTAGAGTAGACACTTGAAAAAACGAAAAGTTTTCAAGAGTACTCTAAGGGGAATATTTTTATGCAAAAGTTGAAGAAGTACACTGTAGAACTAAAATTAAAAGCAGTGAAAGCATATCTCAGCGGAGA
>JAFXKJ010000040.1 GCA_017531765.1 Clostridia bacterium
ACTACCTCTACAAGAACTACGACTGTAACCTCCAGTTCGGCGGCGACGATCACTGGTCCAATATGCTCGGCGGTACCGAGCTTATCAGACGTAAGCTTGGACGTGATGCTAACGCCATGACCATTACCCTTCTCACCGACTCTCAGGGCAAGAAGATGGGTAAGACCGCGGGCAACGCAGTATGGCTTGACCCCAACAAGACCTCTCCATTCGAGTTCTACCAGTACTGGAGAAACGTTGCGGACGCCGACGTTATGAAGTGCATCCGTATGCTCACCTTCATTCCCATCGAGGAGATCGAGGAGATGGCTAAGTGGGAGGACAGCCGCATCAACGAGAAGAAGGATATCCTCGCTTACGAGCTTACTGCTCTCGTTCACGGTAACGAAGAGGCTGATAAGGCGAGAAGTGCATCCAAAGCTCTCTTTGCAGGCGGCGGAGACGACTCTACCATGCCCACCACCGAGCTTGCAGCTTCCGATATCGGTGACGGTATCACCATCGTTGACCTTATGATGAAGTGCGGACTCTGCCCCAGCAAGGGTGAGGCGAGACGTCTCATTCAGCAGGGCGGTGTTACAGCTGACGGGGAGAAGATATCTGACCCTAACTTCAAGTTTACAGTTAAAACGCTCAGCGCAGGCGTTAAGATCCGCAAGGGTAAGAAGGTATTCCACAAAGCGATCGTTAAGTAAGCAAAAACACGAATTCACATAGCAAAAAACGGTTTTCATAAATAGAAAGCCGTTTTTTTATTGGTATTCAATTCAATTTTGAACAGTTTTTTTGCTTTTTTCAACAAAAAAATGCTTTCCAAATTTTTTCTCGCGAAAGTCGTAGAAATCGAAGGCGAAATGTGGTATAATAACTATGTTTGGATCTATGTATATCCAATTGCCCTCATTATTATTTAAGGAGACAATAGCGTGGATATTATCAGACTTATAATCAAGATACTCCAAAACATCGGAAAGGTAATTTCCGGATGCTACTGGTACAGAAACATCTACAAATTCTTCGGTCTTTTTACCACCCGTAAATTCAAAGAAACAACAAAGCTACATAAGTATGCTGTTCTCGTTGCGGCAAGAAACGAGGAAACGGTTATCGGTCAGCTTGTCGACAGCATACGAAAGCAGGACTATCCGTCTGAGCTTGTTGATATTTTCGTAGTTGCTGACAACTGTACTGACAGTACTGCCCAAATCGCCCGCCAGCTGGGTGCGATTTGTTACGAAAGAGATGATAAAGAACACAAAACAAAGGGCTTTGCTCTTCAGTTCCTCGTTGAGTGTATCAGGCAGGATTACGGTATTGAAAGCTACGACGGTTATTTCATTTTCGATGCGGACAACCTTCTGAAGCAGGATTATATTACAAGAATGAACGAATCCTTTGCCGCAGGAGAAAAGATCGTTACATCTTACCGTAATACGAAGAATTTTGATGACAACTGGATCTCCGCTTCCTACGGTGTGCACTGGCTGAGAACAGTCCGTAACGAACACCGTGCGCGTTCCTTCTTCCACCTTGCCACACGTATCCAGGGAACGGGTTTCCTTTTCGCACATGAGGTCATCAAGGACGGTTGGAACTACACCAGCCTTACCGAGGACAGAGCATTCTGTGCGGATGCTGTGGCTAACGGTTACAAGATTTCTTACAATAACAAAGCCGAATTCTATGACGAGCAGCCCGTTGATATGAAGATTGCCATGCGCCAGAGAATCCGTTGGGCAAAGGGTCACCTTCAAGCGCTTGCTGAGACAGGTCCTCAGCTCCTTTGGCACATTTTCTACACCGGCGGAAGAGCAAATCAGAGCGAAGAAGCTAAAAAGGCAAGCGTATTCAAAAGATTTATCAATAACATCCGCCTCCGCTTCATGAGCTTTGATATGCTCACGGTTGTATTTCCCAATTCACTTTTCTCTGTTTTCAAGAGATGGATCGTTTACGCGCTCCGTTGCGTACTTATCTTTGGTCCCGGACTCAAGATAGCATCAAACTACGGACCCGATTTTATTGCGGATTTCCTTAAGCTTATAGGCTATAATCCCGTGTACAAATTCGGCTTCCCCGCAACTACCCTTCTTCTTATCCTAACCGTCGGTTGGGTCGTTGAAGGATACCTCAAGGGAATCTTTACCGCGGCTTACGTATACATTTTCGAGCACAAGCGAATCAAGAAAATCAAGTGGTACAGAAAAATATGGTTCTGCATCACCTTCCCCATTTTCGATCAGATCGGAAAGCTCGCTATGATCATTGCCCTCTTCACCAAGGTTGAGTGGAAACCGATACCTCACAAAGCGGCTATTGCAATTGATGAGCTGAATCCCGAAACAAAGTGATAATTACACCTGTGGTGTCAATTGGCATCGCAGGTGTTTTGTTATACCAAATAAACGCAAAAATATTCAACTTTCCCCTTGACAACGTTCATTTACAGTGATATAATAATACTAATTTAATAAACTAAACCGTTGAAGCGGAGATAACGGCAGGTATGACTTTACAGAGAGCCCGAGGTGCTGAAAGTCGGGTAAGAAACAGTTTGTCAAATGGACCGCTGAGGGTGCAGTGAAATGTTTTTAACAGAGTATTCTGCAACGTAGGACATACGTAAGTTGTCGGAGATATGTCAGTATCTCGCTGAGAGCACATTACAAAGTGAATTCAAGGTGGCACCGCGGATAGTATTATTCGTCCTTGACAGTAAGCTTATTTCTGTCAAGGATTTTTATATTGCCATGACACGTGAGGTGCATATGATCAGAGTCAAACGATGGCGAAAGCCTGATAACGTATTTTTCTTAAACTGCAACTTAACAAATAACACATTCACCACTCATAATCGGAGGAAAATATAATGAAACTCGGAAACGTTGATTTTGAAACCTATTTTAACAATTATCCCGACCGCGAAGGTTACTTCGGCAAATACGGCGGAGCATTTATCGAGGACAAGTTGAAGGCAGCTATGGCTGAGATCACGGAAGCCTACTTCTCTATCGCTCAGTCCAGAAAGTTTATTGCAGAGCTCAGACGCATCAGAAAGGAATTCCAGGGCAGACCTACTCCCGTAAGCCATCTCGAAAGACTTTCCGATGCTCTCGGCGGTAAGGTACAGCTTTACGCAAAGCGTGAGGACCTTAACCATTCGGGTGCTCATAAGCTCAATCACTGCATGGGTGAGGCGCTTTTAGCAAAGTACATGGGTAAAAAGAAGGTTATCGCTGAGACAGGTGCAGGTCAGCACGGCGTTGCTCTCGCAACTGCGGCGGCTTACTTCGGTCTTGAATGTGACATTTACATGGGCAGCGTTGACATCAAAAAGCAATCTCCCAACGTAGCAAGAATGAAGATCCTCGGCGCAAACGTAGTTGAGGTTACTCACGGTCTTCAGACTCTCAAAGAGGCTGTTGACGCGGCGTTTGATGCATACAGCAAGGAATATAAGGATTCTATCTACTGCATAGGCTCAGTTCTCGGTCCTCATCCCTTCCCCATGATGGTTCGTGACTTCCAGAGCGTTGTCGGAATCGAAGCAAGAGAACAGTTTATCGATATGACCGGCCACCTTCCCACCTCCATCGTTGCCTGTGTAGGCGGCGGTTCAAACGCTGCGGGACTTTTCGCCGGTTTCCTCAACGATCCCGTTGAAATCTACGGTATCGAGCCTCTCGGACGCGGTCCGAAGTTGGGTGATCACGCGGCAAGCCTTAAGTATGGAACCGAAGGTATCATGCACGGCTTCAACAGCATAATGCTGAAGGATGAAAACGGCGATCCCGCACCCGTGTATTCAGTGGCATCCGGTCTTGACTACCCCTCATCGGGTCCCGAGCACGCTTTCCTGCAGGATATCGGTAGAGTCAAGTATGACGTTATCGATGACGAAGAGACAATCGACGCATTCTACAAGCTCGCTCGTCTTGAGGGTATCATCCCCGCCATTGAAAGCTCACACGCAGTTGCATACGGCATGAAGCTTGCAAAGACCATGGATCACGGCTCTATTCTCATTAACCTCTCAGGCAGAGGTGATAAGGATATGGATTACGTTATCGAAAATTACGGCATCAGATAAATATTTTTCGGGATACTCTGCTATGAGTATCCCGAAAGTTATATAAATCCCCTACGGGATTTGAGATATATTGCTACGCAATACGATATACACTTCGCGTGGGATATATTTGCTCCGCAAATGGGGGATTTTTCTATGTTGGCAACTGAGCTTGGTTTATGGGGCATTTCTTCAAATTTCACTACAGGTCAAGAGCATTTCCCCTAAAGCATCTCACATTTATTGTCATTTTCTATTGCGAAAGACAGTGTAACATGATATAATAAAAAAAGCATCTATGGAGGAAACCATGTACCACGATTTTAACATGAACACCGTTGCCGAGCACATCCGTTCGGATAAAAAGAAAAAGGTTATCCTTGACACAGACACCTTCAACGAAGTTGACGATCAATTTGCCATCGGATATGCATTGCTGTCAGATAATATCGACGTTCTTGCAATGACTGCGGCACCTTTTGTCAGCTCGTCATACCCCAATCCTGCTGACGGCATGGAACTTAGCTTCAAAGAGCTTGTTAAGGTTCGTGATATGGTGGACCCCGACGGAAAAATGAATATCCCCTGCTACAGAGGCAGTACACGTTTCATGAAAAACACCATTACTCCCGTCAGGAGTGAGGCGGTAGACAATATAATCCGAATAGTTCACGAAACTGATGATATTGTTTATATTGCCGCCATCGGTGCGTTCACAAATGTTGCTTCTGCGTTGATGGTTGACCCGTCCATAATGAAAAAAGTGGTTGTCATCATGATCGGTGCCAACACCTATAATTATAACGGTGGAAATTGCAACGAATATAACCTGAAGCAGGATCGCGCGGCGGCTAAAATCCTATTCGAATGCGGTGTACCTCTCGTGGTACTTCCCGCTGAGGGCGGAACGTCCCAGCTTTACACCACAAACGCCGAAATCTGCTACTATCTGAAGGATCAGGCGGGAGCTTACGGAAATTATCTTTGTGAGATCGTTGCGGGATATGAAGGCGAGAGCCGTGACGGAAATATCTGTAACACACGTGAGAGAATCATTTGGGATATTGCGGCTATAGCTTTTCTTAAGGACGTTAAGCGGTTTTCGTGGATCGACATTCATCCCGCAAGAACAATTACAGACGACGGTTACTGGCGCTTCCTTGATTCAAGCGCAATGGGACGTGAGATGATCTATTCTGAGGTTTTTGACCGCTGTGAAATTATGTCCGACTTCTTTACCACAATTCTTAACGGAAATTTGAAATAAATATTCCTGAAAAGTGAAAGCTTCGGAGACCGAAAACAGGCTCCGAAGCTTTTTATTATTTCTTAAATATAGCAGTAAGTGCTGACCATACCACTCCGAAAACAAGAAGAGCAAGCCCCAAATACTTGTATACGGATATATACGAGCTTGTTGTCCCGTATATATCAAGAACGCCCTTCATAATACTACCTACTGTAAGAGTGGCGATCCCGGCATGATAAGTGTTACTTCCTGCGGGAGAGGGATAATAATTTTTCTTCAAAAAAGTAATCACTCCAAACGGCAATGTCCCAAGCAGAAGGGGAAACATGAAGGCAAGCAGCATATTAAGAGAGATGACTCCGTGACTGAATATTTCATACACTATCCCAAAAACAAGGACAAAAACAGTAACTGCAAGATAGACCATGAAACATTTTTTTGAAGACTTCAGTTTATCTATATCCGATGTATACAATATCGCTTACACTCCTTTCCTTGATCTTATCACCGTAGGTTGTGGGCTTATTTACGATCTTACCGTTAAAATACATGGTGGATGAGCCTCCACCGTCAAGATTGTATGCACAGTCAACGCCCAAATCTTTCATAAACTGTGCAAGCTCTCTTGTAGTCAAGCCGTCACTCTCCGAAGTTCTGCCGTCACAAACCACAAACACATAATGAAGCTCGTCAATCATTCCAATGGCTGTGCGGGGATTGTCACTGAGACCTATTCCCTGATATCTGTCAACGCCACTGTAAATTTCTCCGTCCAAGATAAGTCCCGGACCGAATGAGAAAACATGAATTGCACCGCGACTCACAAGATCGTCCACGTCAATGTCCTTTTCATATACAATCTCAAAGCTTCCGTCCTTACCTATCACAAGATAATCTCTGCCATTACCCAAAGTTGATCGGTATAAAATGCCGTTTCTGATAACGCAACCTTTTTCCAGTGTGCCGTAGAAATCACCGTTGATCGCAAGCAAAGCACCCTTCTCTTCCGCCATTTCCGAGGTTTTCTCAGTAATATTCTTTCCGAAAGAATCCTTTGCAAAGGCAGTTTTCAAGTACCCCACAGATGCAAGCTTTACGTCGGCAACATAAATGTTGGTTTTATACGCTCTGTGCGTTGTGATCTCGATTGAAATGTTACCGTCAGAATAGCTTGTGTCAGTTACGATCGGCTCTGAGCTCGGCGGCTCCATAGTAACATTCTCATGATTTTCGGGAATGACAGGAGTATATACGCGAACTATAACGAAAACATCAAGAATTACATATACAGAAAACGCGGTAAGTAAAACACCAAAAAGAAAACCAAACAAATATTTCTTCATTTTTACCTCTTCACGCACTTATTATCAAAAAATAAACTACGCTATATTATACAACAAAAAATTCTATTTTTCAATAGAAAACTGAATGGTTATGTGATATAATAGATGTAAAGATCAGAAAATCATACAGTAACGGCGAAAGAGTCCGTTCTGCCATATATTATTATCAGTTAAAGGGGTAACTCATATGAAAAACTACGCAAAGTATTCTGCATACAAAACGCTTGAGCTGCTTGTCATCGACAGTCCCACGGGATTCACCAAAACTGCCGCTGAGTGGGTAAAGGGTGAATTTATCTCCCTCGGCTTTGACGCAAAGCTTACAAACAAAGGCGGTGTTCTCGTCAACATCGGTGCTGACGAAGGTGACAACGGGATTCTTCTTGAAGCGCACACAGACACTCTCGGCGCGATGGTTGCCGAAGTCAAGGGAAACGGCAGACTTCGGGTTACAAATCTCGGCGGTATGAGAGCTGAGAATGCTGAAACAGAGAACGTGAGAGTACATACCCGTGACGGTAAGGTAATCGAAGGTACGCTTCAGCTTTGCAACGCATCGGTTCACGTAAACAGCTCATACGGAGACACCAAGAGAAGCTTTGATTCAACGGAAGTGGTGCTTGATGAGGACGTAAGCTCTGCTGAGGACGTAAGGTCTCTGGGAATTGAAGTGGGAGACATCGTTTGCTTTGATCCGAGAGCCAAGATCACCTCATCGGGATATATCAAGAGTCGATTCCTTGACGATAAGCTCTCCGTCGGTATACTTCTCGGTTATGCGAAGTATATAAAGGAAGAAAACGTTTCCCTCTCCCGTCCCGTATGGATCCACGTTACGGTGTACGAGGAGGTAGGTCACGGCGGATGCGCATCCGTACCCGCAGGGGTAGTCGAGGCTATCAGCGTTGACATGGGCTGTGTCGGTGACGGACTCGGATGTACCGAAAGAAAGGTCTCCATCTGTGCCAAGGATTCGGGAGGTCCCTACTCATACGAGGTCGTAGGCGGTCTTATCGACGCGGCTAAGCGCGAAGGTGCGGATTATGCGGTTGACGTGTATCCTCACTACGGAAGCGACGTTGAAGCGACACTCAGCGCGGGATACGACATTCGTCACGGACTCATAGGCGCCGGCGTTTACGCAAGTCACGGCTACGAGCGAAGCCACGTGGATGGAGTTGAGAATACGCTGAAGGTGCTGAAGGGTTACGTTGGGTAAATTGAATTATTGTAGGGCGGGGGCTTGTCTCCCGCCTGTTTTAATATAAAAAAAAGCATTCATAGAGTATGACTAAAACCTACGTTTGCTGTGCCAAGTTAATCAACCAACTAAACCATAGGTTGATTTAATTCTAATATTGCGTTGTTGAAAAGGGGAAATACCTATGCTATACTTTAATTAGTGAAGCGCGTCACAATAAAACTTGGAGGTCTCTTATGACTAATATCAATATAGGCAATAAGATACGTGAGCTGAGAAAGAAAAAAGGTATTACACAAGAAGGGCTTGCTTCAGTTCTATCAGTTTCTCCTCAAGCAGTGAGCAAGTGGGAGAGCGGGCTGACTTATCCCGACATGGAAATGATACCGATAATCGCAGGATATTTTGAGGTTTCTATGGATATTCTGTTTAATTACGATGTTCGCGAAATGAAAGCAAAAATCAAAAAGATAATTGACGATGCGTGGAAGTATTTCTTTGACGATACACAGGAATATATCGAGATCATAAAATCTGCTACCCAAGAATATCCCGGCAATGAAGAACTGCTTGCGGCTCTTTTGGATGCGTACGAATACGCCTTGCGCGACAGGGATGACACGTCGCATTTAGATGAAATGATCGAGCTTTCAGAGAAGATCATTGCTGAAAGTACAGATTTTGTTCGTGTATGCAACGTAAAAGATATAGAAGCAGCGGCGTATCTCAAAAAGGTGATTACGAAAAAGCAAAGAGTGTACTCGATACACTTCCCCGTGAATATAATCTACGCGATTGGGCTTATGCATTCCGTCTGTCGGGAAAGGATAAGCAAGACGGGGCGATTTGGTCACGCTGTCATCATCTTGCGGGACTCTATCAAGCTTGTCTGGAGGAAGGCAATTCTTGGTTCTTTATGGATAAGCATCCTGATGTCAAGTTACGCGATTACACCACCGACGAATACATTCCTGAAGCTCTGAAATGTTATCAAAAAGGACTTCGTGTGCTGATCACGTTCCTTCTTGACGATCTTTACGATGATCCTGCAGAACAGTACCTTTGGGACGGTATGCAGACATTTCATTGGGGTTTTCATCAGTGTATTGCCGCTTGTTACAAAAAGCTCGGCAATAAAAAAGAATGTGAAAAGTCCATCGCCGAAGCTTACAGGCTCATTTCCGTAGTATGGAAGGATTTTGAAGAAAACAAGGATCAGTATATGAAATACTTCAATCAGTATTTAAGAGATTACGACCTTGCGGAATATATTAGGTAATTCAAAATCGCCGCTATATAACAAAGGAGCTGAACGAAACGTTCAGCTCCTTATTTTTACTTTGCTCTCGCGTACATACGGTTAAGCTTCTTATAGTATTCTCTGTCGATACTGTCAAGCTGTGCTTTTGTGATTCTGTATGACCAGTTGCCGTCCGCCTTACCGGGAACATTGAGACGTGTGTCACGGCCGTAGCCGAGAAGGTCCTGTATGGGCATCACGACCAGCCCCGCGTGGCTTGCAAGCACTGTGCGGATCACCGATTTCCAGCCGAGACCCCAATCTCCCGTGTGACCGACGTAATCGAGCATCGTCTTACGTGTGTCGTCGTCAAGCTCCCAGAGGTAGCCGAGAAGAGTGTTGTTATCGTGAGTTCCCGTGTAGGCTACGCAGTTGTTGGGGTAGTTATGGGGCATATGAGGACTGTTATCGTCACCGAGAAAGCCGAACTGGAACACACGCATTCCGGGAAGTCCGCTGTCCTTAACCATTTTATAAACCTCGGGAGTAATGTCACCAAGGTCCTCAGCGATAATGAGAGTGTCGCCCACAGCCTTCTTGATTGCCTTAACAAAGGGGAGCCCCGGACCTTTGATCCACTTACCCGCCTTAGCTGTTTCGGCGCCTGCGGGAATTGACCAATATGACTCAAAGCCTCTGAAATGGTCGATCCTCACCGCATCGAACATACTTGCCATATGGCGCATTCTGTCGCACCACCAAGCATATCCGTCCTTCTTCATCTCCGCCCAGTTGTAAAGGGGATTACCCCACATCTGACCGTCCTCGCTGAAGTAGTCGGGACTGCAGCCCGCAACTGCGGTGGGCTGACCGTTACGGTCAAGCTTGAACATATCAGGGCGGCTCCATACGTCTGAGCTGTCCTGCGCTACGTAGATGGGAATGTCACCTATAAGACCGATTCCGCGGTCGTTTGCGTATTTTTTGATCTCAGCCCACTGAGTGAAGAACTCGTACTGCATGAACTTCCAAGCGAAGAGAGTGTCAGCGTCATATTCTTCTACCGTCCACTTATCCCACGGTACGTCTTCGCCGCCGTTAGCTTCTTTAAGTGCCATGAAACGGCAGAAAGCCTCGAGATAAGAGTTTCCATCGATGAATGCTTCAACCTCGCCTCTGTCCTTTACTCTGAGTGCCGCCTTTGTGAGAAGAGCGAATCTTTCACGGCGGAGTCTGTCAAATTCGCAGGCGTAAGGCTCCTTTTGGCGTGAAGCCTCAAGCTCCGATTTGGTGATAAGACCTTTTTTATAAAGTGTGGGGAGGTCTATAAAGAATGGGTTACCGCTGAAGGCTGAGAAGGATTTATAGGGAGAGTTATATTCGTCCGCCATGCAGAAGGGGAGCACCTGCCAATAGGAGAATCCCGAATCCACAAGAAAATCAATAAAATACTTTGCCTCATCTCCGAAGCTTCCCGCAGAATAGTCTCCGAAAAGAGATGTGATGTGCATCAGCACGCCGCTTTTACGTTCCATTTGAGTCACCGTTCTTTCGATTTATTTTATATGTTATATTAAATGCAACAATGCTTTATAATTTTACCACATTAAAGCGATTTTGTCAATAGTGATTAGAAACTTGCGGGATTTTTACTGAATTTGGTGAATGTCAACAACGCCGTCCGGAGAGCAATTTGAACAAGCCGAACGTGTTAATTATGTGGAATATAACATATTGACAGCATAAGGACATTGTGCTACAATAAATATAGAAACATATAGCGAGGTGATGTACAGTGAGAACAATATATACTTGCAGCGGTTTTATGTCTACTCACGGTGGGACATGGGTCCTATAACATCACATGATCTTCATCAAAATCAGCGCATAAGCCGCACATGATAGTGTGACTTATGCGCTTTTTAAGTTGAGAGAAAAAAATGAAAGGATGTAGTCTCATGAGCAAACGAATAATAATTCTCGTTTTAATTTTACTTTTGACCCTGACGTCATGCTCCGTGCGCATACCGAGCAGTGAAAGCGGTAAAACCGATTTTGAAAAGGATACGGACGCTTCAAACATCTCTGAAATTGAGGAATATGATACCAAAGAAATTTCTACAGTTGAAGGTAAAGAACTGGATAAGTCAAGTTCAAACGTCGAATCTGTAGAGTCCTCCCCAAAAGAGATAATTCCCGACGAAAGTTATGTGGGGGAATGGAGACGTTACACTGAAGTCGATAGCGGGTATATTGAGGTGGCTTCCGCTGATAAGGATTCGGTCAAATTCATCTTGTCCATTCACAAGGGAACATGGATATCGGCAACTGCGGTATACAGTGACGGCAAATACGTTTTCGGAGAAGAAATTTCCACCAACTTTGTGTATTCCCATTACGATATTAAGGTACTGCAGAGTGATGAAACAAAAGGTAGTGGATACCTGACAGTCCTTGATGGTGGTATTGTCATAATTTTTGACAATGGCGATGAGTATATGTTTGATTTCAAGACGGAAAATTTCACGACGAAACGTGATAACGCAGAGAAGGCAGTTAAGGCTGTTTTTGAAGAAAACGATTGGGAGCTTGACGAGATATTGTTTTTCGATCTTGGCGCTTACGGTACTTTAAGTAAAAACGTGAAGCCGTATAGTAACGAAATGATCCCACTCCGTTCGATTATCGCCAATTCGGGAAACTTGACAGCCGTAATTCGCATAATCTACGACCGAAACACGGACGAGTGGCGGCATGCTGACACGTTCTACTACCACCAAGACGGAAGAGTCCTTCAGGGCGAAGAACTTGAGCAGTTCATGGAGGATCACGGCAAGACAGGACTCATCCTCCCCGCTGACGACAGCGACCTTTTAGAGTATTTCGCTTAATTATACCATCCCTTTCTAAAAAAAAGCAACAGAACGAGAGCATCGGTCTGTTGCTTTTTTAGTATTTTACTTCTTAAGTCCGTACTTTTCTGCGGCTGCCTCGCGCATCTTGTACTTGAGGATCTTTCCTGCCGCGTTCATCGGGAAGGAGTCAACGTACTCGATATATCTCGGTACCTTGTGGCGAGCCATATGAGCTCTTACGTAATCCTTCATCTCTTCAACGGTCATCTCTTCCCCGTCCTTCAGGATGATACAAGCCATGATCTCTTCACCGTACTGCTCGTCGGGTACACCGATTACCTGTACGTCGCGTACCTTGGGGCAAGTGTAGATAAACTCCTCGATCTCCTTGGGGTAGATATTCTCACCGCCGCGGATGATCATGTCCTTAAGTCTTCCCGTGATGTTATAGTTACCGTCGGGACGGCGGCAAGCAAGGTCTCCGGTATGGAGCCAGCCGTCAGCGTCAATCGCCTGAGCTGTTGCGCCGGGCATCTTGTAGTAACCCTTCATGATGTTATATCCACGTGCAACGAACTCTCCGTTTACGCCGTCGGGGAGATCTTCGCCCGTTTCGGGATCCACGATCTTACACTCAACATTGGCAAAAGCGGAGCCTACTGTCTCGGTTCTTACCTCGAGAGAGTCGTAGAAGCTGCTCATGGTACATCCGGGACTTGCCTCGGTCTGTCCGTAAACGGATACGATCTCACGCATATTCATGACCTCAGTTGCCTTCTTCATAAGGTCTGCGGGGCAGTTTGCTCCCGCCATGATACCTACTCTCATGTATGAGAAGTCGGTCTTCTCGAAGTCGGGGTGCTGCATCATTGCAATGAACATCGTAGGCACGCCGTTGAATGCGGTAATGTGCTCATTGTGCACGCAGGCAAGAGCAGGCTTGGGTGAGAAATACGGCAGAGGATACATGGTGGTACCGTGGGTCATTGATGCGGTCATTGAAAGCACCATTCCGAAGCAGTGGAACATGGGAACCTGGATCATCATTCTGTCAGCGGTGGACAGCTCCATGTGGTCACCGATGTACTTACCGTTGTTTACTACGTTGTAGTGAGTGAGCATAACGCCCTTGGGGAAGCCTGTTGTTCCCGAGGTGTACTGCATATTACATACGTCGTCTTTATCAACAAGAGCTGCCATTCTGTAAACCTCTTCAACGGGAACGTCATCGGCGCGCTTCATTGCATCATTCCATGTGAGGCACCCCTTCTGTGTGAAGCCTACGGTAATAACGTTTCTGAGGAAGGGCAGTCTCTTGCTGTGGAGGGGCTTGCCGGGCTTTGTCTTCTCAAGCTCGGGGCAAAGCTCTGCGATAATTGAGCCGTAGTTTGTGTCCTTTGACCCCTCGGTCATGATAAGTGTATGGGTATCGGACTGACGGAGGAGGTATTCTACCTCGTGGATCTTATATGCTGTGTTTACGGTGACGAGAACCGCACCGATCTTAACTGTTGCCCAGAAAGCGATGTACCACTGAGGTACGTTTGACGCCCATGCGGCAACGTGGTCGCCCGACTTAACACCGAGAGAGATGAGAACTCGGGCGAAATTGTCAACGTCATCTCTAAACTCACTGTAGGTTCTTGTGTAGTCGAGGGTGGTGTACTTGAAGCAGTATTGGTCGGGGAAATCCTCAACGAGACGATCAAGCACCTGAGGGAAGGTAAGGTCGATAAGGTCATCCTTCTTCCAGATATATCTTCCCGTGTGCGCTCTGTTATAGTAGAAGGTCTTTTCGTTCTTGGAGGTATCGGAGAACTGCTTCATGTAATGAGTAAACTGAGCGAAGACGATCTCCATGTCATCGATCTCCTCGCACCATGCGGGGTCCCAAACGAGAGAGATAAAGCCGTCATAGTTTACGCTTCTGAGAGCATTCATTATGTCTGTTGTGGGAAGCTCGCCCTCACCCGCAAGGCAATATTCCATACCGTCGTCAGTAATTATCACATCGTTAAAGTGTACGTGACGGATGTATGCACCAAGGTTTTTAATGATCACCTCGGGATCCTTTTCCTCCGCATATGCCTCGGAAAGGTTCCAAAGTGCCGCAAGACCGTCTGAAGCAAAGCTCTCAAGGGTTTCACGGAGGACTGCGGTATTACGGAAAACACCGGTAGTCTCAAGAAGGAGAGTAACTCCCGCTTCTTCAGCATCCTCAAGCACACGAGATATGAAGCTTTCGGCAGTTTTAACGTCTCCACCGCTTTCGGTGCGTGTTTTAAGGCGGATATAGGGAATTTTTAAGAAAAGTGCGATCTCCATACAGCGGCGAGTCTCAGCCTCAGCCGCTTCTGTCTCTGCGGGATCGGAAATATCGCAGATCGTGTCGATACAGGGAATTGTCAGCTTCTTATCATAAAGAAGTCTGAGGGTTGAAGCGGCGGAATAGTCATGAAACGCGCCGTTTTTATCTGTGAAAAGGCGGTTGCCAATGTTATGAAGCTCAATGCCGCCGAAACGCATGGTTTCAGCCATTTCGCAGAACTCTTCAAAACTGCTGTTATGCCAACCCTTTGTTGAAAATGAAAGTTTCATCGGGACAAATCCTCCCCTTAAGCGTTATGTTCTTCGTAAACGATTTTATTTACTGCGCTGAGGTAAGCTCTGATACTCGCGCCGATAATATCGGTGGAGATACCCTTACCTGAGTAAAGCTTTCCGTCAAAACGGAGCTTTACAAGGGCTGAACCCATTGCTTCCTTACCTTCGGTCACGGAATCGATTCCGAAATCGTCAAGCTCATAGCGGTGGCCGATGATCTGCTCGATGGCAAGGAAAGCCGCCGCAATTGGACCGTCGCCGATAGCGACACCCTGATATGTTTTACCCTCGCGGCTGAGTGTTATCTGAGCTGTGGAGTCGATAATATTACCGTTATTAATGACGTAGCTTTCAAGCTTATAGGAGTCGGGAACCTGAAGCGCAACGCTTGCGACGATAGCATCAAGTTCAGCCGCACCTACAACCTTCTTCTCAGCTACACGGCAAACTTCCTCGTGTACCCTTTTGTTGTCTTCGTCTGAGAGATCAAATCCAAGCTTTGCCACTGCCGCAGCAACAACGGAAATATCGTCCTTGGCATCCAGGTGAATTCCGCTGTCCTCTGCACTTAGTGAAGATGAGGTACTGTTTTCGTTCTTCGCGCCGTCAACGATCCAGTTGATCTGTGTGAGTATACGGCGCATTTCGGTATAAGCGACGGTGGAGGTGAATCCGTAGCTGTCTCCGCAGTTTTTGATAAGCGTCATAAACGTTTCAGCGGGAACTGTGTCACCGCCGACTGAAACCTTAACAGAGGACACACCGCGGCGTGTTGCCATAATAGCCTCAGCCGATGCAAGTCCGTTTTTGTCTGAGCAGGATACTCCAACGGGAACACCTGCCGCATCGGCAACGGCACCGCCGAACTCGGCAAAATCGTCGGGAAGCATACCTGCCGCACTGTCGCAAACAGAAACCGAGGTAGCACCCGATTCAACTGCCGCCTTGATCAGTTCAATGAGGAAATCCCTCTCAGCTCTTGTTGCGTCAACTGCGCAGAACTCAACGTCGCCTACCAAGGTCTTAGCTTTAGCGACTGCATACTTTACCCACTCAAGCATCTTATCGGGCTTCTTGTGCATAAAGTATTCCATTCCGACGGGAGATGTGGGAACTTCGATTCTGATTCTTCCCTGCTTTGCGGCAGAGAGAGAAGCCGCCGCATCGTCGATACTGCGGTCACTGCTCCCCGCAGCAACTGAGATCACGCTGTTTTTCACAAATGAAGATGCTGTCTTGACGAGAAGAATATCCGTTCTCGCATTCTTTATTTCAGGCAGCTCGATACTGTCGACTTTAAGTCGGTCAAGCTGGCGTATAATTTCAAGTCTTTCCTTAAATGTGAACTCCCTGTCAGCACGGCAGAGGGTCATGTCGGCAATTCTGATAGTTTTCATATACTTTCACTCCTAAATTTATTGCCTGCGGAGGTGCCAAAATAAAAAATCCCCGAAATCGAACGATCGATTTCAGGGACGAAAAGAATTCGCGGTACCACCCTGTTTACCGTCAACGTAAACGGTCAACTCATCAAAGCTCAGGCAAGCTTTTTGTCATGATAACGGGACAAGCCGTAGCCACTTACTACATTTTCAGCAACTCTGCTCCGGAATGAGACTTCCCTTTCCGTTCATACCGACTCGCACCAACCGTCAGCTCTCTGCATATGAAGTTAAGAAAAGGAATAATTCCATCAACGCATTTTAATAAGTTGAGAGTAATTATATCACAAATAGCTATGCGTGTCAAGAGGGATTTTAATTTTTTTGTAATATCCGTAAGCAAGTGATTCTTAAAGTTTTCATGCTCCAAACACGCCATATGCTCTCATTATGATAAATGGCACGTATGCAAGATACATAAGTGTACTGATAACGCCTTCTCTTCGTGATGTTCTGCCGTTTGTCAAGGCAAAAATAAACATTACCACAGACACTGCAATGAGCAATCCCGAATCAGTAAAGAACGCCAAATCGGCAGTAATGGGGCTGATCACTCCCGTCATACCCATTATAAAAAGCACGTTAAAGATATTGGAACCGATAACATTACCCATTGCAATACCCGAGTCGCCCTTTTTAGCGGCTACGATTGATGTAACAAGCTCGGGGAGAGACGTACCTACTGCAACGATAGTGAGACCAACGAGAGTTTCGCCCATTCCGAGTGAGATTGCAATTGCGGAAGCATTGTTTACTACAAGCTGACCTCCGCCGATAATAGCGGCTACACCCACAACGGTAAAAACAGCACTCTTTTTCCACGAAAGAACCTTCTGTTCTTCTGCTTCAACGCGGTTTTTAATTGCGCTTCTGATAAGAATGAACATATAAAGAGCAAAGCAACCGAGAAGAACTGCAGCATCGATACGGCTGAGCATACCGTCAATAAGCATAACGCAAAGAAGTGCGGTAATACCGATATTGATAGGCATATCTCTCTTGATAATAGCCTTATCGGTGGAGATATGGAGAATGATCGCCGAAACTCCAACCACAACCAAAAGATTGAAAATATTGGAGCCTATGACGTTACCAAGTGAAATACCGTTGTTACCGTTTACACTTGCGGAAATGCTTACAGCCGCTTCGGGAAGACTCGTTCCCAGAGATACAACGGTAAGACCAATAATCAGCGACGGAATCTTTAATTTAGCCGCTATCGATGACGCGCCGTCAACGAAAAAATCAGCACCCTTTACAAGAAGAACAAAGCCAACGATCAGTAAAACGTATTCCATATTAATCTCCCTTCAACCTAAGCCTGTACATAATAATGAAACAAACACGGTTCGCTTGTCGAAAAAAATCATCATGTACGATTTTTCAGTGTTTGTTTACGCGTAAAACAGCTGCAGTTTCGATTAAAGCTTCCCCGGCTTTCACGAATATCTCACTATTCATTATTTTATTACACAGTTGAAAATTATAACAAATATATGTTTTTCTGTCAATGTTCAAAATGATGGTTTTTCAAGGCTTATTCTTCTGTTTTTTTATTAATATGAAAATTGCACTTAATGAGGCAAATAACAAGGGGGACGGGTGCAAACATATAAAGCCAAAGGTCAGGGTGAGATCACTGTACTTTGGCTTTATATGCTATTTCATTTAACCTTTTTTTGTTTTTCCCTGGAAATGTCAATAAAAGTGCAGTCGAAAAACGCACGAAAAAACAAGTTTAGTAAAAACGCATATATTTTTTCCTTCAGTCGCTACGCTCCTTCAGTCAAAAATATATGCGGCGCGCCGATCAGGCGGAGCGGTTGTCATAACGCTCGTATGCGAGCCTTCTGTACACAGCAGGCGGAAGTCCGCCGGGATTCGATGTGTATACTCTTATCTGATTATAATAGACAAAGACGTATCTGA
>JAFXKJ010000041.1 GCA_017531765.1 Clostridia bacterium
CGATATAATTGACTGTAGGCATACCTGCTCCTCCGATAAAGTTTTGTCTAGTCAACTTTATTTTATCAGATTTTTGCAGATATGCCTATCTTTTTTTGATATCTGTCAGGAGCTACCCCAACTTTTATTATAGAACCAAAAATACGTAGTGCGGACTTCCCGGTCAGCACTACGTATTTTTTTAGGAAAATAGACTTTTGTGTTTTGAAAAATCGGGGAAAAGGTGTGTAGATCAAAAGTTCTCCACGGGTATACCGTTTTCCTTTGCATACTGCTCTGCAGGGCTGCCGGCAGGGGTTACTATCGTAAGCCTCGGACAATTCTCAAATGCACACTCCAACAAGGTAACGTCGGCGGGTATATATGCCTTCTCCAGATTGGGGCAACCGTCAAAGGCGTTGTGGTATACCTTTACACCGTCGGGAATAGTTATTTCCTTAAGTGACTTACAGTTTTCAAACGTGCTACCCTCTATCGCCGAAATACCCTTTGGCAGTCGCACCCTTGTAAGTGCCGTACAATCGCTAAACACAGCTATACCAAGCTTGGTAACGCTATCGGGTATGTTTATCTCTTCAAGCTTGTCGCAATGCATAAACGCACAGTTGCCTATCCGCGTAACGCCATCGGGAATACGCATTTCCTTAAATTTACAAAAATAAAACGCATAATTGTCTATCTCACGCAGGCCGTTGTTAAGAATTATATTTTCAGGTCCATAGATGGTAGGGAAAGCTTCGCTGCTGATCTTCTTGATGTTGTCAGGTAAGCGAATTTCCTTTTCATCTCCGTAGTAGTTGTACAGACAATCTCGTATAATTGTAAATCCGTCTTTGTTTCTAAGCCTTAAACAGCCCTTGAATGCCCCTATGTCTATCTCGGTAACACTGTCCGGGATGGTTATATCTTCCAGTGAGCTGCAATCTGCAAAGGCATAGCGTCCTATCCGTATAACGCTGTCGGGGATGTTTACCGTCTTAAGCTTCGCACATTTTTCAAACATATTATTACTTATCTCGGTAATACCGATGTTTTCTGAAAACTGCGCGGTTTCAAGGGATGCGCACCAATGGAATGCTCTATTCCCTATCTCGGCAACACTGGCGGGGATAAAAACAGATTTGAGGTTAGGACAACTTTCAAATGCACCCTCGCCAATAAACTTCAGTTCGTGATTGAACTTCACACTATCAAGACAGTGTTTCTCAAAAGCATAGCTACTTATTCCACGGGTACAGTAAGGCAAAGCAATACCGGCACACATTTCCCAGTATCCGTATACAACCTGATCTATATAGATTAAGCCCCATAAATCTCGATCATCGGTTGGTCTTCCGGGTCCAAAGAGTTTCGTAAACAACGCAAGCTCTGCATCTGTGTATGCAAGATCTCTGCAACCTCTGAACGCACGTGCTCCTATCTTCAAGTCTCTGTTGGCTATATTGTAAATCTTTCTAAGTGAGGTGCAATTTTCAAAGGCAGCTACACCTATTTCTTTAAGTTTTCTGCCACCGTAAACCATTTTCAACTTGGTGCAATTTTCAAACGCAAAGTCACCAACGGAAGTAACAGTGTCGGGCAACACCAGCGTTTTTAGCTTGGCACAGCCAGCAAAAGCCTGTTCTTCTATGCGCTTAAGATATTTGGGTAAGGTTAACTTTTTAAGTGAAGTACAATTTCTAAAAGCACATTCGTCTATAACCATAATGTAGTCGGGCAGTTCTACCGCTTCAAGTGCGGTACATCCGTAAAAGGCAAATTGTCCAATTTCGGTAACATTGTCGCCAAACACAACCGTTTCAAGTGCGGCGCATCCGTAAAAGGCTGATTGGCATATCTTTTTAACTTTACCCAAAATGTACACAAACTGAACACATTTCTCACTGAAGGCGCCGCAACCTATCTCAGTAATCTCGTCGCCGGTGATTACAACAACCGTATCGCTGCCGGTGTATTCTTTAAGCACACCGTTTTCTACCAAAAAACTCATAAACACATCCCCCCTTAGTGGTTAACTATAGTATAACATCACACAATCAGGTTTGTCAACACCGTAAACACCCCAACACCTCGGCAAGCTTTCCACCGCCACGGTTTTTTTGCAAGGGAGTACCTGAGGTCGTCCCGCCTCATTGACTTACAACCCGCACGATATGGCTATCGCTCACGTTAAGATCATTGGTCTTTTATCGTTGCAAAATACAATTTCTCACTTTTTATCAAACAGGGCGCGGCGGGAGGTGGAATGACGCATCATTTCTCTCATTCCGTCAATATCCTCACTCTCCAGCATATTCCTGAGACTGCTGAATTTTTCGGCAAACATATCCATCTGTCTCAGAAGAGCGTCCTTGTTTGCCACAAAAAGCTCGCTCCACATCACATCGTTTATCCTTGCGATACGGGTGAGATCCCTGAAGGAGTCTCCCGTAAACTTTTCCATGTTTTCCTTGTCGTTGCAGGTCATGAGAGTGATGGCAATACAGTGGGTAAGCTGTGAGAGAAAGCCGATCATCTCGTCGTGCTCCTCGGGCGATAGAGTGGTGACGTTGGAAAATCCGAGAAGCCTGCCAAGCTCAAGGCAGGTACTCACAGCCTCGGGTGTGTTTTTCTCCGTGGGAGTCACGATGTAGTTTGCACCGAAGAACATCTTCTCCGTGCTGTTCTCAACTCCCGATACCTCACGTCCCGCCATGGGGTGAGCCGCGATGAACTCAACGTCATCACGAAGCATATCCTGAATTTTATAAACTATACTGCCCTTCACACCCGTAACGTCGGTGATAAGAGCTCCGCTTTTCAGAAGCTTCTGATTCTCGGCGATCCACTCCACGAAAACATGGGGATAAAGGGCGAAGATCACAAGATCCGCTTCGCCGATGAGCCCCTCGTCAAGCTCCGTTGAGCCCTCGTCAATGATCCCCTCTCTCAGAGCATAGTCAATGGACGACTGCTCCTTGGTGATTGCGCTGATGTGGAATCCGAACCGCCTCAGAGCCTTCGCGTAGCTTCCGCCAAGAAGTCCGAGACCTACAATAAGTATTTTACGGCTTACGTCTACTATCATGATAAAACTACCTCTGTATATGACTGCATTATAAATGCGTGAAATTGCTTCGGCTTTGATCAAAGCTGTTTATTTTCACGCCAAAGTTACCTCTGCTCCAAGCGCCCCGATGTCGCTGAAAAATCCGGGGTAGCTTTTTTTCACTGCCTCAACTCCGTCTATCACTCCGCCCGTTACGGACAGTATGACCGACATCGCCATGACGATCCTGTGGTCGTTATGTCCCCACAATACTTCGCCCTTTCGGGTCAGCTCCGTTTTCGGCACGGTGATGGTATTCTCTCCGAAGATGAGTCCCCCGCCCAGCTTTTTCAGCTCCTCGTGCATTGCGGCGCCTCTGTCACTTTCCTTTGCCTTCAGCCTTGCCGTTCCCGTGAAAGCAGCTCCGTTTTTCAGAGCCGCCATGGCAATGAGAATGGGACCGAGGTCGGGACAGTCGGAAATGTCAAGGGTGGGGACTCCCTCGTCAAGCTGTCTGAAATACTCGGAGTAAACTCTGTCGCCCTGAAGGCTGTCGGGATTTAGGTTTCCCACATTAACCTCTCCGCCCGTGTAATTGAATGCGTCGAGAAATGCGGCGTTTGAAAAGTCCCCTTCGATCCTTCCCGAAAAAGCGTGCATTTTCGAAGCTTTGATCTCAAGCTTCAGCTCGTCGGTGAACCTGACGTCAGCACCGAAGGATCTGAGCGCCGACAGTGTCAGCTCCACGTAGGATCTGCTTTCAAAGGGTGGGAGTATCTTAATTGTAGAGTCCCCGCCAAGGTAGACGAGGGCGAAGATCAGCCCGGAGATGAACTGACTGCTCACGTCCCCGCGCAGAGTGTAGCTTCCGCTTTTCAGCTTTCCGCATACCGTAACGGATGCTTCCCCCACGTCAAAGGTGAAGCCGTTTTCAAGGCAAAGCTCGCGGTACACGTCAAGCGGCCTCTCGAAAAGACGGTGGCTTCCCTTGAAGGTCACGCTTCTGCCGAGGCATAGGGCGAGGGGGATGAAAAACCTGAGAGTGCTTCCGCTTTCGCGGCAGTGAAGCACGGGGGAGGCAACTTTCATAAACTCTGCGGGGTCTGACTCAACAGTGTCCTCCGATGCAGTGAGAGCGACTCCGAGAGATCTGAGACAGTCCATGCTTGCTAAGATGTCCTCGCTGTAGTCAACTCCCGTAAGGGTGCACTTTTCCCCCGAAAGGGCGGCTCCGATGAGGTATCTGTGCGCCATGCTCTTTGAAGGCGGGGCGCTGACCTTGCCCTTTAATTTGCAGGGCTTAAATGTTGCTGTCATAATAAGTTATCCGTTCGTTTTGCTAAAATTATATATTATCCGTTCGTTTTGCCAGAATGTACTCGGCTTCCGCCTTGGGAGTACCCATGTCGGGGACAGTCACGTCCGCGGTGGCTCTGTAGATGGGGAGCCTTTCGCGGTACAGCCGTTTCAGCTTGTCTTCCGTGTCTGAAAGGGGTCTTGAGTCGGTGGCGCGAAGTCTTTCGAGGTTGGCGTCTATAAAGAACAGCCTGCCGCATCTCTTCAGGGCGCGCACGTTGTCTTCTCTCAGCACCGCGCCTCCGCCCGTTGATATGATACGACGGCTTTCGGAGGACACCTCAAGGATCACCTGATGCTCAAGCTCCCTGAAATAGGCTTCGCCCTCGCGGCAGATCAGCTCTCCGCAGGTGCAGCCGCAACGCTTTTCTATCTCACGGTCGGTGTCGAAAAATTCAAATCCCGACAGCTTCAGCAGTCTTCCAACGGTGCTTTTGCCGCTTCCCGGCATTCCCGTAAGGACAATGTTTTCCTTGGACGACAGTATTTTACCGAATACCTCTGCCGATTTTTCCCGTGACACCTTAACTCCGATGAACTTTTCCACGGCAAATACCGCCTGCATCACAAGCATGAAGAGTCCGCCCTCGGCATTGATACCACGCTCTCTCGCATCGAGAACGAGATTGGTGGACAGAGGATTGTATACCGCGTCCAGCACACCCTCAAGGCGGGGGAAATATGAAATATCTATAGGCTTTGACTCTACGTCGGGGTACATTCCCGAGGGGGTGGTATTGATGATGACCCCGGCGTCGGTGTGGTGGGAGGTCGCCTCCTCGTAGGTGATGTGAGACTCAGACTTTCTTCTGCTCACCGTCAGCACCTCCGAGGCTCCAAGGTCAAGACACAGGGTACGGGCAGTCTTTGATGTGCCTCCCGTACCGAGGATCAGAACTTTTTTGCCCACAATGTCAACTCCCGCCTTTTCGGCAAGGGCGCGCATTCCGTAATAGTCGGTGTTGTAGCCGAAGAGCCTGCCGCCGCGGTTCACCACCGTATTCACAGCGCCGATCCTGCGTGCTACGTCACTTATCTCGTCAAGATAGGGAATGACCGTTTCCTTGTAGGGGATGGTTACGTTCACCGCCGCAAAATCTCTCGATTCAAAGAATGGGGCAACTTCCTCTTCCCTCAGCTCAATGAGCTCATATTCATAATCGGCAAGCTCGCGGTGGATCTCCCGTGAAAAGCTGTGAGTCAGCTTCTTGCCGATGCAACCGTATTTTTTCATTACTGCTGTTCTCCCGATAGCCAATCCGTGCCGTAGCGCATGGCAAGAGCATCGCATAGGACGATGGCGCACGCCGCATCCTGCACCACTCTTGCGCGGTGGACGATGGCGGGGTCGTGCCTGCCCTTCGCCTCAAGCACGGTTTCTTTCATTTCCTTATAATTTACACTGTCCTGAGGCTTGAAGATAGTGGGCGTGGGCTTGATGGCAGTACGGAAGATGATGGGCATACCGTTTGTGATGCCGCCGTTTATTCCGCCGCTGTTGTTGGTGGCGGTGATGACTTTGCCGTCTTCAAGTCTTATGGGGTCGTTTGCCACCGCCCCTCTCATGTCGGAAATGGCAAATCCCGCGCCGAATTCGATTCCCTTAACTGCGGGAACGGAGAACATCATGTGCGAGAGCATTCCCTCGACCGTGTCAAACCAAGGCTCGCCGACTCCCGCGGGAACGCCTACAGCAACGGTTTCAAGCACACCGCCTACGCTGTCGCCTTCTCCTGCCGCTTTGAGTATTGCCTCCCGCATCTTTTCCCCCGCAGACTCGTCAAGCACCGCGAAGGTTTTGTCTTTTAAGGTGTTAATGTCGCTCTGAAGGTCACAAAAATCTCTGTCGGAGACTCCCGCGCAACGTTTAACGTGGGTGCCGATGAAAATCCCCCGCTTTTCCAAGGCGCACTTGCACACAGCTCCCGCGGCAACGAGAGCAGCCGTTATACGTCCGCTGAAATGTCCGCCGCCTCTTGTGTCCTGATACCCGTGATATTTACACTCTGCGGTATAGTCCGCATGGGAGGGGCGGGCGACCTTTCTCATTTCGCTGTAGTCTCCGCTTTTTACGTTTTCGTTGGGAATGAGTATGGTGATGGGTGTTCCCGTAGTCTTGCCGCACATCACGCCGCTGACTATCTTGAACTCGTCCTTTTCCTGCCTGGGGGTTGAGATGGTGCCCTGAGGACGGCGTAGAGTGAGCATATTCTTGATATACTCCGTGTCTACGTCAACTCCGGGAGCGATGCCGTCAATAACGGCGCCTATATATTCTCCGTGGCTTTCACCGAAGAGGGTAACTGCCACGCTGTAACCAAATGTGTTTTTCATTTTTGAGTGTGCCTTTCACGATTTTATCCCAAAATGCTTTTCGCCAGCTCGATCACTTCAACAGAGGGGACGGTCTTTATCTCAAAGCTGCCCACTTCATGTACTACGGTCACGCTTACCGAGTCGCCCACCGCCTTTTTGTCGTGGAATGCCGCTTGTGCGATCCTGTCCCAATCGTAATTTATTTCTCTGTAGAGACCGCATTTCCGAAGAACGGCCATCAGTCTCGGACGGACACTCTCGCCGCACATGGGAATCATGCCGAGAGCCACGCATTCGCCGTGGTAGAGTCTGCCGTCCTCGCTGACCTCGATCCCGTGACCGACCGTATGACCGAAATTCAGTATCTTGCGGAGTCCCGTCTCCTTTTCGTCCTTTTCCACCACGCTTTTTTTGATGTTAAGGGAACGAACTATGATCTCGTCAAGATTTTCCCCTATATCCTCTTCCTCGAAAAGCTCAAAAAGCTCTCTGTCGGAGGTAAGAGCCATTTTCACAGCCTCAGCCAGACCGCTTGAAAGCTGTCGCGGCGGCAGAGTCTCGGTGAGACTCGGGTCTATCAGCACCTTTCTTGGCTGATAGAAGCTTCCCACGATGTTTTTGACTCCGCCGAAGTTGATGGCGGTCTTGCCGCCGATGGACGAGTCGATCTGAGAGAGGAGAGTGGTGGGGATGTTGTAAAAATCGATGCCTCTCATGTAGGTGGAGGCGGTAAAGCCCGAAAGGTCTCCCACAACTCCGCCTCCGACGGCGACAACACAGTCCTTTCTTGAGAAGCCGTGCTTCAGCATGGTCTCGTGAAGCTTTGCAAAGCCTTCAAGGCTTTTGGAGCCTTCGCCCTGCTCCACTGTGCAAATGACGCCCTGACGGCACTGCTCTGCCACCGTCTGCGCATATCTTGCGGGAACGCCCGTGTCGGTGACCACGAGGACCCGTCTGTCAAGGTTCAGATGCTCGCCCGCATCTGAGAGAAGTCCGCGCCTTACGATTATATCGTAGCTGTTCTCGCCCAAATTCATATGTATTGTCATATTTACTCCATTACAGCTCGGTGTGGGGAGCGAAGGTTCCCGCAATTTTCAATTTGTCGCACACGCGGCTCAATTCTTCTATCATTTTTTTGCCATTCTCGCTGTCTACGGTGCCGTCAATCTCCACATAGAAATAATACTGCCACGAATGCTTCCTCATGGGGCGGCTCCTCAGCGCGGTCATGTTGTAGCCGTAGCGTCCGATGATGCCGATGGCACCTGCAAGGCTTCCCGCCTCGTGCTTTACCGTAAACATAAGAACGGTGCTTGTAAGCGCGGGAGAGGTAGCCTTCACCTTGGAAAGCACGGCAAAGCGAGTGGTGTTTTCTCCGCTTTTGTTGACGTTTGCTTCTATAACCTTCAGTCCGTACAGCTTTGCCGTCTCAACGCTTGCAATGGCGGCAAGAGACTTGTCCCCCGTATCGGCAACAGCCTTTGCGGCAAGGGCGGTATTGCCTGCCTGCTCGGAATCAAATCCGCGGAACAGAATATAGTCACGGCACTGGCTGAGGGCCTGAGGGTGGCTTATGACCTTTTTTATGTCACCGATCTCGGCATCCTTAAGTCCGAGCAGATTCTGATGTATCTCAAGCTCGTAGATGCCGTTGATATATAAGCTTCCCGAGAAGATAAGGTCCACTGTCTGACCCACTTCCCCCGCGTAGCTGTTCTCAATGGGCAGTACCGCCACGTCGCATTCGCCGTTTACCACAGCATCATACGCCGTCTTGAAGTCTCCGTGAGATACTCTGTTCCCCTCGGGGAATATCCTGCCCGCCGCGATGTCGGCAAAGGCTCCCGCCACACCGCTGTAGGCGACCCTGAGTCCGCTTTGCAAACGGTACTGATAGGCACGGGAGAGAGACATTACGTTTTGCAGGTAATCTATATAATACTCCTTGAGCAGCCCGTCACCCACGAGGGCAGAATTCTTTTCCACCACAGCCGCTTCTCTTTCTTTATCAAGTATTGGCAGACCAAACTCCTTTTTGTGTTCAAAAACCAGCTCGGCGGCTCTCATTCGACGGACGAACAGCTCTGCCATCTCAGAGTCAACTTCATTTATTATACGTCTTGCTTCTTCAAGTTTGTTTGACATCTTTAAGAATTCCTTTGATCAAAGCTTGTCGGCTATATCGAAAATAAGCTGCTCGGTCTTTTCCCAGCCGAGGCAGGGGTCGGTGATGGATTTACCGAAAATGTGTTCCTCAGCCTTGCAGGCGCCGTCTTCGATGTAGCTTTCTATCATCAGACCCTTTACGAGGCGCTTAATATCTGCGTTCTGATTACGGCTGTGAACGATGTCCTTGGCAATACGTATCTGTTCAAGATACTTTTTGCCAGAGTTGTTGTGGTTGGTGTCAACGATGACGGAGGGGTTTACGAGGTTCGATTTTTCGTAAAGCTCATTAACTTTGAGAAGATCTTCGTAGTGGTAATTTGACGCGCTTTTTCCCGCGTAGTCAACGTAACCGCGAAGGATGGTGTGTGCCAAGGGGTTACCGTCGCTTGTAACCTCCCAGCCGCGGTACAGGAAGGTGTGGCTCGACTGTGCGGCAACCACAGAGTTCATCATGACCGTAAGGTCTCCGCCGGTGGGGTTCTTCATACCCACGGGAAAGTCTATTCCGCTTGCGGTCAGTCTGTGCTGCTGATTCTCAACGGAACGTGCTCCGATGGCAACGTATGAGAGAAGGTCGGAGAGGTAGCGGTAGTTTTCGGGGTAGAGCATCTCATCGGCACAGGTGAAGTCATAGTCTCTCAGGGCTGAGAGGTGTAAGTCACGGATGGCAACGATTCCCTTGTACATATCGGGCTTTGCCTCGGGGTCGGGCTGATGGAGCATTCCCTTGTAGCCCTGACCTGTGGTACGGGGCTTGTTGGTGTAGATTCGGGGGATGATTATGATCTTGTCCTTTACCTGATCCTCCACACGGCGAAGACGTGAAATATATTCAAGCACAGGCTCTCTGTGGTCTGCGGAGCAGGGACCGATGACAAGGATGAACTTGTCGCTTCTGCCCTCGAAAACCTCGCGGATGCTCTCGTCGCGGATAGCCTTTACTTCAAGCATACGATCGGTGAGGGGGTATTCCTTCTTAACCTCCTGAGGGATGGGAAGCTTTCTGTGGAAATTCATAGACATGGTGTATTACCTCTTTTCTGTCATTGTTCGTTGGTTAAAGGGGACATCCAATAATTCAGAGTATGGTGAGCTGCGAGAAGATTTTACGTCAGTCTAAACAAAAAATCGCACTCGGAGTTATTCCTCTGTGAAGATTTTTTGTGACGAATGACGGAACAGATTCCGCAGATTCGTCGTGCTATGAATTTTTAGAGGTTCCCTAAAATAAAAAGTCCGCGTTTCGACCTGCCGAAAAGCACGACGAATGCGGACTGTCCGTTTCACTTGATCCAAAAGCGTTATGCTTTGGAAATCACATAAGACGGGCAGCCCTTGACAAAGTAATAAAAGTAATAAAAGAACTTGTTACGTGTCATTTTTGCTGCCTCCTTTGTGATTTGCAGTTATTATATCACTCTAACGTGGTGAAGTCAATAGGTTTTTGAAGAAAAATTGTGCATTTTTTCAAAAAAGTTTTCCCCGGGGGTGAGTAAAGGACATCACCTTTTACAGCCCGCGGCGGTGAAGGATGTAGGAATACACCGAAGGGACGAGTACCATTACGAGGATAACGGCTATCATTACGGGGAAGAGCTCAAAGAAGCCCGTCACCGTAACGGCAAGACCGCCGAGAGTCCACACCTTACCTGCAAGGCGGTGAGTTTTTGCCCAGTTTTCCTCGTTGTTCAGTGTCCACGGGAGCTTGATTCCCACAGTGTAGCTGTAGCGGCACTTAGGGAGGTAGTTTCCAACGATCACGAAAATGAGTCCCACGAATACGGGCGCGATGACCTCCACCGGCACAGCTACGCCCAAAGCGGAGGGGTACGTGAGGGAGGCGGCGAGCAAGCTTACCGCAGGCACTATCCAGAAGGTGAGGTGCACCATCTTACCGGAGGTGTTTTTGTTCTTCGGGTCGGCGGAAACGATGAGCGCGCAAAACCAATGGAGCGCCAAAAGGATCATGGGCATGGCAAGGACAGCGAAAGGCTTACTGCTGTAGCCGTCAGGTGTACCCGAGGCGTCCCAGTGTACGGGAAGCTTTTCGGGAAGCTTATTCCACAGCACAGCACCCACGAGAATTGGCAGGAGGATCACGATGGACGTGACGAATAAAAGCTTGATGTTTTTCTTAATCATTATTATGACCGTACCTTTCTTTGGTTATCAGGTGTCCCTCAGACTGCTGATCCAGAGCAGCACTTCCTCAAGGACGGATGCGTTCAGCTCGTAATAGATAAATTTTCCCTCGCGGGTGTCGCGGATAAGCCCGGAATCCTTCAGCACGGCAAGGTGCTTTGATATTGCCGCGGCGCTGACGGGGAATTTTTCCGAGATCTCGCCAGCGGACAGTCTGCCCGATTTCAAAATGCCGAGAATTTCCCGTCGGATGGGGTCAGAGAGAGCTTTGATGGTAGCTTGAAGTCCCATTTTACAGTATCCTTTACATCATTTAACCTTTTGGTTAAATGTATTATAGCACATATATCATGGCTTGTCAAGAGGGGTGAGATGCGACAATGCAAAATGCAAAACGAAAATTTTTGGTAGGCGTGGGCTGTAGGATGAAAAGCCCTCTCAGTCAGCAAATGCTGACAGCTTCCCCGAATGAACAAGCCATGAGTACAGCCACAGCCGAAGTAAAGTCTCTCACCCCCGGGAGAGGTGGCACTGCAACGCAGTGACGGAGAGGGTATTTTTTGTAAAACAATAGCCATATCGTGGGGGTTGTAACCGTGCAAGGCGGGAGGACCAAGGACGCCCACAGCATATTCGCTACGCGAAATGCGACAGCGGGGGTCTTACGTAGAGTTATAGCCATATCGTGCGGATTGAAAGCGGGCGATATGGGACGCCACATTGGGTTTTACTCCGCACCTCGGTACTACGTAAAATTTTCTCGACGGAAAACGTCCCCTACAGGATAGTTGGAGACAGCGCGGTAGGTTATCGGTCAGACGTGTGGTTTGTAATCCCATGGAGCGGGCAGCGCACCCTGTTTGCAAAGCAAACGGCTACGCCCCTACCGTTTGCGGAGGGCGTACGTTAATTTATCGCCAAACGTGCGGTTTGCATACGGGCGACTTGGGCAGGTTTATCTCTCAAAGGTGCGCTTTAGGTCTTGATTTTTCTTTATAAATGTGATATAATAACTTAAATACACGGTGGATTTGCCGTGTGTCCGATTTTCTTGCTTTGGAGGTGGAGCTGTGACTGACAGGCAGATACTTATCTCAGATAATCTGAGGCGCGTTCGTGAACGCATTGATGCTGCAGTGTCCCGCCGTGCAGACGGCAGAGATGTGACTCTCCTTGCCGCTACAAAAACAGTTCCCGCGGAGGATATCATATTCGCCGCCGATGAGCTCTCACTGAGGATCGCGGGAGAAAACAAGGCTCAGGAATTTACGGATAAGTTCGACACGGTCCGTCCCCATCTTGATGAGTACCACTTTATCGGTCACCTTCAGACCAATAAGGCAAAGTACGTTGTCGGTCGTGCGGAGCTTATTCACTCGGTTTCCTCGCTGAAGCTTGCTTCCGAGATAAACCGCATAGCCGAGAAGCGTGGCATCATTCAGCCCGTGCTCATGGAGATCAACTGCGCCGCCGAGGTGGCAAAAAGCGGTTTTCTTCCTGCTGATGCGACAGCCGTTGCCGACGAATTTCTCGGTTTTTCCAACCTGAAGCTCCGCGGAATCATGACAATGGGGCCTGCAGGAGCAGAAAAATCGGTTTTAAGAAAATATTTTCAAGAAACTTATGCGATTTTTATTGACATTTTCGAAAAAAAACCGCATAATATAAGAGAGGCTGTTTTGTCAATGGGTATGAGCGACAGCTTTGATGTTGCCATTGAAGAAGGAGCAACTCTTGTCAGAGTGGGAAGTGCCGTTTTCGGCAGCCGAAACTACGTCTGACGGCAAAATAAAAAAATTTATAAGGTTAAATATAATTTTGGAGGCTATTATGGGATTCATGGACAAACTCAAAAACGTGACCGGTACCAATGGCGGTTACGACGACAACTATGAGGATGACTATTACAACAATTTTGAAAACGATTACGGTGACATGGGAAACATGGGTGACATGGGCATGGGTATGAATCAGTCCAACATCGGCAATATGGGCAGTGCAGGTCCTATCGCAAACGGCGGCATCAGCCTTTCCGGTACAGGTGCGGCTCTTGAGATGAAGGTCGTTAAGCCCCAGCAGTTCGACAGCGTAACTCAGATCGCAGATCACCTTCTCAATAAACGTACAGTAGTTCTCAACCTTGAGAACGCAAGCAAGGAGACAGCTCGCCGCCTTATCGACTTCCTTTCCGGTGTTGCTTACTCCATCGACGGTTCCATCAAGAAGATCGCTACCAACGCTTACGTTATTACTCCCAACAACGTTGACGTTGGAGATGCTCAGCTTCGCGCTCCCAAGACCCGCGAGCCCGAGCCGGAGCCTGCTCCCGAGCCTAACGCAGATATTTTTCCCGAGTTCTGATAAAATTTCAGTAGCTTTTGACTGAGCGGGCAAGTCTCTGCATAAAAATAACATATCGGCGGAAGTCCGAATCAGACTTTGTCAGCGGTACGCGTGTATGCCCTGCTCGCCCGAAAACGGGCAGGGTGTGTGTTTGTGTGCCGTAACGGGTCTTCCGGGCATCCGCTTTTCTCGTTTTTTGACGGGAATTCACCATTTATTCTCGCCTGTGCCTGCCTTGCACCTCCCCCCCCTTGGAGGAGGCTTGCGTGAAAAGACGGTATGGCTGAGATCACGGAGTATTTACTTGATCATGGAAAATTTGTTATACATTTTGTCCTCAACGGTGGGGATGTTTCTGTCAGTGATGATGTTTGCCATGCTTGGGCGGGCGATATTCAGCTTTCTGCCATTTGACGAGAGCGCAGGCTTACCTGCGTTTCTTGTGCTTATTACGGAGCCGATAATTTTGCCGGCGCGGTATGTGTGCTCGAAGCTTGGTATCGGCGAGGGGCTTCCCTTCGATATACCGTTTCTGATCACGTACATCGTTATGTCTATGTTGTCGGTGTTCATATGAAGGACAGAGAAAATACGAAAGAGGAGGCTTTCCTTGCCGCAAGAGCCGCGGAATTCGCCAAGATGGCAAGGGACAGAGAATATGAGCTTCACGTGAGCCGATTTCTGACTCCCGCGGAGCAAAATCTCTTTTACGCCGCTTTGGTGCGGGAGGAGCCGTCCCTCAGAGATAGGGTATTTTTCTGGGGCGGAGCCGTGGGCGCCGAAAGGCGGAGGTGTGTCACGCTTCCTTCCTATGCAGAGGCTCAGGAGACGTGTCAGCTTGAAGCGTGGAGCCCCAAGCTATTCTCCCACGACAGAGAGAAGGCTCTGCTTGCTTGCGCGGAAGAATATTTCCCCGACGAGAGATTTGACACCATTCCCCTTGAGGTGAAGGGAAGCGGCTA
This sequence comes from Clostridia bacterium, assembly GCA_017531765.1. Taxonomy (GTDB): domain Bacteria; phylum Bacillota; class Clostridia; order Oscillospirales; family CAG-272; genus RUG11130. Next base: position 14,320 of record JAFXKJ010000041.1, read on the forward strand.
CAACTCTCTCGGGCACAGAGATTATATGGGAAGCGTGCTGGGACTTGGACTTGAAAGAGTGATGGTGGGAGATATAGTTCTCACCGGGGATTTTTCCGCCGTCATGTTCGCGTCCGCCGTCGCAGCGCCGTTTATAGAAGGAAATTTGACCAAGGTAAGGCGGGACACGGTGAAGGTTTCGCCCGCCGAGATACCCATGGGTCTTATTCTTACGAAGAAATTTGAAGAAAAGCTGATCGTTGCCGCATCCCCGAGGCTTGATGCGGTGGTAGCGGGATTTACGGGTGCTTCCCGTGCCACAGCGAAGGAAATGTGCACGGGCGGACTTGTGGACGTGAATTATCTCACCGAAGAAGCTCCCGACAGAAGCCTGTCCGAGGGAGACGTAGTGTCCGTCAGAGGCTACGGGAAATTTGCCGTGGGTGCGTTTGCGGGAGAGACGAGAAGCGGCAGACTGAGACTTGCCGTGAAGAAATACGTGTGACGGGTCTGCACATAAGGATAGATGACGAAAACGGATATTTCCCTTTGAAGACCTCAGGGGGAAGCATAATTTTTTTACAGCCGAAGGCTGAATGGAGGTTTTTATGAGCGTACAGAACGTGCTTAAAAAGCCCACGTTTGGGAAAAACGTAATGGGTTACAGTATCTCCGAGGTTGATAAATATATTGCTTACGTTACGGAAAGGTACAATTCCGTATGCGCGGAAAGCTCGGAGCTTAAGAGACGGGTTCTGAGACTTCAGCTTATGCTTGACGAGGCCAGTGCGCGTCTTGCTGAGAAGGAGGAAGAGGAACGTGTGGAAAAGCCCCTTGACAGAAGTGCGCTCAGTGCGGTCTTCGACGTGCTCGATGCGGAAAAGAAGCGCACTGCCGAGTTTTACGAGGAGCTGAAGGCGACTCTTAACAAAATTTCAGAGGTAAAGAATGAGTTTGACGACGACCGCGAATGGGAAGAGGTACTGAACAGCTTTATTGAGTCCGTTTCCGATGTGAGCGCGGAGTCCTGCGAGGATGAGCCTTCTGTGCCCGAAGCTGCGGTGGAAGACGTTGAAGCGACAGATGTATCACCTGTGGGGGATGCGAGTGTTGTTGAAGACTTTGAAAACTTCGTTATGCTGACAGACGCGACAGAGGAAGCAGACGAAGCCGATGAATCCGAAGAGTCCGATGAAGCTGAGGAAGCCGAGGGAGACTCCGTCCCCGCAATTCCTGAGGACGAAGGTTATGAGGAAGAGCCCGCGCCTGACGAGGTTGCGGCGGAATATGAGACATCAGCCTCTGAGTCCGAGGTTTCCGAAGAGCCGACAAGGGATGACGCGGAGTCCGACTCAAGCTACGAAGAAGAGACGGAAATGCTCCTTAGACTTCTCCACGGCACCTTCGGCGTGGAAGCCGACAGAAAGCCTTTTGACCCCGACCTTGGTTCGGAGTACGAGGGCGAAGTTGGCGAGGGCGGAGAGTTCGACGACGGCTTTGACACAGAGTTCCGTGACGACGAGCTCTTTGATGATGCGTCTGATGAAGCATTTGATGAAGCGCCTGAGGGCGAAGAGCCAAAAAAGCGTGAGAAGACTCCCGCTGAGATCGCGGCGGAGCTTGACTTCTACACGGATTCCGTGTACCGCGACGGCGAGAGCTTTGACCCCATGACTCTTGCTCACAATTCCACATCAAGGGTCAAGCCTAAGTACGAGGATTTTTTCACCTCTGACTTCAACAAGACAAAAAAGAAATAATTTGATAAAAATAATTTGATAAATAATTCACGGATAGTTTTACGAAGAAATGAAGAAATATTTTTCTCTGATATTTTCCTTTGCCGTTATGGCGGGGGTGGTCCTTGCGGATCAGCTGACAAAGCTGTGGTGTGTAAAAGAGCTCGTTCACGTGGGTGCGTCATATAAGCTCATCCCGGGGGTGCTCCATTTTACCTACGTGCAGAACAGAGGCGCGGGCATGGGCATACTTGAAGATCACCGTTGGGTGTTCATGAGCGTGTCCTGCGTGGCCATCGTTCTCATATTCGCCTATATTCTGTGGAAGCGACCCGCCGACAAGCTGTTTCTTACCGCACTCTCTCTCATCGCGGGAGGAGGTGTGGGCAACATGATCGACCGCGTTGCTCTCGGGTACGTGGTGGATATGATCAACGTGGAGCTTATTGATTTCTACGTTTTCAACGTGGCTGACTGCGCGGTGTGCATCGGCTGCGGTGTGATGATACTTTATATGCTCCTTGACGAGCTGCGCGAGCGAAAAAAGAAGAAGGAGACCTCTCAGGGGGCGTGACGGACCCCATCGTACTCGCGGCAGTCTCGCCTGAGTGAAGACGGGCAATGCTTCCTTGACTTTTTATCTCAGGCGGAAAACATATGGCGCTGTCGGGCGCGGCACAAAAAACAATAAAAATCCAAGAAAGGCACAGAATATATGCTGAAGATCCTACATACGGGCGACGTTCACCTTGACAGCCCTTTTTCGGGACTTGATCCCGTGACCGCTGAGGTCAGACGTAACGAGCTTCGCGCCGCATTTACATCTCTTTTCCATTTTGCCAAGGTGGAAAAGGCGGACATGATCCTTATTGCGGGAGATCTCTTTGATTCCGAGTTTGTGACCCGTGAAACTCTCGCCCTTATCACGAGAGAAGCCGCAGGCGCAGGCTGTCCCGTGGTCATAAGTCCCGGAAATCACGACTCCGTGTCAACTTCGGGCGTGTGGCGTCGCGGCGTTTTCCCCGATAACGTTTATATTTTCACAGAAGACAGTCTGTCATATTTCGACTTTCCTGAGCTTGACGTGAGAGTCTGGGGCTGGGCGTTCACATCAAAGACCATGGAGACCTGCCCCCTTGAGGGGAAAAGTGTGAGCGACGGGGATGGAAACTTTAAGTATAACATTCTCTGTGCCCACGGCGACCTGACCTCCCGCAGCAGTACCTCCTGTCCCGTGAAGCTCAGTCAGCTTGAAGCCTTCGGAGCAGATTACGCCGCCCTGGGACACGTGCATAATCCCGCCTCCTACAGCGATAGGATCGCCTACTCGGGATGCCTTGAGGGCAGAAGCTTTGACGAGACGGGTCATAAGGGCGCCATCTTCGTGACTCTTGACGGAAAGAGCATTTCCTCACGAAAGGTTCGCTTCTCCCGCCGCCGATATGAAAACGACGAGCTGAGAGTTGACGGCGCTGCCTCCAACGGTGAGCTGAAGGAAAGGATCACCGCCTACGTCACCGAAAAGCATTACGGAGACGATACCGTGCTCCGCCTTACCCTGAAGGGCGAGGTGGACCCGTCCTTTACCGTAAACCGCCATTTCCTTGAGACGGATCCCCCGAGAGTATTCTCACTGAAGATTGAGGACAAGACCTCTCCCATGCTTGATGCCGAATCCCTGAGACGCGACCCCACGGTGAGAGGGGAATTTTACCGACTTCTTGAGGGCAGTCTTACAAGCGAAGACGAGAGAACGAGAGAGATAGCATCAGCGGCACTCAGAGCAGGTCTTTCGGCTCTTGCGGGCGAATCGGTAGTGATGTAAACGTTTTGCATTTAAGGAAGGGTGAAGTCACAAATGTACATAGAAAAACTGCATATATCGGCATTCGGTCCCCTTTGCGACGTTGAAGTTGAGCTTGGAGAGGGACTTAACATAATCGAAGGTGCCAATGAGTCGGGAAAAAGTGCTCTTGCGGCATTTATAAAGTTTATTTTCTACGGACTTTCCTCCCGCGCTTCGGGAGAGGTGTCCGAGAGACAGAAATATGTCAACTGGGCGAGAGGATATGCGGCGGGCTTTGCAGTCTGCTCCATCTCCGACGGCAGTGACACAAAAAGAGTCAGAATTGAGAGAACTCTCAACGCCAAAACGGGCTCCGACGGAAAAACCAAGTATTCCGAAAGAGTGCGAGTCCTTGATCACGAGACCTCCATGCCCATAAGTGTGAACGGTCAGCCGGGAGACGTGTTCTTCGGAGTTCCCGAGGGAGTTTTCGCGGGGAGTGCGTATGCGGCTCAGGAGGCTTCGGTGAAGCCTGACGGCGGTGCCTTGAAGGATGCCCTTGAGAACATCGTGTCCGCTGCGGATGAGAACATCAACATAAAGAAGGCATCAGAGCTTCTCGATAAGGCGAGAGTGAAGCTGCTTTACAAAAAAGGCAACGGCGGCGAGATATGGGAGCTTGAAAAACGCGAGGCGGCTCTTGAAGCGAAGCTTGCGGAAAGCCGTACCGAGTCCGCGGGACTCATTAAGGCGGAGGTGTCCCTTGCCGACGTTAAGGAAAACATTGAGTCCGCAAAGAAGCGTGGCGCGGAGCTTGAGGATATTTCCGAGGCAATTGACGTGCTGGATGCTGAAAGCAGGCTTTTGAATGCGAGAGAGCTTGAAAAGAGATACGGCGAAGCGCAAAAAGAGCTTGAGGAGATCTCCTCGGGTGCCATAGACGATAAATTTCTCTCATCTCTTGCAGGTGCGGTCCGCGATATTGAACGCGCTGAGACGCAGAAGGCGGAGCTTGACGGAGATGCGGACACGACTCCCGCAAGAGATCCCGATGACAGGATCTTTGCCGATGCGGCAAGTGCGAGACGTCTCGGTAAGCTGGCGCGGGGTATGTTTTCCGCAGGTGCGGCGGTGCTGATACTTGGACTTGCGGGCGTTATCCTTACCGCTTTCTTTAAGTTCGTGGGTGAAAACGACGGATTCATCGTTCCCCTTGTGCTTTCGGTGTTCGTCGTTCTCGGCGGTGTGGGAGTTATGGTATTCTCTCACGTTTTCCGCGAGAAGTATTACGATATTCTTGATGCATGGGATGCTGAAGACGAGGATGACCTTGAACGCATGGCGGGCGGGGTTGGCTCAAGCATGGAAGAGTCCGCGGAGCGCCGTGCTACCCTTGCGGCAATAGAAAAGAACGTGAAGGAAGCAAGAGAGACCCTTGATACCCTTGCGGAGCATATCGGAATCAATGCGGCATCATACGAGACTCAGAAGCTTATAAAATATCTTGCCAAGGTGGGACGTGACACTCTCCAGAAGAGACGTGCCCTTGAGAGTGAGACCTCCAAGCTGAAGGGACAGCTTGAGGCTGTGGGGGGTCAGCTTACCCCGGAGCGCGCGGATGAGATAATTTCCCGTGCCGCAGAGATCCGTGAGACTGAGGCGGGTCGTGAGGCTTTGGCTATGAACGACAGCGAGAGGGCCTCCGTCAGCCGTGAGGCAACCTTTATCAGAACGAAGCTTGACAATCTTCGCGGAAGAGAGCTTGACCTTGAGAGAGAATGTGCCGCGCTCCGCGCCACCGTTACCTCTCCCGCAAAGCTTAGCGAAGAGCTTGAGGATGTAAGACGAAGTCTGAAACTTCAGAGAGCGAATCACGATGCTCTGATCCTTGCCGCGGAAACTCTTGAGACGGCGGGAGAGAATATCCGTTCCTCCGTTGTGCCGAAGCTGGGAAGAGAAGCATCGGGCATTGTCAGTGAAGTAACAGACGGCAGATACGGCGAGCTTGGAATTACGGGCTCCTTTGAAATGAACTTCAGAAACGGAGATTTCGGAACTCTTGAGCTTGACTATCTCTCCGCGGGTACTAAGGATATTGCTTATCTTGCTCTCCGCGTTGCCCTTGTGAAGGCTCTTTACGACAGCGTTCAGAGACCTCCCGTGATCTTTGACGAGTCTCTTGCGTTCCTTGACGAGGACAGAGTGAAGAAGGCGTTGGGCGTTCTTGAAAACACAGGTGTTCAGACTCTTCTTCTTACCTGCCGCAGTCTTGAAGGCTCCGTTACCGAAAAGGGAACGAGAATAAGCCTTGCCCGCGCGTAAGACTTTGGCTTTCCGTTGAAGGCTGTGCCTTTATACTTCGGCGGAAGTGAAAACAAAGGAAAGGCAAATCAAAGGTAATGAATTAGAAAGGCAGATCGAACGTTATGAAAAAAAGTTTCTGGTATGACCTCTTTTATCTCCTTGCCGGAATCGTGTTCGGCGGAGTTATATCCCACGTTTCCGCAGGCGCCAAGGGATTTTCCTGGCTTGCTTACGGACTTACCTTCGGCACGACCACTCCCTTAAGCGTAGATCTGGGTATTATCAATTTTACCCTGGGTGCTTCCGTAAACCTTACCGTTGCCACCATTATCTCCGTTGTGCTCTGCTTTGCTATCGGTAAATTTTTGATCAAGAGATAATTATGACAGATAATATCAGATTTGTTCTTGCTTCCGCATCTCCACGGCGACACGAGCTTCTGTGCTCCGTGGGGATAGCCCATGATATTCTCGTCACGGATGCGGACGAAAATCCCTCAGGAGTGCCCGAGGCGGGGGAAACGTATGCGGAATATTTTGCCCGTGAGGCATCCCGACTGAAATGCGAAGCCGCCCTCAACGCGCTTGGAGTCGGAGTTGACCGTAAAACTGTGGTCATCGCCGCCGATACCGTGGTGTCACCCGACGGTGAGGTGATCTTCGGCAAGCCGAAGAACGCCGAGGGAGCCGCAGAAATGCTGAGAGCGCTTTCGGGGCGTGAGCACAGCGTTGTGGGAGGAATTACCGTTGCGGTGATAGACGGAGAGAGTGTGAAAACAGTCTCCCGAAGTGTCACCACCATGGTTACCTTTAAGTCACTCACGGAGCATGAGATCACCTCCTATGTTGAAAGCGGTGAGCCCGACGGAAAAGCGGGAGCTTATGCCATCCAGGGACTGGGCGCGGTTTTCGTTAAGTCGCTGAGGGGAGATTATCCCAACGTGGTGGGGCTGTCGGTCTATGAGACCTGCAGGATCCTATCCGAGGAGTTCGGCTTGGATCTGACGGAGAGAGTTCGGGTCATGCTGCCTCTTTGAAAAAAACACTTGATTTTTCGTAGGAAACATGAAAAATACAGTATTTGAAAAAAATCCTCGCAAATTCGGTATAATATTATTAAATAAACATTAAATAATAAAAAACGCGGCAGACGGCTATGCCGAGCTCGGCAAAATTAAAACCGTCTGTCCGGGGGACCTCCCCGAAAAATGATAAAGAATGAAACATATCGGTATAGATCTGGGAACAGCAAATACCATTATATATATGAAGGGCAAGGGCATCGTGCTTCGCGAGCCTTCTGTTGTGGCGGTGGAAAATGGCGGGAAACGTGCTGTTGCCGTGGGACGTGAGGCGAAGCTGATGCTGGGTAAGACCCCCGGCTCCATTAAGGCGCTCTGTCCCCTGAGAGACGGAGTTATTGCGGAATTTGACGCTACCAGCGCCATGCTGCGCCATTTCTTCAAGAAGGTGTCGGGAAACACCATCTTCAGCCGTCCGAAAGTGATCATCTGCATCCCCTACGGGGTGACGGAGGTCGAGCGCCGTGCGGTAGAGGACGTTACCCTTGAGGCGGGAGCGCAGTCGGTTGCTCTGATCGAGGAGCCGGTTGCGGCAGCTATCGGTGCAGGTCTCAAAATTGCGGATGCAAGAGGCTCCATGATCGTTGACATCGGCGGCGGCACAACCGAGGTGGCGGTGCTGTCCTACGGAGGAATCGTGCTTTCCACATCCCTCAGAACTGCGGGAAACGAGCTTGACGACGCGATCTCCGCATATATTAAGAAAAAGTACAACGTGCTCATCGGCGACGTTACCGCCGAGACACTGAAGAAGAATATTGGAAGCGCCCATCCTTCCTTTGACAGGGGTGTGATGGAGGTGCGGGGACGTAATCTCCTGAACGGTCTGCCGGCGATAATCAACGTGAACTCCGCTGAGATCCGTGAGGCTATGGGGGACGGCATCCGTACCATAGTTGAGGGAATCAAGACTACCCTTGAAAATACACCTCCCGAGCTTTCAGCCGATATTTACGATATGGGTATCGTACTTGCGGGGGGCGGAGCGCTTCTTCCGGGACTTGATATGATGGTGACACATCATACGGGAATCCGCACCTTCGTTGCAAAGAATCCCATTGACTGCGTGGCTCACGGAATCGGCAGAGTTATCGAAAGCGGTCAGCTCAGCGATGCCGTTACCTTCAGAACGAGATAAATTGTCCCAAGGCTTTTGGGCATGAGACGGATAAAATGAAAAGAAAAACACTGAGAGTTGTCCTGTGGCTTGCCGTCGTTTTGTGGATGGCGGTAATATTCGCCTTTTCCGCAGAGTCCGGCGGAGCTTCAACCGAAACCAGCGACGGCGTGGTCGACTGTGTGGATGAAGGAATGTTTGGTACCTCCGACAGGGACGTACTTGGCGATTCTGTCAGGTTGAAGGTGTCATTTTACGTGAGAAAAGCGGCGCATTTTTTGGCGTTCATGACCCTCGGAATTCTAAGCTCGGCGGCTTGCCGCACGGATATTATGAAAACCCTGCCCGCGTGCGCCGTTTCCTTCGGCATTTGTGTGCTTTACGCCGTCTCCGACGAGCTGCATCAGACTTTTGTCCCGGGACGGGAGGGGCGGCTTCTTGACGTGGGGATCGATTCTGCGGGGGCGCTGTGCGGTGTTCTCGTATTCACTGCTCTGTGTGCGATAGCGACAAGAGTGAGACGCAGACGTACCAAGGGTACACCCTGCGGTGTCAGCACAGATGACCGCGGCAAAGTGTAGATAAGTATTCAGAATTTTAATACTTCCACAGCAAAGGAATTAATGATATGAAAAAAATTAAGAAAGAGTTCAAAAATCCTCCGTCGATTTACCGTTCCGCGCCGTTTTGGTCGTGGAATGAGGAGATGAGGGCAGACGAGATCGCCTTCCAGCTCCGTGACTTCAAGGCTCACGGTATCGGCGGTGCCTTCGCTCACCCGAGAATCGGTATGACCACCGAATATCTTTCCGAGGATTTCTTCAATGCCTTCGGTGCGGCTCTGGATACCGCCAAAGCCGAGGACATGAAGATATATATGTACGATGAAAACGCGTGGCCGTCGGGCTTTGCAGGCGGAAAGACTGCGCGAGCTGACAAGGGTGCCGTTTGCCCCTTCGCAAAGTACCGTGTGGTGGATGCTAAAAATCCCACCTTCGGCGGTGAGGTGCTCTTTGCCGCTGAATACTATGACGGAAAGCTCGGTAAAATTCTCACCGATGTGCCCAAGGAAAAGTGGGGAGAAGTGTCAGACGGTCAGGTTATCGTAGTATATAAGCTATTCCCCTTCGGCTCAGACTGGACGGGCGGTTACCCCTACGTTGACATCTCCCGCCGCGAGACCGTTGAGACCTTCATGCGCCTCACTCACGACGAGTACGCAAAGCGATTCAAGGAAGATTTCGGTACATATGTTCCCGCCATCTTCTCCGATGAGGCGAATATTCACAATGACGGTCCCAACACCGTGCCCATCGGTGACCACGTGGTGGAAAAATTCCGCGAGCTTTGCGGATACGACATCATTCCCAACCTCGCCGCAGTATTCAGAAATGTTGAGGGCGAGACTCTCCACCGTCCTGCGGAAAAGGTGAGATACGACTATTTCTACACCCTCCATGAGCTGTGGATGGACAACTTCGTAAAGCCCATCGCTAAGTGGTGCCGTGACAACGGAGTTGCATGGACGGGACACGACATCGAGCATCACTGGCCTCAGGCTCACGGTGGAAGGATCAATCCCAGCGAGCAGACCACCTATGAGTTCCGCCAGTGGCCCGGACTTGACCTCCTCCTTTGCGACTGGCTCAAGACAGATCCTTCTAATTTCGATAAATATCTCATGTACGAGATCCGTTCCGCCGCTAACCAGTTCGGCCACGAAAGAACCCTCTGCGAGGCATACGGCGCGGGCGGATACCACTCTACCATGTACGATTACAAGCGTCTCGGCGACTTCCTCATGGTAGGCGGTATCAATTTCATCTGTCAGCACCTCTCCCTCTTCTCCTATCTCGGCACGAGAAAGCGCGACTGTCCCCAGTCCTTCGACTACAGACAGCCTTGGTGGGACGAGTACACCCGCATGGCTGATTACTTCGCAAGAACCTCGCAGATTCTCTCCGCAGGCAAGATGGAGCAGAGAATCCTCCTTCTCAACGCGTCTACAACAGGTTACCTCATTCCTCCCGAGGAGGCAGAGGGTATGGTTGACCACGCACTTGAGCCTACTCAGGTGAAGAACCCCGATATGAGCGACTACCTCAGCATCGTTTCGATTCTCACAGACAATCAGTGGGATTTCGATATTGGTGACGAGTATTCCATCTCCCGTAATACAAAGATACGTGACGGCAAGTTCTGCTTTGGTCTTCAGGCGTATGACACCGTTGTTATCTCAAAAAATATGCTGAACATGAGAGCGGACACGGTGAAGCTCCTTCTTGAGTTTGCCGCTGCAGGGGGACGTGTCGTCACCACCGACGGTGAGAAGCTTTCCTTTGCGCGGTATATCGACGGTGAAATTGGCAGAAGCGAGACTGAAGAGGTGAGAACCGCTGTGACATCGGTTGAGTCTCCCGAGGAGCTTGAAAAGCTTATCCGTGACACCCATGAGTGGAGACTCAGCTCAAAGACACCGTGGCCCACGGGCGTTCAGCACATCCGCCGCGCCCTTCCCGGAGGCAGAGCCGCTTACTTTATCGTAAACCACAGCATGGGCACCTTTGAGACAGAGCTTACTCTTAAGGGCGATTCAGTTTCCAAGTGGGATCTGTACACGGGCGACACACGGGGTATGAAGTGTACTCACGGAGACGGCACGGTAACAATTCCCGTGAAGCTGGAGAGATGCGGTACCATCCTTCTCGTTACGGGAGAGGGTCTCTCCGAGAAAGAAGCTCCCCCCGAGGCGACCCGTGAGGTTCAGCTAAGGGAAGTGAAGATCGAAAAGGATTCTCCCAACGCTATGACTCTTGACATGGCAAGCTGGGTGACGAAGGGAACAGAGCACAAGAAGAAGTACGTTCTTGAGGTTTCGGAAAAGCTCTTTAAGGAAAACCGATTCAAGGGCGGAACACCCTGGACACACATTCAGGTAGGCACCGAGCTCATGGACAAGAACGCAAAGTACGGTCCCGAAAGCGCGTTTAAGGTGAACTATAAGTTTACGGTGGAAAAGGGAGTGCTTCCTTGCCGAATTCTTGCGGGAGTTGAGAGACCTGAGCTTTGGGATGTGCTCATCAACGGAGTAAAGGTGGAAGCTGTCGGCAGCGATCCTCTTGACCACGGTATGGGCGCGTACGACATATCCGATTATCTTGTTGAGGGTGAAAATACCATTACCCTTGATGCGCCTAAGTTCAACGTGCTTGCCGAGGTTGAAGCGGTCATTTTACGCGGAGAATTCGGAGTTAAGATCCGCGGCAGCAAGTTTGTAATAACAAAGCCTGCAAAGAAGCTTGGCTACGGGGATTGGAAAAATTACAAAATGCCCTTCTACCAGGGAGGCGTTGTATACACATACAAGGCGAAGCTCTTTAAGGCTCCCGAGTCCGCGCGCCTTGAGCTGAACGGATATGATGCCACCGTCGTATCGGTGAAGGTTAACGGATATGATGCGGGATTTATCGGTGAAGAGGGAGGAGACTTCCTTGAGATCGGCAAGTATCTGAAGAGAGGCGACAACGTGATCGAAGTTCGCGTTGCGGGAAGTCTCAGAAACGTTCTCGGACCGCACCACGGATTTAACGAATACATTCCCTATGATTGGGGTATGTATAAGAAAGGCTACGTGCCCCGTGCGGATGAATATGCGTTCAGTCCCTACGGACTCCACGGAAAGCCTACGCTTAAGGTAAACTAAGTTACACTGAGGAAGCTTCGACCGAAATAAAACAAAAAAATCCGCCGAAAAAAATCGGCGGATTTTTGAAGTTTATGTATTATGGGGTGAATTCCGATACATGGGGAGAGTTTCGCACATGATCTGCCGCTCAAAGTGTTACTTTGACACAATAAATTTCCTCATCTGAGGTGCGGCAAGAATAATATTCGCTCCTATAAGCGTGAGTATCAGCTCGGGGAGCATATACTGAACGTTGTAAATGAGAGAATACAGATATTTTCCCATTCCCTCGGGTGCCCACTGTCCCCAAATGGTGAATCCGGTTATAAAATGGCATACGAAACGGAACGCGATAAGCAGAGCAAATACCGCATTTGTGAAGATCAGGTTGAATTTACCGTTTTTTGAAGCGGCAAGACCCGAAAATCCAAGCGCTGCATAGGGCAAAATGTAGTCAAAGGCTCCCACAAGGAGGATAGTTACCCAAGAGGTACAATAAACGAACACTTCTCCCGATGCGATTCCTTGAACAAGCTGAAAAGCGGAGAAGACACCGCAGGTGATAAGTCCCCATTTTGTACCGTGCTTCAGTCCCGCAAGCATAATAGGGAGCATTGACAGAAGGGTAATGCCTCCGCCCATTGGCATATGCCAAATGACCACGAAGCTCAGGACTATTGACAGAGCAAGAAGGATCGCGCATTCACATAAGGTTAAGATTTTTGTTTTCTTCATAAAAATCTCCATTCAGCCTATGGCTGCACAAAATGATAATGAAACAAACACGTGTCTGCGCAGCAGACAAAAATCGACCTATTGATTTTTAGTGTTTGTTTACGCGTGAAATAGCTGCAGTTTCGTTTAAGACTGTTTGAACTTTCACGCTAAAACCTCCGAAAAAATAAAATGATTTGCAGAAGTACACGATACCTTTGGGAAATAAAAAACTCTCCGAAAAAATACGGAGAGCATATTATTATCCGAAATTATACGCTCCCTACGCCGGCATTAACCGTATCAGGTTAAAAGGGTTCGCTGTCCGCGTCTCAGCCGTTACCTTTAGTAACAGCACCCCTGCTGAGAATGAGTATAACACGGTTTTCCGTATTTGTCAATAAGGTTTTGGAAATTTTTTCGACAGCAATTTTGTGATCGACTTTTATTGAAAAGTCAGGAAAAAAAGTATCACTCTGTCTCCGACGGACTTCGACGATGGCAAACCTGCACGCTATGTCTGTGGTCAAACGTAAGACTCCCAAATCGCCCCGCCTTGCACGGTTACAGCCCCCACGTTATGGCTATCGTTTTACGTAAGACCCCCGCTGTCGGTAGGGGCAACAACCGTAGGTTGTTGTCACATTTCGCGTAGCGAATATGCTGTGGGCGTCCTTGGTCCTCCCGCCTCGTGGGATTACAATCCGCACGTCTGTCCGATAACCTGCCGCACCGTCTCCACCTGTCCTGTAGGGGACGTTTTCCGTAAGGAAAATTTTACGTAGTACCGAGGTGCGGAGTAAAACCCCATGTGGCGTCCCGCCTCGTTGGTTTACAAACCGCACGTTATGGCTATCACCCATGTTAAGAACCATCTCAAACGCCGAAGTTTCTTCGTCACTTCGTTCCTCAATTCCTTGGCTACCCATTTCTTTTTTGTTGC
>JAFXKJ010000042.1 GCA_017531765.1 Clostridia bacterium
ATTTAATGTTACACTTCCGCGATAGGCAGACTTCAAACCCGAAATAAGCTTGAGCGTTGTGGTTTTTCCCGCACCGTTACCGCCGAGAATGGCGTAAAACTCACCCTTGCGGAGTGTCAGAGAAAGGCCCTTCACCACATCGGGGAGATCCTTTTCATACCGAAACCAAAGCTCGTCCGCGTGGACAGTTATGTCCTCACCGTAGGTGCGCTCGGGCTTTTCTGCTAGCGGAACAAGAGGTACTTCACGGTTGCGAGTCGTTAAAAATTCGCTTCCGTCACGGACGGTCAAAGGGCAAGAAAGCTCTGTTTTCACACCCGCCCATACACGCATAGCGGTTGGCATAGCAAGGAACATTCCGCTGTCCTTTTCACGGAGCGCAAGTCCGACCTGTTCCGGAATATCGTCGCAGACAATGCGCCCCTTTTCCATAACAATGACGCGGGTAGCAAACGGGAAGACTTCCTCCAAGCGATGCTCGGTGAGAATGACGGTAATGCCAAGCTCACGGTTGATCTTACCGAGCAGTGCGAGAAAGTCGGACGCGGCAATGGGATCGAGCTGTGAGGTCGGCTCGTCCAGCACCAGAATCTGCGGATTCATCGCCATAACAGAAGCAAGACTGAGTAGTTGCTTTTGACCGCCCGAAAGCTCGGTCACGTTCTTATAAAACCAGTTTTCAATCCCAAAAAAGGCGGCGACTTCGGCAACACGACGGCGAATGGTGGGCGTATCATATCCAAGACTCTCTAAACCAAAAGCCAGCTCGTGCCATACCTTGTCGGTCACCACTTGGTTTTCGGGAGATTGCAAAACGAAGCCGATTTCTTGTGCCTGCGTTCTATCGTCCACCGTGTCAAGCGGTACACCGCCGTATAGTATTTCACCCTCGTGTCTGCCATGAGGGGTGAGGCAGGTCTTTAAGTGGCGGAGTAGAGTGGACTTTCCGCAACCCGAAGGGCCGCAAAGGATCAGGAATTCTCCTTGATTTACGGAAAAGAAGATCTGATCCAATGCTTTTTCTTCTACCTCTGGATAGGAAAAGCTCACATTTTTGAATATATATTTTTCCATTTTCTCTCCTCCGTGAAGTTCAGCACCACGGGTGTGATGCAAAGTCCGAAATAAACCGTGTAAAACGGTATCGTTGTCATATCAATGGCGGCGTAGCGGATACTTGGAAAAAAGCGGAAGCCAAAGGCAGATAGCATTACGCCTGCCGTGAGAAATAATCCACAAAAGCCGAGCCACACAAGAGTGTATTTGTCGCGGTCGTCTATACGGTATAGGGAGAACGCCGTTCTTCCTTTCAGTCCGTAGCCGCGGCTTTTCATGCTGTCCGCTGTTTCAATGGCGTTTTCAAGTGCCCAAGTGATCATAATCGAGAGAATGACCACCGCCGTTTTGAAGCGCTGCCACAGACTACCCGTTGATATATCGCGTCCGATACACCGTTGCGCTTCCACCACGACCTCTGTCTGCTTCTTGAATTTCGGCACGAATCGAAGCGACATACTCAGCACCAGCGAGAGCGCGGGAATGATCTTGCCAAAGAGATAGATGAACTTATCCGAGGTCATAACACGGGAAAACGCCGAGAACCACAATATCACCGTAACAAGCATAGTACCTGCCGACAGACCGTACAAAATGCTTTCAAGTGTCAGAGGGTTTCCGCTACTGAAATAGTAAAGAATGGTCGCACCCTCGTGATTAAAAGCAGGGTTGATAAATGCGGTGAGAAGCACCATCGGCAAACAGAATTTTAACAAAAATCCAAGGCTCTTTTTGCCCTCGATACTTACAGCATAGGTAACGGCACACACCAGCGCGAGTATCTGCGCCACGGGGTGTGTAAGAAGCATGGAAAATGCGATTGTAAGTGTAAAATAAAGCAGATTTACGATGGGATGATAGTTTGTAAAGGAATCTCTCATGATTGTCCTAACCGATCTTCGCCCACGTCCCTGCCGAGATCGCAGGTATAACGCCATTCCACAACCTCACCATCTGCAAGCTGATAACGGGAGCAGCCGTAGTTGGGATACCAGCCGTCCACACGGTACATCCATCCCGAAAGCTCTCCGCAATCAAATTCGTATAAATTATGGATTCCCTCAATATACGCGCTGTTATAGATAGGTGTCCACGAAAACTCAAGATGAATGTTGTTTTCTTTGCAAACTCTTTTGAGAACGTCGAACACCGATTCGCCCTCATAAAAGGTCACCTTAGTCGGTGCTAAAATCACACCGCTTGACGGTACAAGCTCCAGCTTATCGGGGTCAAGAGAGGAAAGATTATTCAGAATTGTAGAGCATTCAATCGAGAAGGTGCAGGCGTATTTTTTCCTTTTATCGATTTCTTGATCTTCGGGTTCAACGGGCAAAGGCTTTCCTTCGGGCACCGGATCTGTTTTATAATCATCTTGTCCTGTTTCTTTGCCATCCGATATAGGACGCTTGTTTGTGTCCGACTCATCCTGAATGCTCGTATCCTCCTCTTTTGAGGGCGTACCATCCGGAAAGGGTGGTGTATCGTTTGAATCC
>JAFXKJ010000043.1 GCA_017531765.1 Clostridia bacterium
ATTCTGTAGGTTTTCGCGTGGAGTTAAGACGGAACGGAATCAGATATTGTAGGGACCGACGTCCCCGGCGGTCCGTTATCGTGTAGATTCAGCCTTGCGTTGCGGGATTAGATCCTTCGGTCGCGTTGCTCCCTCAAGGATGACAAAGTAAAGTCCACTGACGGAGGTGAAGTGAGGGTGATTGAATTTTTATCGGACATTCGTCCGTTTCTCCTCATCCACTCCAATTCACGAAGTGAATGAATGGTCCCACCCTTCTCCGCTGGAGAAGGCTTATATTCGCTGTTTATACGTTGACGGAGATATCGCACCTGTAACCGATTATGTGCAAAATGCAAAATTATTTTTTGGGAAATTTCATCCGCAAACGGATATACCGCAGGTACTCTTACTTAATAAGACCGATGATATAATCTGCAGATTCTTCGATGCCGTAGTCATCGTTTATAAACTGAACCGCGTCGGGTGCGGGCACGCAGGGAGAAGCCTCGCGCTCGCGGTCGTTTCTGTCGCGCTCGATAATATCGCGGAGAACGTCCTCATAAGGCTGAGGCATACCCTTCTCGGCAAGCTCCTTGCATCTTCTGTCGGCACGTGCTTCGGGAGTTGCGCTCATGAACACCTTCAGCTCTGCATCGGGGATGATAACGGTACCGATGTCGCGGCCGTCCATGATAACACCGCCTGCGGCAGCAATGTTTCTCTGCACGTCAAGGAGAAAAGCGCGGACCTCGGGAATCTTGGAAACGGCGGAAGCATACCTTGAAGCCTCGGGGGTGCGGATACGATCACCCACATCAACGCCGTTCAGGTAGACCTTCTGTGCGCCGTCCTCGTAAGCGAGGCGAAGATCTATATTTTTAAGAGAAGCCTTGATAGAGTCAACGTCATCGGCAGAAATGCCGTTTTCTATTGAATAAAGTCCGACGGTACGGTAAAGAGCGCCGGTATCAACGTAAACGATACCGAGTTTCTCGGCGATCTTCTTTGCGATGGTTGATTTCCCCGCGCCGCTGGGACCGTCAAGGGCAATACGGATCTTTTTGTAATCTGTCATGATGTTTTTTTCCTTTTGATATAATAAATACGAAATTGTTTTTCAGCGATTTAATGTGGGATTACAGCATATCGTGTGGGTGGTAAGCCAAAGAAGCGGGACGAACCCTCCTGCCGATTTACGGGGGGACGATAGCCATAATGTGCGGCTTGTAAGCCTACGAAGCAGTCAGTCTGAGACGGCGAGGTAGGTTATCGCCCAACGTGCAGGTTGTAAATCTACGAGGTGGGGGACACCCGCACGTGTTCTTATGAAAGTGACACAGAATCATTTATTTGTTTCGAAGAAACCAGTTCCGCTGCGGCTTCAGCCGCAAGAAACGCAGTGGAAAAGGCGATCTGTAAATTAAATCCGCCGGTATATGCATCCACATCGATCACTTCACCTGCGAAATAAAGCCCCGGACGGCTTTTTACCTCCATAGTTCGGGGATCAAGCTCCCGCACATCAATACCTCCCGAGGTGATGATCGCTTCCTCTATGGGACGGAATTTTTTCGGGGTCAGCGGATAATGCTTCAATGCGTTAAGGTATCTGCGGCGCAATTCACGGGTCACCTCGCAGGCTTTGATCCTCTCGGGGATTCCCGCCGCCTCCGCCACAAGGGGAACAAGCTTCTGCGGAAGAAGCTTTGAGGTTGCATTTATAAAATCCTTTGCAGCGTTTTCGGTGAAGATTCTAATAAGTCTTTCGTCAAGCTCATCCTCGGGAATTCCCGGCTTCAGGTCGATCTCAAGTCTGTAATTCTTTATATCCCCTCTCATATGGCATGAAGCTGACAGTACAAGGGGTCCCGACACGCCGAAATGGGTAAAAAGCATTTCGCCAAGCTCGGAAAACACCGTCTTTTCTCCGCGAAATGCGGTGAGAGTCACGTTTTTAAGGGTGAGTCCCGACAAGTTATAGGTATCCTCCACGGTCTCGATGGGGATAAGTGACGGGCAGGTGTCAGTAACGCGGACACCCATAGCCTCGGCAAAGCGGTAGCCGTCTCCCGTAGAACCGGTGAGGGGGTAAGACAGTCCTCCCGTGCAGATGATAACAGCGGGATGAGTGTATTCTCGCTTACCGTCGGAGAGAGTATAGCTTCCGTCTTCATTGGCACGGACGGAGGTAATCTTACATCCCGTATGAAGCTTCACTCCGCTGTCAAGCATTGCTCGCTTCAGAGCCATTACCACGTCGGAGGCTTTATCGGACACGGGGAAAACTCTGCCGCCTCTCTCGGTCTTCAGCGGTACGCCCAGGGACTCAAAAAACGCATAGACGTCGGCCGGGGTATGACGAAACGCGGCACTGTACATAAATTTATCGTTTTTGGTAACGGATGCGAGAAATTCTTTAGGTGAACAAGCGCAGGTGACGTTACATCTGCCCTTGCCGGTGATGCCAAGCTTGCGCCCTAATTTATCTTGCTTTTCGTAAAGGGTAACGGCAGCACCTTGCCATGCGGCTTTAACAGCAGCAGCCATTCCTGCGGCACCTCCGCCGATTATTGCTATAGAATCGTTCATTTGTTTAACCTTTGGAAAAATGCAAAATGATTTTTTATTAAATGTGGAGTGCGTTATTTTGTAGGGCGGGGGTTTACTCCCGCCGTTTCACACGTTTTAGCCGTACGTTCGCGGGCGAACACCCTGTTTACGAAGTAAACAGTCTCGCCGTCCTACGGGATTCTGTAGGTTTTCGTGCGGTGACGGAGATCACGTAGAATTGATGGGTGAACGTTCAAACACATAGTAGG
>JAFXKJ010000044.1 GCA_017531765.1 Clostridia bacterium
CTTTACGTCAACGAAAAGATCCTTGAACTCAACTCTGGGCGAGCCTTCCATTCTGTAAAGAACGGTAACTACCATGGCACGTGTCAGCGGTACTGCGGGAGAGAAAGAGCTTCCGCCCGTGCCGTTCATAAGTCCGTTTTCGGTAACATACACGATGTCATCGTAGCTCCACATATCCTCTGTAACGTCGGAATATGTGACACCTGCCGCTGATATTGACATACCTGTCGCAAATGTCGCACTGATCATCAAAGCCGCGAGGAGCAGTGACAGTATTTTTCTTATTTTCATTTGTTTTTCCTCCTGAAATGAAATGCTTTTAAGCTGACTCAATTATACTATATTTCCCACAAAATGTCAACGAATTTGTACAGGTAAACCAATACAAATATCCCCTGCTGACAGCAGGGGATATAATAAGTCATATTGGCATGAGTCGACGTGTGGGATCAATATCTTCCGATCATCTCGTAAGGAATATCATAGAAGCCCTTACCATCAAGGAAGCTGTAGTCACCGATTGTGGGATTTACGAACAGAGTATTCTCTGTAATACTGTACAGCACATTGTTTTCACCAACTGTACCGAGCTTTGTAAAGTTCCATTCATCGCCGTCTCTGGAGACTTTTATATTACCGTCCATATAAGTAGTGGGAGGAGTGTCTCTGCCTGTAGAACCGATTCCGGAGTCAAAACCTATAAACACGTTTCCGGTGAATATATTATCCGTTCCGCCGTTCTGCGCTACTCCGCCGTTGTGAATGATATTATATGACACTTCCTGATGGGATGCTTCGCAGTCAATGTAAATTGCAAGATCTCCGTATCCCAGATTCTTGAAGATGTTATATCTTATGATATTATCACTGTGGGCTTCGTCAGCGGCACCTGTACTTACCGCGCCGCAGTCGTCGGCCTTGTTTGAGATGGTATCAAATACGTTGTATTCGATTCTCAGACCGCTGCACCAGGAGTAAGAAATGGCAGTACGTGAACCTTCGTAGAAGATGTTATGTGAAATAACGGTTCCAACGTCGTATGATACGTTAACAGCATTGGAGAAGTATGTGGGAAGTGTGAAATCGTGGAAATAGTTGTTATCGATCACGTTGTGGTTGGAAACCTCGGGGTCAATCTCGTTGCCATCCCATGTACCGATCCATACACAAGTATCAACACAGTTGAACATTTCGCTGTTTGTTACTCTGAGGTACTTTACGGGATTGGGAGCATAGATAGCTGAAGTTCCGCCGATGTTGTAGATCTTACCGATGTCAAATGTGAAGTGATCTGAGTAAACCACGATACCGTTATCGGAGGTGGTGTTGAAGTCAAAGCCAACGAAGCTGATGTAGTCTGCTCCCTTTTCGAGAGTTGCAAAACTTACACCCTCGTTGATCCAGTAGTCACCCTTCGCTCTGTAAACATAGAGTGTGGAGGTCTCGGTAACGAAACAGTATTCGCCGTTTGAGTCAACGAATTCGGGGAGGTTTGAGAAGTACACCTTATCATCTGTTCTACCCTCAAACATAAGAGGGAACATATCGATGGGGTACAGGAGATAATAACCACTCTTGGAGTTCTCGATGTCAAGGGTCATGACCTTGGTCTCGGTGTCATAGTCCTTAACTTCGAAGGAGTCCTGGATCCAACCGCAACGTAGGTATCCGTTGATCTTAAGTCCGTTAAGGCTTGAATAGCTTTCAACGAGACCGGGAAGCTTCATCTGGAGCTGAATGCTTTCGCGCTCGTTGTAGGTTGTGGTCATGTTCATGTAATAACCGCCGTCAGGCTCTCTCGCTTCTGTCATAAGTCCGCTTTCGCTGAAGACGAACGTCATGAAGGGGTCAAAGGTGTTAACCTTACCTGTGAGATCAGCCTTATATACGTTTTCACGAATATCGGGGTTGAAGAGCTCAGCTTCTTCACCTTCAACGGGGGTGAACTCGCTCTCTTCAATGTAAACTCCGTTACAGAAAATAACATCGCCGTCGCCGTACTTGCAGTATTTGATCGGAACAGCTTCGGTACCTGCATCATCTTCGGTGAAGGTAATGTTGTTAAGCTCGCCGTAATAGCCTGCCTTGAATGCTACAACGATCTCATCCTTTGCAGTCTTTTTAAGATCACGTACCTTTGCTTTAGCCGCTTCAAATGTAGCAAGAGGCTTATCAAGGGTTCCGGGGTTGTTGTCGTTTCCGTCTACAGCAACGTAGAGGTCAGCATCATTCACCAGCGGATAAGGCTGCTCGGTGTACTGAGAGAGAGGCATGGGATCAGAATACACGAGGTTGTAATCAAAGTCGGCAGTTGCATAGCGATGCATGATAGCCGCAAACTGCTCACGGGTAGCCTTACCTGTGGGGGAAAGGGTGTCGCCGTTACCCGTACCGTTGATAAGACCAACGCTTGTAGCCCACTTCATAGCGTCACTTGCCCAGTCGGCAACGTCGTCCTTGTCTGTGAACTTGTCAAGGCTTGCAGTGTTATCTGTGATGATGTTCTTGTAAGTCGCAAAACGAACGAACATCGTTGCAAGCTCCTGACGGGTGATCTCACGATTGGGAGAGAACGTTTCTTCCCATCCGTCTGAACCGGTTGACGTTACAATACTCTTGTTTTTAGCCCAAATAACGGCTTCGGAGTAGTACTGTCTTACGTCAACGTCACAGAAGAGGTCCTGAAAGTTGGTTCTGGGTGAGCCTTCCATTCTCCACAGAACTGTTACGACCATTCCGCGTGTCAGAGACATAGCGGGAGAGAAAGAGGAACCTCCGGTACCGTTCATGAGTCCGTTTTCGGTGACGTATACGATGTCATCGTAGGACCACATATCTTCGCTTACGTCAGAATAATTGACGCTTGCCGCATTTGCGGGGATGCTCATCATAACGGAGCTGAGCATCATTACTGCCACAAGAAAAAGTGACAAAAGCTTTCTTTTCATTGTAAAGTCCTCCTTGTAATGAAAAATGAAATAAATAAAAAACCAAATAAATTTTATCATAATTTTTGTCGGAAGTCAAGCAGGTACGCGAATGTCAACTTATACAAAAAATCTGCGCTTTTACGGCGAATAAAAACTTGAAATTTGGTAAAAACCAACATTTCGGTAGTTTGTGGTGTAACTACATCTTTACGCTTACATCGGTACTTCCATATCGGAATCAAGGCAAAAGAATCTCCCATGCAATCTATGAGATCACATGGGAGATTGTGTAGACTTATTGAATATTCAATTATTCTTCGTCTTCGTCATCAAAGTCTTCGTCGTCAAAGTCCTCGTCGTCAAGGTCAGCGGAGAGAGCAGCCATGAAGCTTGCCACGAGATCGCCGTCACCTTCATCGATAGCATCATCAAGAGGTTCGTCGGATTCGTCGGGATCGGACTCAGCAAAGATATTTGCCATATTTTCCTGAGTCATAGCCTCACGTTCTTCCTCAACAGCCTCGAGATTGAACTTGTGATCCTCATCACACTCAACCTCAACGTTACGGTACTGCTCCATTCCCGTACCTGCGGGAATGAGCTTACCGATAATAACGTTTTCCTTAAGACCCATGAGGTGGTCAACCTTACCTCTGATAGCAGCCTCGGTGAGAACCTTTGTGGTCTCCTGGAAGGATGCCGCAGAGAGGAAGGAGTCGGTGAGAAGTGAAGCCTTGGTGATACCATGGAGAACGGGCTCGCTTGTTGCGAGGCGGAGGTCTCTTTCGCCTGCATCGATTCTCGCACTGAGTGCTTCGTTTTCATTCATAAACTCGTTGATGCTTACAATTGAGCCGGGAAGCATTTCGGTGTCACCCTCGTCAAGTACACGAACCTTACGTGTCATCTGACGTGCGATAACCTCGATGTGCTTATCGTTGATGTTGATGCTCTGTGAACGGTATACCTTCTGAACTTCGAGAATGATGTAGTCGTAAACCGCATCGATTCCGTTGACTCTGAGGATATCCGCAGGGCTCTTATCACCCTCTGTAAGCTCACGGCCCGCACGAACGTGCTGTCCGTCCTCAACTACGATACGAGTACCGAAGGGAATGGGATATACAAGAGTTTCGCTTCCGTCATCGGGAGTGATGATGATGTTGCGCATCTTCTTGATTTCCTGAATGGATACCATACCGGTACCCTCGGCAATAAGTGCGATCTTCTTGGGCTTTCTTGCTTCGAAGAGCTCTTCAACTCGGGGAAGACCCTGAGTGATATTTGCTGCAGCGACACCACCTGTATGGAAGGTACGCATGGTAAGCTGTGTACCGGGCTCACCGATGGACTGAGCCGCGATGATACCAACTGCTTCACCAACGTTAACGGGCTTGTCATTTGCAAGGTCAGCACCGTAGCAGTGTGCGCAGACACCGTGACGTGCCTTACACTGAAGAACTGTTCTGATGTGAACGGATTTGATGCCTGCGGCAACGATACGTTTTGCATCAGCTTCGCTGATCATGCAGTTGTCACCGATGATAACTTCACCTGTTTCGGGATGAACGATATCTCCGATAGTGTATCTGCCGACGATTCTATCCTTGAGAGGTTCAACGACTTCGTTGCCTTCAACGATATCTGATACCCAAATACCGTTTGTAGCACCGCAGTCGTCCTCGCGGATGATAACGTCCTGAGAAACGTCAACCAGGCGGCGGGTAAGATAACCTGAGTCAGCAGTCTTAAGCGCTGTGTCGGAAAGAGACTTACGCGCACCGCGGGCAGCTACGAAATACTCGAGGATGGAAAGACCTTCACGGAAGTTTGACTTGATCGGGATCTCCATTGTCTTACCTGATGTAGCGAACATAAGTCCGCGCATACCGGCAAGCTGTCTCATCTGAGTCATACTACCTCTCGCACCGGAGTCAGACATCATCTTGATGGAGTTGTATCTGTCGAAGTTCTTCTGGAGAGCCGCAACTACATCCTTGGTTGTCTGTTCCCAAACTGCGATAACGTTTTCATAACGCTCTTCGTCGGTGAGCTCACCGCGGCGGAAGTGACGGCCGATAAGGTCGACCTTCTTTTCAGCTTCGTTAATGAGGGAGTATTTTTCGGGAGGAATGGTCATATCTGCCACGGAAATGGAGATAGATGCTCTTGTGGAATACTTATAACCCATGGACTTGATGCTGTCAAGAACCTCAGCGGCTACTGAGAAGCCGTGCTTCTTGATACAACGGTCAACGATGTCACCAAGCTCCTTGGAGGTGGTAACGAACATGATCTCAAGGTCAAAGAGCTTTTCAGGGTCACTTCTGTCAACGTAACCAAGGTCCTGAGGGATCTGCTGGTTGAAGATGAGACGGCCGAGAGTTGCATCGATGATCTTGGACTTCATCTCGCCGTCGATCTCCTTCTGAACTCTGACTCTGATGGGAGCATGGAGTCCGAGAACTCCTGCCTGGTAAGCCATCATAGCTTCGTCAAAGTCACGGAAGCACTTGCCCTCGCCGGGCTCTCCCGCCTTATCGAGTGTAAGGTAGAAGGAACCGAGGACCATGTCCTGAGAGGGAACAGCGATCGCGCGTCCGTCAACGGGCTTTAAGAGGTTATTTGCGGAAAGCATGAGGAAGCGTGCCTCAGCCTGCGCTTCAGCGGAAAGGGGAACGTGAACCGGCATCTGGTCACCGTCGAAGTCAGCGTTGAACGCCTTACATACGAGGGGATGGAGCTTGATAGCCTTACCTTCAACGAGAACGGGCTCGAACGCCTGGATTGACAGACGGTGAAGGGTAGGAGCACGGTTCAGAAGTACGGGGTGATTCTTGATTACATTCTCAAGAGCATCCCATACATCGGGATTTACCTTTTCGACCTTCTTCTTGGCTTCCTTGATGTTACTTGCCTTGCCCATTTCAACAAGTCTCTTCATTACGAAGGGCTTGAAGAGCTCAAGTGCCATTTCCTTAGGAAGACCGCACTGGAAGATCTTAAGGTCAGGTCCTACAACGATAACGGAACGTCCGGAATAGTCAACACGCTTACCGAGAAGGTTCTGACGGAAGCGTCCCTGCTTACCTCTGAGCATCTCGGAGAGAGACTTGAGAGGACGGTTGGAGGGGCCTGTTACGGGCTTGCCGCGGCGGCCGTTGTCGATAAGAGCGTCAACAGCCTCCTGAAGCATTCTCTTTTCGTTGCGGATGATAATGTCGGGAGCGTGAAGCTCCATGAGTCTCTTAAGACGGTTGTTTCTGTTGATAACACGTCTGTAGAGATCGTTAAGGTCACTGGAAGCGAAGCGTCCGCCGTCAAGCTGTACCATTGCGCGGATTTCCGGAGGGATAACGGGAACTACGTCCAGGATCATCCACTCGGGACGGTTACCACTCTTTTTGAAAGCCTCAACGACTTCAAGACGCTTGATGATACGGATCTTTTTCTGACCGGTTGCATTTGCGAGCTCAGCTCTGAGCTTTTCAGCAAGTGCGGGAATGTCAAGCTCAGCGAGGAGCTCCTTTATAGCCTCAGCACCCATGCCTACTCTGAAGTCATTTTCATAACGCTCGTAAGCAGCGCGGTATTCAGACTCCTTAAGGAGCTGATACTTTGCAAGGGGAGTTGAGCCGGGATCAATTACGATGTACTGTGCGAAATAGAGTACCTTTTCAAGGAGTCTGGGAGAGATGTCGAGTAAGAGCCCCATTCTGGAAGGGATAGCGCGGAAGTACCAGATGTGGGAAACGGGAGCAGCAAGCTCGATGTGACCCATTCTTTCACGGCGCACCTTCTTCTGAGTTACCTCGACGCCGCACTTCTCACAGATGTGACCCTTATGACGGATCCTCTTATACTTACCGCAAAGACATTCCCAGTCCTTTGTTGGACCGAAGATCTTTTCGCAGAAGAGACCGTCACGTTCAGCCTTGAGGGTACGGTAGTTTATAGTTTCAGGCTTTTTGACCTCACCGTATGACCAGCTGCGGATCATTTCGGGGGACGCTAAGCCAATTTTAATAGAATCAAAAACATTGCGTTCCATCAGCAGTTTACCTTCTCCTAAATATATAATGTGAAATCTTCCGAGGTAATATCAGGATCAATAGTCAGAATCGAGGTCATCGAAGCTGTCCATTACTTCTTCGGCAGAGAAAATGTCACCGATAACGTCATCTTCACCATAATCGGATGACTGAGGATTATCGCTGTCAAAATCACCGGGAGTGTAGGACTCGAAAACGTCGTCTGTTTCAACGGTTTCACCGACGTCATCGGCAGTAACTTCGTTTTTGTTCTGACGGGACTGTGCATCGGGAAGCTCTTCTTCGCCGAGAGTTGCAAGCTCGATCTCTTCTCCCGCGTCGTTGAGAACGCGAACATCAAGTGCAAGAGACTGAAGCTCCTTAACAAGAACCTTGAACGCTTCAGGAACACCGGGAGTGGGAATATTCTGACCCTTAACGATTGCTTCGTAGGTCTTAACACGTCCTGTAACGTCGTCACTCTTAACTGTAAGGATTTCCTGGAGAGTATAAGCTGCACCGTAAGCCTCGAGAGCCCAAACCTCCATTTCTCCGAATCTCTGACCGCCGAACTGAGCTTTACCGCCGAGAGGCTGCTGAGTTACGAGGCCGTAAGGACCGGTAGAACGAGCGTGGATCTTATCGTCAACGAGGTGATGGAGCTTGAGGTAGTACATGATACCTACCGTTACGGGGTTGTCGAAGGGTTCGCCGGTACGGCCGTCGTAAAGGATGGTCTTACCGTCAACAACCTTAAGCTTACCTTCGCGGCGGAGCTCTTCGATGTGAGCAGTATCAAGTCTTTCCTCGTCGTCGATATTACGGAGGTACTTCTTGCCCTCTTCGTCCACCATCTCTTCAAAGATGTTCTTACCGTTTACGTTTTCGCCGGGAAGAACGTTACGCTCCATACCTGCAAGCTCAAGACAGTCGAGAATGTCCTTCTCTGTAGCACCGTCGAATACGGGAGTCATGATCTTCCAGCCGAGCTTACGTGCGGCAATACCGAGGTGGACCTCAAGCACCTGACCGATGTTCATTCGGGAAGGTACACCGAGGGGGTTAAGCACGATATCGAGAGGAGTACCGTCAGCGAGGAAGGGCATATCTTCGGGAGGAAGTACACGTGAAACGACACCCTTGTTACCGTGGCGTCCCGCCATCTTGTCTCCGACAGAGATCTTTCTCTTCTGAGCGATGTAAACTCTTACAACCTTGTTAACTCCGGGAGAGAGGTCGTCGCCGTTTTCACGGGAGAATACCTTAACGTCAACAACGATACCGTTTTCACCGTGAGGAAGCTTGAGAGAGGTGTCTCTTACTTCGCGAGCCTTTTCGCCGAAGATAGCGCGGAGAAGTCTTTCCTCCGCCGTAAGCTCGGTCTCGCCCTTAGGTGTGACCTTACCAACGAGGATGTCACCTGCACGAACTTCAGTACCGATCTTAACGATACCTTCGTGGTCGAGGTCCTTGAGCGCGTCGTCGCCGACATTGGGGATCTCGCGGGTGATCTCTTCCGGTCCGAGCTTGGTATCTCTTGCTTCGTGAGAATATTCTTCAATATGAATAGATGTATAAACGTCCTCGCGAACGAGTCTTTCGTTAAGGAGGACCGCGTCCTCGTAGTTATAACCTTCCCAGGTCATAAATCCGATAAGAGCGTTCTTACCGAGAGCGATCTCACCGTCGGCTGTAGCGGGACCGTCAGCGATTACCTGACCTGCGGTAACGTACTCGCCCTGATCGATGATGGGACGCTGATTTACACAGGTACCCTGGTTACTTCTCTTGAACTTGATGAGCTTGTAGGAATCCTTTTCACCGTTGTCGCAGTGGATGATGATCTCATCCGCTGTAACGGTCTCGGCGAAACCTGCTCTCTTTGCGAGAACAACAACGCCGGAGTCAACGGCTGCCTTATATTCCATACCTGTACCGACGATGGGAGAGTCGGTGGTGAGAAGAGGAACCGCCTGCTTCTGCATGTTTGAACCCATGAGCGCACGGGAGTTGTCGTCGTTCTCAAGGAAGGGGATCATTGCGGTAGCAACGGAAACCACCATCTTGGGAGAAACGTCCATATAGTCAACGAGAGAAGCGTCGATCTCAATGATCTCGGAACGGTCACGTGCGGTTACCTTCTTATTGACGAAGCACATATTCTCGTCAAGAGCTTCGTTTGCCTGAACAACAACGTAATCGTCTTCAACGTCAGCAGTCATGTAAGTGATCTCATCGGTTACACGGTGTACCGTCGTGCCGTCTTCGAGAGTCTCGTGAACTACCTTTCTGTAGGGAGCTTCGATGAATCCATAGTCGGAGATCTTAGCGTATGTGGAAAGGTAAGAGATAAGACCGATGTTGGGTCCTTCGGGGGTCTCGATGGGGCACATTCTACCGTAGTGTGTGTAGTGAACGTCACGAACCTCGAAGGAAGCTCTGTCACGGGAGAGACCGCCGGGACCGAGGGCGGAGATTCTTCTCTTGTGGGTAAGCTCAGCCAGAGGGTTGTTCTGGTCCATGAACTGTGAAAGGGGAGAAGAACCGAAGAACTCGCGGATAGCGGTAACTACGGGACGGATGTTGATGAGAGTCTGGGGGGAGAGAGTATCGCTGTCCTGAACAGTCATTCTCTCCTTGATGATCTTGTCCATTCTCGCAAGACCGATTCTGAGCTGATTCTGGAGAAGCTCGCCTACGCAGCGAAGTCTTCTGTTGCCGAGGTGGTCGATATCATCGGTTGTACCGACGTTATGAGAAAGGGCAAGGAGATAGTTGATGGATGCAAGAATATCGTCTCTTGTGATATGCTTGGGGCAGAGAGAAGCAAAGTTAGCCTTAGCTGCGGCAATGATGTCTTCCTTGGTGCTGTTTTCTTCCATAATACTAAGGAGCACGTCGAGACGGCACTTGTCGGTAACGCCTGCTGCCTTAAGATCATAGCCGAGAATATAGGTGGGGTCAACCGCACCGTTGGAGAATACCTTTGTTTCTTCCGTATCGCGGCGGCGGAGGTAAACCTCGGTAATACCTGCGCGCTCGATCTCAAGTGCATCTGCCTTGGAGAGGGTAGTACCCTCATCAAAGAGAATCTCACCTGTAAAGGGATTTACTGCGGGACGGGAAAGGGTATGACCGGCGATTCTTGCGCCGAGAGCAAGCTTCTTGTCATACTTGTGTCTGCCCACGGGGGCGAGATCGTATCTTTTGGGATCAAAGAAGAGGTTACCCATGAGGATCTCTGCGGATTCAACGATTGCGGGCTCACCGGGACGGAGCTTCTTGTAGATCTCCTTAAGAGCCTCGTCGCGGATGGTGGTACCATTTTCGATAGCCTCGCGCTCGCAAATATCCTTTTCGAGAGTAGCGTAGAGCTTGGGCTCCTCACCGAATACAGCTGCAATATCCTCTGCAGTTTCGATGCCGAGTGCACGGATAAGAACGGTTACGGGAAGCTTGCGGTTCTTATCGATACGAACGTAGTAAACGTCATTTGCATCGGTCTCGTATTCGAGCCATGCTCCTCTATAGGGGATGACAGTCGCGGTATATGTCTTCTTACCGGTCTTGTCATGTGCGCTGTCGTAATAGATACCGGGAGAACGTACGATCTGAGAAACGATAACACGTTCTGCACCGTTGATGACGAAAGTACCCTTATCTGTCATGATGGGGAAATCACCCATGAAAATAGATGACTGCTTAACTTCGCCTGTAAGCTTATTGGAGAGACGTACATCTACCTTGAGAGGTACGGAGTAGGTCACAACACGCTCCTTGCACTCCTCTACGGGGTACTTGGATACTGTGTCAAGTGAATATCCTACGAATTCAATAATGAGGTTGCCGGAGTAATCCGTGATAGGGGAAACGTCGTCGAGGACTTCCATGAGGCCCTGGTCGAGGAACCACTGATATGAGTTTTTCTGGATTTCGATGAGGTTGGGCATTTCCAGCACTTCATCGATCTTGGAAAAGCTCATTCTTGTTTTCTTACCGACCTTGTGAGGCTTCACCATTTTTTCGACCTGCTGCGGTTTGATCATTGAGCTGTCACTCCTTCTTTGAGTTGCCTTATTATTTTATATACTAAGGATACAAAGTGTTTTTCTTTGTAAAAAACACCAAATCTAAGCATCAAAAACACCCTTTGGGCGCTTCTTCAGCAGTTTACTATTTTAACATAGATAATGGCAAATGTCAACGAATAAATTAAAAATCAAGAGGGAAATGCGATAATTTACATTTTACTCCCGAAATGTTTACAATAAATTAAAATGTAAACAAAGTGTAAATTATATATTGGCTCATGAAAAAACAAAAAAACTCTCCGAGATGGGGGAAAGTCTCGGAGAGGATAGGTTTTCGTGTCAGATAAGCTGACTGATGGCATCAAAGGTGTCGCGCATTACCTTATCGGGCTGAAGACGGCTCATGTAGATGACGTCGTGACGTTCGGTATCAAACGCCCATACGCCGTCGCCTCTGATTCTGGGGCACATACGGACGGAAAGGTCGAAAGCAGACGCATCGTGAACGAGACCGGGACCTGCAACGTCCCAGAAATGGTGGGTCCAGCCCGTCTCGCCGGGGTATGCAAGCTCGGGAAGGTCGTTTCTGAAGAATTTTGCCTGCTCGCTGTCGCCGATAACCACGCTGTCAAGGAAAGCCTGATCGCCGATGAGAGTCTGTGTTCCGAGACCCTCGGGACCCATAGCGGGAAGGATAACGAGATTTACTCCACAGTCTACAAGGTAACGTCCCGCTACCTCGTCCTGAGCGTAGTTGAATTCACCTGCGGGACCGCCGCCACCCTCGAATGTGTTGAGACCTACCCAAAGAACACAAAGATTGTCCTTGATGGTGGGATCGGTCATAATAGCGGAAGCAACGTTTGTTGCGGCACCCGTTGCGATGATGTAAACGATCTCATCGGATTCGTGAACTGTTTTGATGATGTTCTGAACTGCGGGGCTGTCAACGGGAGTGTTTTCGGGCATCTGACTGAGGGGAGTGGGGCATCCGAGGTATGCCTTTGTCTCATTTTCGGCACCGATAAACTTGAGAACCTTAACTATCTCGTCGTAGCTTCTCTTCATACCGTCCTCAAAGCCACTGCAGCGGTAGTTGTTGAAAAGTACCGCGTTTACGGAAAGAACGTTCATCTTGGGGCTTCCCACGCCGAAAGCGATGGCGTACTGATCGTCGATGTCGTTGTAAGCGTCGCAGTCAAGGATGACCTTTTTTACTCTTTCGCTTCTGAGATCGGCAAGTATTTCGTGAAGTGTCATGTTTGTCTCTCTTTCTTCGGCATCAGCCGAGGTGTAATCGTATCTTGTTAATCAAATTATAACAGAAAACTCGGTGAAATTCAATGCCTTCGGGAAAATAATTAATGGGCTACGTGAGTCATGGGCAAATATGACCAAATTATTTAGAATGGCCGCGAATGTATGCACCAATGTTTTGGTGAAAACAGAGAATCGAAACAGAATAGCTCGCTATACTTGAAATTGTTTGGAATATGATGTATAATATATGTGAAATGAGAACTCCATGTGTTCAATTGTATCATTTGCTTTTTTTGAAGGGGATTGATACGTGACAGATACTACGGCGCAGAGCGTGCTGAGGATAACGCAAAATCAACAGTCTTGGCATTGTGTCAGTAACATAATTATAATACTATTTTTAGGAAGGTGTAATAAAATGAAAACAAAGAAATTATCAGCGGTACTTATTGCTGTGATCATAACCGCAGCCTTATGTGTAACAGCGTTTGCTGTATTGGATATTGGTGAAGCAAAGGATACCGAAAAAGATGTTTCGGCAGAAACAAAGGCTTCAGAAGTGAAGATCGAACGTAATAAGTTCACGGGTGACGTGTATTCTGATGTAGTAAAGTCCCGCGAGATCACTGTTGGCGGAAAAGAGCTTACCGTAAGCTATAGATACTCCAACACATTCGGCGGTACGAGAAGTGATGTGTATCTGGATGATGCGGGAAATATGTATTACTTTGATACCGACGGTAATTTGACGGGAGAATTTCCTGCAAGAGATAACACAGTTACGAAAAATAACGAGGACAGCAGAAAAACTCTCGCCGAGGCGGATTATATAAATATCGCCGAAGACCATATGAGAGGTGTGTTCGGAAGTGATGTGGATGGGTTTGAATATTTAAGTCATGAAGTTCTCACCTCATCCGGAAAATACTCCGTCAGATTTGCAAAAACTATCGGTGAAGATGGTTTTGTAATCGCCGATACCTGTTCAGTAACTGTCAGCGCTGATGGTAATGTAACTATGTGTGCGAAGGGAGCAAATGATCCTCTCGAAGGATTCGATATGTCTCTTCTTGACGGTGTTACCCGAGAGGAAGTTACAGCATTTACCGAAGAAGAAGCTGAACGTATCTTTGAAGAGTACGGTATTATTGAGCTTGAGACTGTAACGGATGTGGGTATTGGATGCTGTGAAGGTGAGTATTATTTAGCCGTCTGTTATGATCTGCAGACAGAGAAACCGATACCGAATGAGCTGACAGAACTGTACAACATGGGTGTTGCCAAATCTGCTGACAAACACCTTTACAGTGTGAGCATGAAATTTTCCCTCGGCGAATAACAGCTTAACATAATCTTTGTCCACTCCAAGGTTAACAGCTTTGGAGTGGATTTTTATGAAAATGCTAACGAATTGTAAAATATTCGATTTCCATAAAATTACTCCCACGCTTCATTTGACATTTGAGCCTTTAGGCTGTATAATGGTACTCAGCAAAACAAAATACGGAGAATAGCGTGAAAGTATAAACAGTTTTAACCGAAACTGCAGCTGTTTCACGCGTTTTGTACAGCCGTAGGCTGAATGGAGAATCACATGAAACTGAAAAAAATACTGTCTGCCGTAAGTGCGGCGGCTATCATTTACTGCTCTGCGCTTCCCGCCCTTGCGTTTACCTTAGGCGAGGACAGCGGTGCGGGGGAAGTTAAAGAAACCAATGTCGAGTCACTCGGTCACGGTGTCACCTACGAGGACGTGACGGTGAAATATACCGACGAGCTTGACCATAAAATGAGGGTCGTAACCTTTGATCCGGCGAAGGGGGAAGTTATCCCTCTTGTATATTCCAAATATTCGGGTTACGGCGCCACCGTCCCTGACAGCGCCTCGGCGGCAGAGGCGGCTGGCTATAACGTTATTGCGGCGATAAACGCTTCCTTCTTCGGTCTGACCTCCACAAGCTGTAACACCTACGGAGGCGTGTGCATATCCGATGGCAAAATAATGCAGGGCAGTGACAGCTTCGGCGTAACTCAGGTGCTTGCCTTCATGCCCGACGGAACAGCAGCCCTTGTGGATTCAAAGGTAACGTATTCATTCACCGCTGAAGATAAGGAGCTGTCCGCCCCCATAGACTGCATCAATATGACCCCCGGATTTACATATGACGTCATCTACTATTACGACAGCTTTTGCGGAAACAAGACCGACACCAACACACTCGGTATCGAGGTCGTGTTTGAAAAGACTCTCGGCAGTAATCTTACCGTGGGCGGTGAGCTTTTGGGAGAGGTCGTTGAGGTGCGCACGGGAGTGGATGAGGGTGGCGAGATAGGCAATGACCGCTTTGTCCTTTATGCCCCCGATACCTCAGACTACGCGGCACTTCTCGGTCAGCTCAGAGTTGGAGACAGAATTACCGTAAATGCTGAGGAGACCGTTGAGTCCTCCAGAGAGACTATGGAAAACTGCGCATCCGCCCTTGTGACATACGGCTACGTTATTGTAAGGGACGGCAAAAACGTAACTTCTACCAACGGACTTGGAGAAGACTATAACCGTAAGAGAGCTCAGAAAACCGCTATCGGAATCAAAGAAAACGGCGAGTTGGTGTTTTTTTCATCCCTGGGACGTGAAGATGAACATCCGGGTATCACCTCCTACGAGCTTGCCGATGTGCTTATTTCCGAGGGGTGTGTTACGGCAATAAACCTTGACGGAGGTAACTCAGCTCAGCTTGTGATCGAAAATGAAAAAGACGAGCTTGTCTCCGTTACCCCCATACTCAGACGAGTTGCCAACAGCCTTCTTTTAGTTGAAAAGAAGCCGCCGACCGATATTAAGGCAGAGTTTGACCTCGCGCTTGCCATGGCAAAATCCTATTTTGTAACTTACGAGCTCGGCAGGGGACGTGAGGCGCTGATCGCGGCGATTGACGAAACTTCTCACTTGTCACGAGTTACAGCGTCCGGTGCCGAGTATGTGAGAGCCTCCGCTAAGCTTTCAAATGCCATGGATAATACGGAAAAGCTGAAGATTTTCGAAGGTGTGTACGTGACTTTCGAGGATACGGTGTTTTTGAAGCAGGCGGAAAGTGAGTCGGAGGTGCTGTGTGAGGTGCCCGCGGGTGAGAGTGTTACGGTGACTCGTTTTTCGGGGGACTATGCTTTTACAAGATATAAAGGCTTTTACGGATGGATACCCGTGGAAAGTCTGATGGGTCTCGGAAGCTCTGAGAATATAAAGCTTGAGCTTGACTCCCCCGAGGTGCTTTACAGAGGCGAAGACCTTACCGTGTCATGGAACGTGCTGCCGGGTGTCTGCGGATACAGCTACAGAGTTACGGAATACGATGTCCTGCAGGACGGAGAGTCTGAGGGAGTGCTTCTTGCCGAGGCATGGACGGTAGACACAAACAAGCTTAAGATTCCGTCAGTGTCGCGGACTGACGGGCGCCGTATAGTTGTGGAAGTCAGCGCAGACTTTCCTCTGGGAAGCATTACGGAGTCGGTGACAGTTGAAACCTCGGCGCTACCGTTTTCGGATGTTCCGAGAGATCACTGGGGATACTCCTCGGCGCTTCATGCCTATGAAAAAGGGTACATCACGGGTATCACCGCCGATACCTTCGCGCCGAACGTAACCGTTACCCGAGCCATGATGGCAACTCTCGTTTACCGAATGGCGGGAAGTCCCGAAATATCACAAGACAGCTATCACGGCTTCAGCGACGTTGAATCGGGCGCGTGGTACGAAGCGGGAGTTATCTGGTGCCGCGAAAACGGGATAGTCAGCGGTATTTCGGAAACTGAATTTGCACCGAACGCACCCGTAACACGTGAGCAGGCGGCGTGCTTCCTCATGAGATACGCTTCTCTTGTGGGAGAGGTTAACTTAAAAGGTGAAACCGACCTTGCGGACAGCTTTAATGACGCCGAGTCCGTCAGCGGCTTTGCAGAGGAAGCTGTGACATGGGCTTGTGAAAACGGAATCATCAAGGGCAGCTACGGAAGGCTGGATCCTCTCGGCACGGCAGACAGAATTCAGATCGCAACAGTGCTGAGTAATTTCGACAGTTACATCATGGAAATGAACAGTGACAAAGCGTAAATCTACAAAGATAACGGCAGAAGTGTTTCCGCCGTTATCTTTTATTTATTTTTTAACCACCGCGTACATCATAACGGGAAATATCACAGGTATCTCCGTCGTTCCGCATTCAACAATTTTGAAACCTGCGGAGGTAAGCTCTTTTTCAAAATTCACTTTACTCACCATTCTGCAGGACGTTCCCGCAACGAGAAGCTTTTTTCCTTGTTCTTCTCTCTCCTGAAGTTCAAACGCCTTTGACACGTCGCTTTTCCTTTCGGTCTCACCGTCACCCATGGTGCATATGAGTGCCAAACCGTTATCTGTCAAATGCTCTCTGATAAAACGGTAGAACGCCTCCCGATCAGCATCGTCAACGAGCATATGGATAACTGCAACCGCGTAAATGAAGTCGAATTTTATATCAAGCTCTCCCCGTACGCAGTCAAGCACCGAAAAACGGTCTTTGTGGTTTGGCGAAATATCACCGCAGTAACGTATCGCCTCCTGAGAAATATCGGTAGCCGTCAGATTGTACCCTTTTTCGAGAAGTGCTACGGCATCCCGTCCTTCGCCGCAGCCAAGCTCCAATATTGAGGACTCCTTCGTTATTCCGTAACGGCTGATTATCTCGTTGACTATGGGAGACGGCGCATCTCCTAACCATCTGACTGAGTTTTCGTGGGCAGTCTTATATCTTTCGTCATAAGCTTCATAGTATTTTCGTTCCATAGGCCTGCTCCTTTGGAGTTTTAGGGCAAGTTTTACCCTACGTACGTATAACCCGCGCCTTCCACAGCTGCACGGATGACCTCGTCTGCGATCTCAACTTCAGACGTGATAACAGCGCATTTGTCCGTGTGGCTTGTCACGGCGGATATTACACCGTCAAGAGCTTCGAGAGCCTTCTTCATATGAGCCTCGCAGTGGGGGCACATCATTCCTTCGATCTTTACTGTTTTTGTCATGGTTTTTGTCTCCTTTATAATAATATTGTTTTTTTCAGAGTTTTCGTTATTTGCCGAAAGGGTTTTCGGATACAGCTTTACCCTGTTAAGTCTCAGAGCGTTGCTGACTACACAGAAGCTTGAAAGACTCATGGCGGCGGAGGCAAGCATGGGACTCATTTCGACTCCAAGCAGGGAAGAGAAGGCCCCCGCCGCAAGGGGAATTCCGATAACGTTGTAGATAAACGCCCAGAACAGATTTTCCTTGATGTTTCTGAGAGTGGCTCTGCCCAATTTTATAGCCGCTGTAAGGTCGCAAAGACGGCTTTTTACAAGTACCGAGTCCGCTGAGTCAACGGCGATGTCAACTCCCGCCCCGATGGCAATTCCGATATCAGCCGAGACAAGTGCCGGAGCATCGTTGATGCCGTCACCCACCATGGCAACTCTTCCGCTTTTTTTGAGTTCACATATGACCATAGCCTTGCCGTCGGGCAACACACCTGCGATCACTTCATCGATCCCTGCACTTTTTGCAATTGCCGAAGCAGTCCTTTCGTTGTCGCCCGTGAGCATCACGACCCGTAGTCCCATACGTTTGAGTTCACCTACGGCAGAGGTACTGTCGGGCTTTACGGTATCGGCTACGGCGACAAGTCCGATATATCTGCCGCCTTTGGCGAAGTGCAGAGGCGTTTTTCCTTCATCGGCAAGTTTTTCCGCGACTTTAAGCATTTCTTTCGGTACGACCGCGTAGGAGGTCAAAAAATCGACCTTGCCTCCCGCGCATTTTTCACCGCCCAACACGCCTTCAAGTCCGTTTCCGGGGAAGGCTTTGAAATCTGTGACGCTTTGAGTGGTGAGATCTCGCCTTTTGCCCTCGCTTACAATAGCCTTTGCAAGGGGGTGCTCACTTGAGATTTCAAGAGAATAGGCGAGGCTCAAAAGCTCGCTTTCGGTTGTGCTTCCCCAAGGAATAACTCCGCATACGGTGGGTCTGCCCTCCGTAACGGTTCCCGTTTTGTCGAGAACAACGGTGTCGAGTCTTCCCGCAGTTTCAAGAGATGCGGCTGTCTTGAAAAGAATACCGCATTTTGCGCCGACTCCGCTTCCCACCATGATCGCAACGGGAGTTGCAAGTCCGAGAGCACACGGACAGCTTATAACAAGAACCGATATAGCACGTGAAAACGCTGTTGCAACGTTTTCGCCAAGTGCCATCCAAATCCCAAACGTCAGGAGTGCAATCCCCATTACCGCGGGTACGAAAACCGCAGATACCTTGTCGGCAAGACGGGCGATGGGCGCTTTTGAGGCTGACGCATCCGACACCATGCGAATTATCTGAGAGAGCGAGGTGTCCTCTCCCACGCGGGTTGCACGGCATCTTACGATTCCCGACATATTTATGCTTGACGTGGAAACGCTGTCCCCCTCGGTCTTATCCACGGGAATGCTTTCCCCCGTAAGTGAAGATTCGTCCACTACGCATCTGCCCGAAATTATCACTCCGTCCACGGGAAATCGTCCGCCGGGACGTACCACGAACACATCCCCCACCTTAACTTCGGTAATTTGAACTTCCACCTCGGCGCTGTCTCTAATAACAAACGCAGTCTCGGGAGCAAGACTCATCAGAGCTTTCAGAGCACTCGTTGTCTTACCCTTGGCACGGCTTTCAAGAAGCTTGCCCACCGTGATAAGAGTCAGGATCATGGCGGCAGATTCGAAATACAGTCCGTGGACGTAATGTGCGGCTATAGCCGACTCTCCCCTTTTCTCGGCAAGCGCGGTAAGAAACAGCAGACAAGTGCTGTAAATAAATGAAGCGCCCGAGCCGATAGACACGAGAGTGTCCATGTTGGGTGAAAAGTTTTTTATTCCTTTTGCTCCGCTAATAAAGAATTTCTGATTTATTATCATGACAGCGGCTGAAAGGAGCAGCTGAGACAGTCCGAAATTCACGTAGCTGTCGGTGAGAAACCTCGGGAGAGGGAGCCCTAACATCCCGTGTCCCATTGAAATATACATAAGGGGTATGAGAAGTACCGCCGAGTACACAAGACGGCGTAGCTGCATTAAAGCTTCGCTTTTTGTCTCATCTGAGCTGTGTCTGCCCTTCGGGGCGTCCTTCCGGGTAGCTCCGTAGCCCGCATTCTCAAGTGCTTTTATTACCGCGTTTGGGGAAGCAGTACCTTCGGTGATCATATCCCCCGTCAGCAGATTTACCGAGCATGAGGTAACGCCTTCCACTGACAGCGCGGCTTTTTCAACCTTGGCAGAACAGGCGGCGCAGGACATACCCGTAACTTTGTAACGTTCCATCGCGATCTCCTTGATTTATATTATTTCATCAGCTTACGGAGTGTATCGAGAAGCTCATCGATCACTTCAAGCTCTCCGTTTTGCACGTCTCTGACAACACAGCCTTTGATATGTGAAGAAAGAAGCTCTCGGCTAAACGCGTTTACTGCCGCATTTACTGCGGCACACTGAATAAGAATATCATTGCAGTAAGCATCGCTTTCCACCATTGCTTTTATCCCTCTGATCTGACCTTCGATACGGCTGAGACGGTTTATAAGCTTCCTTTTATTATCGTCACTGCGTTTAGTTGTCTCGTGAACGTGACAGCATGATTTTTCCATGTTTAGTTATCCTTTCCGATATACCCTGTGGGGGTATTTTAATTATATCACACTCTTCAATGTCTGTCAAGATGAAAAAGCTTCCGCCGACCCGTTTTACCGAGTCAGCGGAAGCTTTTTATGGAGATTGGTTACCGATAATTTTGTGCTTCGAGGATCCTCTTTACCGTGTTCTTCACAAGCTTCAGGTATTCGGCTTTTTCTTCCTCGGTATCCCCGGGAATCTCGTAAAGTGAAAGGTTTCCGTCGTTCTGCACCTCGGGGTCTTCATCAAACATTGCGCAGTAGATACCGAGAGCCATTGAGTAACCGAAGATGCTGTTGGGATGCCAGTCACCCTTGATCTTGAAATCCTCGTCCTTCAGACCGATTTGCGGATCAAAGTTTACAATTCCGGAGAGGTAGACGATTTCCACACCGTATTCCTCTAAAAACGTCTCTTTGAAATCCAGATAGATATCGTTGGTGATTTGGTTGGTTTCTTCGTCCACGAAAGGTCCGTCGTAAGGAGATAAGGCGTAATACTTTTTATCCCGTCCGATAAGATCTATCAGTGCGAAAGGGTCTGTGCCGTCTGATGAAATGATGGGAAGTCCCAAGCAAATTACAATATCGGATTTTCTTATATCCTCCAGTTGCTTTTTTCCTTCTTCGGTCGTGGTGAAGTATGTGTAATGCATATCCGTAGAGAAAAGAGCCTTTGAAAAGTCACGAACGTATATAAGTCTGTCTTCACCGATACTGTCAAAATGACTTGCCGTGCTGCCTGTGTAGAAAATACTGTTACCCATAAAGGAAATGTCAAGATAAAGCTCGGGGTCGTATTCGGGGGTGTTGTCCTCGGGAAGCTGATCCTTCGGTACGGCGTTTGTCATAAAGCGCCGGATTATCGCCGCGGCTTCGCATCGGGTGATCTCTGCCTTGGACTCGAACTTATAACCCGAGCGACCGTTGATGATA
>JAFXKJ010000045.1 GCA_017531765.1 Clostridia bacterium
CTTGAACTCCTGCTTGGGTGAGCCGTTGTCGCGGTAGAGAACTGTTACTACCATGCCGCGGGTGAGGCTCATATTGGGAGCGAAGCTTGTGCCGTCGCCCACACCGTTCATAAGTCCCGCGTTGACCACGTACTCGATAGCGCTTTCGCCCCAGTGACCGTCGGTGTCGTTGAAGCTAAGTTCTGCCGAGACGGGAATGCTTACAGCGAAAGTGCCAACAAGCATCAGCGCCGCAAGCAGCAGTGAAAAGAGTCTTTTTTTCATTCTGTTTTCCTCCCGGAAATGAAAATTAAATTTGATGACAATATTATACAATATTTCCTGTGAAATGTCAAGCGTTTTTGTACAGGTAAACCTATACAAATCTCCCCTGCCTCGGCAGGGGAGATAATGAATCATATTAGATTTGGAACTATTCAGTCACATCCGCACTTTTTCGGCTTGTCATCGTCTTTGCAGTGAGGAGGGTGAGACGGTGAGCAAAACTCGTTTGTGGGGAACGACATATTTTTGAAAAGCGTGCAGGGATTGTCATCCACCGGGGCGCGGCATTCCTTTTCGGGCACACAGTATTCTACTCCGTTGATGAGATACTGTGCGGGGCGCTCGATACGAACGATGGAGAAAAGTCCCAGGGACACTACAAATTTGTTTGAGTCTCTGTCGTCGGAGAGGCTGCCGTTGACCGTCGAGCATACACATTCGGGAACCTCGTCGAGACTGCAGCAGCATGAGCAGCAGTGGTGGTGATGAGGCTCGACTACCTTCGCGGAGAGAATGATGGGGTCTACCGTTTCAAGAACCGCTATGGGGAGATTGTTGGATTTCACGGCGCGGCATCCCTTGCCGCAGAAGCAATCTCCGTTCAGCTCGCTTTTGAAAACGTTTACGTTACCCTCGCTGCCGAAGAGAATAACTTTTTTCTCAACCACCGCTATTCCGTCGAATTCCTCAAGCTTGCCGGGGGCAAGGCAAGCTTCTGCTGTTATCTTTACGTATATCTTGATCGAAAGCTGGAAGAAACCGCGGTTGAACGGAACAGAGTCTATATTGATATATGACCATACTACCTTGGCTGACTTTGCCCTTACAGCAGTGGTTCTGTCAACAATTTCCTGACCGCAATCCGTAAGGTATACCCTTACGTTCTCAAAACAGTCTTTGTCACGGCAAGAGTCAAGGACCCTGTAAGTATCTATACAGATCATATCACGGTCGCGACATCTGTCTGAAGTGTACGAGCTTGAATTTCTGTTGTCTGACATTTCGAAAAATTCCTTTCGGTTTGATAATCTTGTGAAAATGAAGAACCGATGGCCCTTTCCTTAACATGATATGCGCTTTGTGATTTTGGGTGACTCTCAATAAATTTTTTCCCCGTCAAGGTGCAAAAAAAGTATGCCGACGAGAGACTGTTAGATATAACGCATAACATCGCGGGTGAAAATATATGTAAAAAAGTCACAATACACAAGACAAAATTACCCTGATAATCCAAATGTTTTTATATAAACTGTACAAGATGCACCAAAAGACTATGAAATCAAAATATTTTTAGAAAAAATATCAAAAAACCTATTGACAAACGGCTGAATGTATGCTACAATGTAGGTGCAGAAAGAAAAACGAACAAAAAAGAAAGACAAAAAAATCCAAAGGAGGTGTCGGACATGATTTTCAGAAGTGTTAAACGATTGCGTGCCGTCGGTATGCGTGAACTGAAAGAATCGTCTGTTCCGACATACCCGATAAAACGTATTTCATAATGCGGCACGCAGGCTGAGTTGATGAAGAGCCGGTGTGTCGCTTTTTTCGTGCTCTGATGATGATCCGGACTGTATGATTTTCTCACGGACTGGCAAAAGCCTCAAAGCAGAGAAGACTGATTCGGAATCGGATGAGAATAAATAAAAACCGAATAACAAGTTAATAGTAATTCAACAAAAATCGAATAACAACTGAATAACAACTAAAATAAAAGCCGGGGACACCGAGGTATAAGGTGAGTTTCCCCCGATGAGTACAAAAGGCATTCGTGATGCCATGGATTGACTTCACTGAAAGCAGAGGTATCCTTAAAAAGTCTGGTGATCATATTTCGGAAGATCTCAACAGAGGATGGAGAGAAAAACCGAAAACTCCGAAAGGCAAGAGCGCACCTTGGATGCGAATCCGTTTTGGGAAGATAAACCAAACGGAGTAAATGAGTCGAAGGGATAAGTCCGAGTCGGATGACTGTCAGATTGACCTTTAAGGTCGCAGGATACAAAATGATCGGCAGATGGTCGCAGTTATCAATGAAATCGAAACTGTTTCCTGAAATGATAGGGACTAAAAACAGTTGTGGGTCGCACGGCAATACCGTATATATAAGCGAAACCGATCAGAAGGGTATCGATGCAGTGAACTTGTATAAACACTCAGTACGGTCTTCATTCCGATATAATGATGGTAAAATGATGAGATTGATTTTTATGAGGTAGCAGGTGAAGGACAATTAAATCATAAAGTATAGTATCATATAGATTTAGCTCAGACGTTCGAAGTATAGTGTTTTAAGAGGAAGCCGACATGAAAGTGAAAAACTTTAATGCAGCCAAAATCTGAGAAGCAGGGGTACACACCAATGAACACATAAAGCATGACAGCACAAGATCTGTCACACGAAAATGTAAGGAAAGCTTAAGTTCGTAATTTTGAGTAGCTATGATCGAATTGAGGTACAGACCAATGGAAAGTTAAGCCGTAACTCAGATGTAATTCCGAAGAAAGTACGGTAAAAACCAATGAGAAGTATAGGCAGTTTTAATAAAGCATAATATTAAATAAAACAAAGGAGATTCAAGCGAAAGAAATTTATAAAAGCGAAGTTTCGTAATACTCTCATAAAAAATATCTTCATAAAAAAACAATTTGAAAAGTATAAAACCTCACAAATAATATTAAATTTTCTAAGGGAAAAAGAAAATATAGTAAGATTCGTTCATATAAAAGCAAATGAAATACCAAGGAGGACAGACCCATGGCAAGTCAGTTTTAACTCCCCGATCGTCAGTGATCGGGGAGTTTTTGGTTCTATGTCAATAGTTGGGGTAAATAAAAAGGTTTTACAGCTTTTTTATGGGTTAAGTTGTAACCTTGACTTGTTGTATATATCAAAGACAGTATAAAAAAGTTCTGTAAAAAATGTCAGTACAGGCGGAATCGGCTAAGATCAAAAAAGGTTTGACGCTCTTGAAAGTTAAAGAGTGTCAAACCTTTTTTATTTCTTTATCTATGTCCCTTCATATCCTGCTTACCGCGGGCACTTTCACCGCCGGGGATGATCTCGCCGGCTTTGGTAAGAGCGATCTTAGTAAGCGCGGGACCTACAAGCTCGTAAATAAGTACGGAGAAAAGAACTATGTTTCTGATGATGGAGCCGTCAACGGAGGGAAGAGCTTTCTCAGCAATAACAGACATACCGAGAGCAACACCCGCCTGAGGAAGAAGAGTAACGCCAAGGTAGTCGATAATGTTTTTTGTGCAACCCACAGCCTTTGCGCTGAAGAAAGAACCGTAATACTTACCTGCGGAACGGAAGATAATGTAAACGATACCTGCGAGTATTACGACCTTGTTTCCGATTACTCCGAAATCAAGTTCAGCACCGCTGAATACGAAGAAAAGCACGTAAAGGGGGGCTGTCCATCTCTCCGTTCTGTCCATAAGCTCCTCGGAAACTTCACATACGTTGCAGAATACAGTACCGAGCATCATACAGGTAAGAAGGGAAGAGAAGCCGCAGTGTATGGGTCCGATATTAAAGCTGAGCTTGGTGCAAGCAACAGTCAGAAGGACGAATGTGATGGCGATGGACATACGCTTGCTTCGGGAGTGGAACATTTTTTCGATAAGATTGAAGAGGATTCCCATGACGAAACCAAGGGCGAGGGAAAGAACCACTTCAATAATAGGCTCGGCGATGATCTGTGCAATATTGACAGTGCCGAGAGACAGTGCCTTCGCCACACCGAAGGAGATAGCGAAAATTACAAGTCCTACTGCGTCATCAAGAGCAACGATG
Source organism: Clostridia bacterium (assembly GCA_017531765.1). Taxonomy (GTDB): domain Bacteria; phylum Bacillota; class Clostridia; order Oscillospirales; family CAG-272; genus RUG11130. The sequence continues at coordinate 4,067 of JAFXKJ010000045.1, forward strand.
GGAAGGAGAAGGTCGGTAAGGGGACCCTTGGCTTTGTACTGACGTACGACCATGAGGGTTGCAGCGGGAGCAGTAGCGGATGCTATAGCTCCGAGTGTGATAGCCGCAGGAAGAGAGAGCGCGTTCGGTGCGATAAAGTGGAATGCGATAAGTGCCGCGTCAACGCAAAGTGTTGCGGCGACTGCCTGAATGATACCGATAACGGTAGCCTTTTTACCGTTCTGCTTCAGCTGGCTCATTCGGAACTCATTACCGATTGCAAAAGCGATAAAGCCCATTGCAACGTCGGGGATAATCTCAAGAGCCTTTACCTGCTCCAGAGAGTTAAAACCCAAGCCTTCGATTCCCAGCTTACCGATACAGAAGGGACCGATAAGGATACCTGCGATAAGATACGCGGTAACTGCGGGAAGTCCGAGGTACTTAACAACACGGGACATGAGAAGTCCTGCAAAAAGTGCCACGGAAAGTATAAACAGTGTTTCCATAACTAAATGTCTTCTTTCACTTGAAAATGATATATTATACTCAGAGAGACGTTACGGGACAGTCTGCAAGTGCTGCTCCTATTACCGTACCGAATCTTGAATATTCGGGAATTATGAAATTGACGTCGAACATACGGTTCAGCGTTGAGAAAATATCGCCTGCCTGAACTACGCTTGAAAGGTTACCCGTCAAAATAATGTCGCGGATCCCGCAACCCCGCGCAGCGAAGATGGATATCATACCGATAGTTTCGAAAACCATGTTGATGACACCGAGGGCAATATCAGCCTTCGTCGCAAGATCGCTGATATTACCGAAGTTTGACGCTGTTGTGGTGTCGGTAAATCCGGGAATGTTATTATTGTTGATCAGGTCACCGATACGGAGATCCACCTTGTCGAGAGAACCGTCCTTTGCAAGCTCTTCAATATGGGTCACGGTATCCATGTCAAGGAGCTTTTTTGAAAGTCCCACAAGTGTACCGCCGCCGACGCCCGTACCGCCAAGATGCTTTGGAGTCTGCCCCTCCTCGGCGAAAACAAGAGCAGTGCCGGTGCCGAGGCTTGCAATGAGAGCCTTTTTGAGTCCTGACAGATACAGTCCGCCAAGACCGATAGCCATGAATTCTTCGATCTTATAGCAGGGAAGTCCGTACAGAGGCTTTGTGATAAACGATGAGCCTGCTCCTGTGATCATGACCCTTTCGATGTCGGAAAGCGAGAGATCATTTTCGTCAAGAAACTTTCCGAATGCTCCGAATGTGGAGGTCACGGGATCGGTCGCCTTAACGAAGATTGGCTCGATAAGCGTTTTGTTGCCGTTTGTTACGTCAAAACCAACGATTTTTGTGGTACTTCCGCCAACATCTATACCTATTATAACATTCTTCATAATTTTACTCCAATCATTTTATAAAATCAAGAGCTTACGAAAACTTTTGCGTGAAGCCCGCAGATAAAATAACGGGCTTCACGCAGGGGAAATTGTTAATAATTACTGAATTGTATACGTGGTACCTTCCTTGGTGTCCTTGAGTGTAACACCTTTGGCGGAAAGCTCTGCACGGATCTCGTCAGCTCGTGCATAATTCTTTGCCTTTTTTGCCTCAGCGCGTTCTGTGATCATGCTTTCGATCCAAGCCTTGAGTTCACCATCAACACCGCTTTCAGCGCTTTCGGCTGCGTCATCTGCCTTCTGCATTTTTGCCGCTTCAGCCTTTTCAATAAGAGAAAGAGAGAGTACGCGGTCAAAGTCTGCAATAAGCGCAAGCTTTGTGGCTCCGTTTACCTTGGCTTTGAGAACATCGTAAAGTGCGGTGACTGCGAGGGCAGTATTGAGGTCGTTGTCAAGAGCATCGGTGAAGCTTTTTTTGAGGTTAGAGAAGGCATAGGTGTCAACTTCACCCTCGTTTTTGATTGCGGCGATTCTGTCGATGAGCTTTTTGAAAGCTACGGATGCATTGTCAAGTCCCTCATAGGAAAACACGAGAGATTTTCTGTAATGTGACTGGAGACAGAAGAAACGGTAAACGAGGGGATCGTAGCCCTTGCTCTCAAGGAGGGAAACAGTGAGAAATTCACCTGTAGATTTACTCATCTTACCTGAATTGGTATTGAGGTGTAGAATGTGGAACCAGTGAGGGCACCACTTGTGACCGATGTAAGCTTCGCTCTGAGCGATCTCATTGGTATGGTGGGGGAATGCGTTGTCGATTCCGCCGCAGTGGAGGTCAAGATACTCACCGAGGTGCTTGAGGCTGATAGCGGAGCATTCGATGTGCCAGCCGGGGTAACCGATACCCCAGGGACTGTCCCACTTAAGCTCCTGATCGTCAAACTTAGACTTTGTAAACCAAAGCACGAAGTCGGACTTATTGCGCTTTGCGGTGTCTTCTTCAACACCCTCACGTACACCTACCTCAAGGTCTTCGACGTCGTGCTTGTTGAATACGTAGTATTCCTGAAGCTTTGATGTATCGAAGTAAACGTTACCCTCGGCAACGTAAGCGTAGCCCTTTTCGAGAAGTCCCTCTACCATCTGAATGAATTCGGGAATGCAGGAGGTAGCGGGCTCTACTACGTCCGGAGTGCGGATATTGAGCTTGGCACAGTCTGCGAAGAACGCATCGGTGTAGAATTTTGCGATCTCCATTACAGTCTTCTTTTCTCGCTTTGCGCCCTTGAGCATCTTATCTTCACCAGTGTCCGCATCGCTGGAAAGGTGACCAACGTCGGTGATGTTCATTACGCGGCGAACGTCGTAGCCGTCGTAGCGGAGGTACTTGTCAAGTACGTCCTCCATGATGTAGGATCTGAGGTTTCCGATATGAGCGAAGTGATAAACCGTAGGACCGCAGGTGTACATTCTGCACACGCCCGGTTCGTGAGTAGTAAATTCATCTTTTGTTCTTGTTAGTGTGTTATAAAGCTTCATACTATACTCCATTTCGTGCCTATGGCACATATGTTTTATTTTTTACGTATTTTTTTCTTTTGTTTTTCAGATTATTTTAATTCTCCTCGGGAACCTCAGTTGTGTCGGAGCTTCCTTTTAATAATAGGTATGCTGTTCCGAGAGCGATTGCGGCACATATGAAAATGAAGCCGAAAACAAAGGCGGAATTGTCCGAGGGAAAGCCGATTATGGCAAACAAGTTAAATGCTGCATGGACGATCATACATGGAATGACCGAATCGTATTTGAAGAATATCTTCGCCAGTATTACAGCAAGAATGAATATTCCCACGAAGGATATGGGGTTAAGGTGTACCGCTGCGAAAATGACAGCCGACACTATGACAGTAACGGTACTGCTGCATATACGTCTCAGACGGGTCACGACGATTCCGCGGAAAAGAAATTCTTCAGCAAATCCGGTTACCAACGATATGGCGATGACCGTGAGGGGGATACTTCCCGACACGAGGCTTTCCGTTGAAGAATTGTAGTATTCAACCAGGCTTTCCGGCCAGGGGATAATTGCCGAAATAAATGAAATTACGGGATTTATACAGTAACCGAAAACGGCGCATACGGGAATCGTCCATAAGGGAAATTTGCAAAGGCGGACTTCCTTTGCCACGTTTTTCTTTCTTACGGCGAAGAAAAGGGAGACCGCACCGACGAAAACCACATTTGAAATAAGAGAGATAAGGGGAAGGACATCATTCAGAATATCCTCAAGCTTTTGAGTCAGCTCATCGGGAGTATTGGAGACAGTCGCGAAGCCTGCCATTATTCCGATGACGATACCCACAGCCATTGAAACGACGGTTTGCACGCAGAAAAACATGAGGATGTACAAAAGTATCTTACCGAGAGTTGCAAAGACACCGTGTTTTTGCGGTTGCTCCGTGTCAGAAAGTACAGTTCCGCACATTCTGCAAAACCTTGCGTGATCAGCGGCGATATTGCCGCAAACATGACATATTTTCATAGCGGTAAATCAGATCACTCTTTATCCTTACTGTCGAGAAATGCCTCAAGCTCATCAAGACGGGACTTGATACGGCTGAGCTCGTCGGACATGGGGTCGGGAATGTGTACCTGGTCAAGGTCGATGGGATCTCTTTCAACCTTTACTCCGCTTCGTACAACTATTTTTGCGGGAACACCTACGGCAGTGCAGTTTTCGGGCACGTCTCTGAGCACCACGGCTCCTGCCGCGATCTTTGAGTTGTCGCCTACCGTGAATGAACCCAGAAGCTTTGCTCCCGAGCCAACCATTACGTTGTTGCCAAGCGTTGGGTGGCGCTTACCCGTTTCCTTACCCGTACCGCCGAGGGTCACACCCTGATATATGGTACAGTTGTCGCCGATGATGGTGGTCTCGCCGATCACAACTCCGCTTCCGTGGTCGATAAAGAGTCCTTTGCCGATGGTGGCGCCGGGATGGATCTCAATTCCCGTTAAAAACTTTGCGCTTTGAGAGATAAGGCGTGCGGGATAGGTATGCCCCTTCAGATGGAGCTTGTGCGCCATGCGGTACATAAGAAGCGCGTGCAGACCCGAGTAGAGGGTCAAAACTTCAAATCTGCTTTTTGCCGCGGGGTCTCTTTGGCAAATAGCATCAATGTCTTCCTTTATCTCGTTTACCATACGTCTCACGGCACACGCCTCAGAGCTTTTTTTTGTATTGGTGCACTTCTCCGAAGCCGCAGGGCGGCGTGTGATTTTGATCTTTAATTCAAGCATTGATTCCTCCGTTCCGTACATGACGGAAAAACGTATATTTTTATGGGAAACGCGAAAAAATAAAAAAACGCAACCTCAAAAAAACAGAGGCGGCGTCCGCGGTTCCACTCTAATTTATATCTTGATACCTTAACGCGGCAAACGCTCTCAAATGAGAGGGAGCTCACGGGTGCACAGCGGGCGTGACTTGACTGCGCTCACACCAAACACGCAGCTCTCTTGGCAAGTCTGAAGCCTTTTCTTCCCGATCACGGCTCAAATACAGTATATGAGAAAATATACGATTAGTATACTACATTTTTTTGCTTTTGTAAACCATCTTTCAAAAATAATATTGAAAAACTGAAAAAATCTTTAGGGAAGCAATAAAAATCAAGAAAAGGGATGTTGTATTTGTATAAAAAAGAATTGGAGGGTAAAAATATTACGGGAATCATATCACAGGAAAAATGAAAGGAAAAATAAATATGACGAAGACTAAACAAATGAGAACCCTTTATGCTTGCCTGACTTTGATCCTGATCACGGGAAGTATTTTTATAGCTCTTGCTTTCGGTGCGGGACGGAGGGCAAAACCGTCGGACACGCAGACGTCAGAGCAGAGCGAAAGTATTACTTCAAGCGACCCCAAGGGTACGGAAAACAATGAGACAGGTGATCCTACCGAAACCGAAAAGTCTCCCGAGAGCACAAAGCCCACGGTAGAAGTTACCCCGGAGGAGAATGCTCCCGTTTCCGTTCAGATCGAAGACATAAACTTCGTGTCTCCCGCGGACGGAAATGTGATCGTTACCTGCAGTCTGACAGTGCCGGTTTATTCAATGACCATGAACGACTACAGAACTCATATGGGTATAGACGTTGCCGCGTCGGAGGGAAGTCCTGTCATGTCATGTGCAGACGGAACTGTAAGCAGTGTTTATGAGGACCCGATGATGGGAACGACAGTAGAGGTGACTCACGGAGAGGGAATCATATCGGTTTACAATAATCTTTGTGCGGAGCTTCCCGAAGGGGTCACGACCGGAGCGAAGCTTTCTGCGGGGGATACCTTAGGCTACGTTGGAAATACGGCACTTATTGAATGTGAGGAAGAAAGCCACCTTCATTTTGAGCTTCATCTTGATGGTAAAGAGGTAGATCCCACCGAATATATTCAAATGACATTGGCAAGCGAAACCTATGAGGACTAAATGCGTGAAAGTAAAGATAGCTTTGCTTGAAAGATAAGCTGTTTCACGCGTAAACAAACGCTAAAAATCAAAACGCCGATTTTTGTCTGCTACGCAGACACGCGTTTGTTTCATCATAACCAAAAAATGCAGAGAACCTATGGAGGAGGATCCATAGGTTCTCTGCATTTGAAAGAAAGGAGAGAATTAAAATGAAAAAAATAATTAAGCGCTGTCAATCTTCAGGTGTAATAAGACCGTAGGTGTTGCCGTGACGTTTGTAAACCACACTCATCTTTGCGGTGTCGGCATCAAGGAACATATAGAAGCTGTGTCCGAGGAGGTTCATCTGGAGAATAGCTTCTTCAAGCGTCATCGGTCTGATGGGGAAGGTCTTGCGACGAATATCAAAGAGAACCTCTTCCTCCACAATATCGTCCTCAAGGACGGGTGCGGGAACAGCAAGATCTGCTTTCATTCTCTTTTCAAGTCTTGTTTTATTCTTCCTGATCTGTCGCTCGATGGAACTGAGGCATCCGTCAAGTGCGGATTGGAAGGTGTCGGAGGACTCCTCCGCACGGAAGATGGTTTTGCCGACATTTATGGTAATTTCAATTAGTTTATTACTTTTTTCGGTACGGCAGGTAACCGATGCATCGGCACCGCCGGGGAAGAATCTGTCGAACTTTGTGAGTTTCTTTTCGATGAGGTCTCTGAGATCCTGTCTTACAGTGAGGTGACGTCCGTTAATCGTAATGTTCATAGCAGTACCATGCCTTTCTTAGAATACGGGGACACTTTGTCTGCAAAAAACAAACAAGGCATGACATTACCGCCGCAAAATGCGGCTGACACGTCAAACCCGAGCCCCCTTTTACTATATGATCGCGTTTGAGAGTTCCCTCTCTCCCGTGTCTATATTATATCACATTTTAATGGATTTGTATAGGGGTTTTGTGAAAAAATATCAGTTTTTTATAATTTTTTTCAGTTAATTTATGCAGTGGTGTTAAAATCTCATCGATCTCAGAAAAGATAAAAAGAAGCTACCGCTTTTTATGGACGGAAGCTTCTTTTTTCTGAGAATTATTTTTTCCCTTTTTCACTTTCAAGGCGGGCGTACAGCTTTTTCGTTTTTCTCTTCTTTACGACTATGGGAATAATGAGCAAACACGAAACAAGCACTACCGCACATCCGAGAAGGATGTAATCAACGGTTATGGGCGTACCTTCTCCGAAAATGATACTGTCGCGAGGACCGGGGGGCACGGGAGTTGTTTTGAAGTACATCTCTCCGTTGTAGTCTTCGATCTCCTTAAGGGAGTTTTCTGAGTTTCCCGCCATAAACTTAATGTTATCATGCTCGAAAAGGTTTCCGATCTCAAGCGCCTTTTTGTCGTCTGTAACCGTAAGCTCAGCTTCGTTGAGTCTGAGAAGATGTACGGCCTTCAGGGTACCGTTCACGGTAGCCTTACCGCCCGTCATGGAGAACACGCGGGTGTTGACTGCAAAATCTCCGTCTGATGAGAACTGAGCACTTCCACCGGTCATTGAAAATTCGGCAACCTCCGAGTAGAAAGCGGTCTCGCCGCCCTTTGCCGATACCTCGCCGTCAAAAATGCGGAATTTGTGTGCATCGGTCTTACTGTGAACGAATATTGCGTGGGTACCTGATTCAAGTATAAGCTTGCCGTCTCCCTTGACGGTAACGTTACCGGGACAGCCGAGAGCATATTTGCCTGCTTTGATAACGTTCGTTCCTTTAAGCTCGATGGTGAGGTTGTTTGCGTTTGTGGGAAGTCTCAGACCCCAGTCGTCTTCAGTATTAACGTTGAAATTGTCAAGTGTCAGGACTTTGTTTATGTTATCCCAATAGTAGCCGTTGCCGCTTTCGTGCTGAGTTGCGTAAGCAAGATTTACGGTACTTGTGATTTCGGCGGCGTTTACACTGATTACGGATGCGGGCAGAACCAGCAGAGAGAAAACGACGGCAAATATAACCGTTTTGCGAATAATTTTACTGATGTTCATAAATGTTAGGATACCTTTCACGGAACTTAAATGTTTTTTACTGAGGGATTACTTGCGGGATCTTTTCTTTGGCTTCGGTGCTTCCGTCATGCTTACGGTGACCTTATGAGCTTTGATGAGAGTAAAGGGCAGAGCGAACAGAAGGGTCTCCGAAAATCCCAAAGTCAGGAGCCAATACCACATAGTAAACTCTGAGCCGTGGGTCAGATATGCATAAAAGCCTGAAACCATAAGTATTGCCGCCATACAAAGGATAGGTGACACGCTTACGGTGAGAAAAGCGAATTTCGACGGCTTGTCCTTTTGGAAAATATAGGTTGCGGCAGACAGAAGCGTCAGAGCAAGAAGCACAGCGCAGATGATAGTGGAAAAGTCAAAAAACAGGTAGAAGTTGTCGTGGGAAACGGGAACGAATCCGTAAGCATTTACAAAATCTTGAAATTTGAGGTCGAGCAGGAGTTTAATAAGAAATATTCCGCCAAAACCGATAACGGATACGGCAATTCCGATGACCCTGATCATCATGGGCTTTGAGATCTTATATTCTTTTGTGTTCACTTTACAATAACTTCCTTTATTGAGCGTTTGGGTACGAAATGCAAGTCACGGTCATCTCTGAAATACTTTATGCTTCCGTTTTCACCCACAGAGCAGATGATGGGAGCCTCAGCGGGGGTGCCGATAGCCAGCACAAGAACGGGCACAAGATTTTCGGGAAGCGAGAGGAGCTTTGCGGTCTCTTCTTTATCGAATGAGCCGATCATGCACAGAGCAAATCCTTTTTCCCTTGCCGCAAGGTTGATGGTCTGAGCGCAGATACCCACATCCATTGTGGAATAATCGGTAATTTTACATACGTCGGTGTCGTGGCACATGACGATAAAATCCGTAGGCTCACACCCCTCGGGAGGTAGCCTTACGTCTTTCAGATACCCTGCCCACTTTGTGAGAGCGAAAAGGGAGCTTGCAGTTTTGCAGTCATCCACAAGTACGTATTTCAAAGGCTGAAGATTTGCCGCCGTGGGGCAAACTCTGGCACACTCCACGAAATAAGTGAGCGCCTCTCTGCCGACGGGCTTTGATCTGTCGAAAACGCGAACGCTTCTTGCGCTGTAGGTCTTTTCAAATACAGTTGAATCTGTCATTGCAGTCTCCATTCAATATAATATTACGGGAATTTGAAATCAAGTGGAATTTATAAATTTTTTATAAAAATCACAACTTCATTTCCTTATAGGCGCTGATGATGCCGAGAATAATATCAACGGCTTTTTCCATTCCCTCGGAGGTAATATGCTCAAAGGGACCGTGGAAAGCGTATCCGCCCGTGCCGAGATTCGGGCAGGGAATACCCATAAAGCTGATGCGTGCGCCGTCTGTGCCGCCTCTTACCGGGGTGGTGACGGGAGTAATTCCAAGGGAGGAGATCACAGCTCTTGCCGTGTCAACCGTGTACATATGATTTTCCACGATCTCTCTCATGTTTCTGTACTGCTCTTTGACGGTGAGTACTGCAGTGCCGTCCCCGTACTTTTCGCATATCAGCTTTTCAATATGTCGGAGTGTTTTGAGTCTGCACCTCATCATATCGGCGTCGTGGTCGCGGACGATATAGTCAAGAGAAGCCTTTTCCACAGTACCCGAAACACCGCAGAGATGGTAAAAGCCCTCGTAGCCTTCCGTGTTTTCGGGAGTATCTCCCGAGGGAAGCATGGACACTATCTCATGAGCAACGAGGGAGGCGTTTATCATCATGTTTTTTGCGCCGCCCGGATGGATGTTGCGCCCCGTGATCTCAAACTTTGCACTGTATGCGTTGAAGTTTTCGTATTCAATCTCGCCTTCGGCGCCGCCGTCTACGGTATATGCCGCAACAGTGGCGAAAGCTTCAGCATCAAAGTGGTCCGCGCCCTCTCCGATCTCCTCATCAGGTGTAAAGCAGAAGGAGAGAGGTCCGTGGGGAATGTTTTCGCTGATTATCTTTTCGATAACTGTCATGATCTCGGCAACACCCGCCTTGTCGTCGGCGCCGAGAAGTGTTGTACCGTCGGTTGTAATGAGGGTCCTGCCCTTGAGAGCTGTAAGATGGGAAAACTCCGCAGGGTCAAGGGTCAGACCTGAGCTGCCGAGAGGAACCATACCTCCGTCATAGTTTTCAATGATCTGCGCCTTGACGTCACGTCCCGAAAAATCGGGAGCAGTGTCCATATGAGCAATAAATCCCACAGAGAGGGCATCTTCACGCCCTGCGGTAGCCGGCAGCTTGCAGGTCACGTACCCGTTACCGTCAACAGAGGCATTGTCCGCACCGATGGCTTTAAGCTCGGCGCAAAGCATTTCCGCAAAGGTGCGCTGAGCTTCACTTGACGGAGTAGTGCCGCTGTTTTCGTCACTTTGTGTGTCGTACTTTATGTAACTTAAAAATCTTTCAATAGCTTTCATTGTAATATAACTCCAAGGTGTGTTTTTTTGTGTTTTCGCGTGAAACGGATCATTTTCCGATAATGCTCAGTGAGAAGGTCTTGCCGTTTTGTGAGAATGTGAATTTATTCTCTCCCTTTTTGATCTGCAGCTCGACCTCAAAGCTTCCGTCCTTGTGTCTTCCCACGTTCTCACCGTCCAACTTCAGACCGACAGAGGGATCGGAGTAACCCGTGACGGTGATGTTTCCGACACTGCATTCCTCGCCGTAATAGTGAGATGTGATTCCAACTCCTCCCGTGGGAGAAGGGTCGCAGTATATGATCTCATCCCGATACAGCTCACTCAGCTCGTCTGAGATACCGAGATGATTTCGCTTCAGCTCATCGTAGCCGTAGAACATACTTCCTCTGTAGGTCAGAGCTTCGCGGGCATACTCCACCTGATCTTTCATTTCGCCCTCGGGATCCTTCCAGCTTTGGGCTCCTTCGTCGTAGAAATATGCTCCGTGGGAGATCCAAAGCTCAACACCCGAACCGTCAAGCTGAGTGTTCCACCATTCCGTGAGATGAGCAAAGGGAGTTACGGATGAATCAAAGTTCCAGTAGATCTGCGGGGACACGTAATCAACGTATCCGCCTCTGACCCATGCGAGAGTGTCACAGTAAAGACTGTGATAGGTCTCAAATCCTCTTGTGTCGGAGCCTCCGTTCGTACCGTCGTTGTTCTGCCAGACTCCACCGGGAGAGACACCGAAAATACATTCGGGATCGGTTGCCTTCACTGTGTCGTAGCACTGCTTGATGAGAAGGTTTATATTGTCCCGTCGCCAATCGGCTTTTGTCTTAAATCCGCCGCCGTACTTCTTATATGCGGCATCGTCTGCAAAATCGGCGTTGCCCTGAGGATAAGGATAAAAGTAGTCATCGAACACCACGCCGTCCACGTCGTATTTCGTAACGATCTCACGGACACCGTCCGCTACAAGATCGCGAACCTCGGGGAGTCCAGCATTGAAATAAAGCTTTCCGTCGGTATACTTTACCGTCCATTCGGGATGGATAACAGCGGGGCTTGAAGGAGAAAGACTGTTTTCTGCATTTGCCGAAGTTGTGATTCTCAAAGGATTCACCCACGCGTGAAGAAAAATATTGTTTTTATGCGCCTCGTTGACGAAGTATGCGAGAGGGTCGAAATTCAGGGTGCCCGTAGAGGAAAGGGATGTTGATACGGGAAAAATATCGCTGTCGTACAGCGCATCGCATGAAGGACGCACCTGGAAAAACACCGTGTTCAGACCGTACTTTTTGCAGTACGAGATAATATCGTCTATCTCGTACTTCAGCTTGTCTGCGCTAAGGTCGGTCTGGGACGGGTAATCAATATTAAAAACGGATGCGATCCATATACCGCGTACTTCGGAATCGGGATTTATTATGGAGTACCCCGTGGGGGAAGGCGGGTCTGACGCCAGCCTTTCGATGGCGGTTTTGCTGTCCGACTCTTCACCGCAGGATGAGAGTATAAGAACTGCGGCAAGAAGCAGGAACAGAATTTTAAGTATTTTCATAATAATATGGCTCCATTCAGCCTATGGCTTACAAAAACGGAAATGTTGACGGATGTTATCCGTGACGGTTTACGGTTATATTTTAACACAAATAATTCTCAAGGTCAATAGTATTGACAAAGGGAAGCCTCAAAGAATAGCGGGAGAGCGCCTCAGGTATTCTCCCGACGTTTGGACTTGACGAAGACAGAGGGAATACACCTCGTCAGCGCGGCACCACAGATCGTACTGCCTTTTTTCACTTTCATCAGACGGTGAAAAATCAGATGGCTTTGTCAAAACGGCGATGCTTCTTGTTTTTTTCGTATCTGCCAAAAAGCGTCTGCCTTTTTCGTTTGCGGCAAGAAGCACCGTGAAGGCGGGGGGAGATGTAAGGTCGCTTTTGCTGACACCTAAAAGAGAAAACAGGGCGGCGCGGCGAAGCCTTGAATTGGTGTACTTCTTTGTAGCTGCAAGACGGAAAAATTCACTTCCCGAGTGGGATTTGGCGGCAGACACCGCAAGTCTTTCGCCGACACCTCCCGCGGCATCGAATACGTTATATGACGGCTCTGTCTTTATGCGATAGAAGTGAAACAATATGTCCTCAAGGGCACCGTCCCGAATGTCGGATGTCCTGCCGCAGACGTCAATAGTTTCCGTGGGGACGAAGGGTGAGAAGTCCTCTCCGTCGTATATCATTTGACGGATGTCGGTGGCACTGCGATAAAATCCGTCGGCGGTCATTCTTTTATATGCGGAAAAATCAGCGGTGATGCCAAGCCTTACGGCGGCGCGCATATATTCGGCGGCTAATTTATCGTTGGAGGAAAGACTGATACCGTGACTTCTAAGAAAATTGTCTGAGGAAACCGCGGCACCGAGCTTGTTATCCGCCGCTGAGCACGCCTCGGATACTGTCAGCCTTGAAGCGCGCTTCACGTAATCCGTGTCTCCCGTTTCACTGCCGAAAACGAAGCTGTCGATGCCCAGACCTGCGGCAATGCCCACTCCGCCGAGGGCAAAAAATTCTCCACTTGCAGAGCACCAAGGGAAGGGAAGCTCAAGCACTGCATCCGCACCCATTGACACCGCAAGACGTGCTCTTTTGTATTTGTCAAATACCGCGCCTTCGCTTCTTTGAGTGAAATTTCCGCTCATAATGGCGATAACGGCATTGCCTTCTTTGCCCGCATGGGCAAGAATCGCTTTGTGGCCATTGTGCAGTGGATTAAATTCACATATTATCGCCGTATTTTTCGCCATTTTTTGTTAAAACCTCCGAAATGGAATAATGTACTTGCTTTTATCTGAGTTTTCATATATAATTATAAACGATAATTTAGATATTGTCAATTATCGAGTATTTTATATTTTTAGCCGCAGTAAGAATGCTGTCGGCAGAACGGAGTATATTCAAATGAAAGTTCTTGTTGTAAACGCAGGTTCATCATCACTTAAGTATCAGCTTTTCGATACTGCAACCGAGTCCGTTCTTGCAAAGGGTATTTGCGAGAGAATCGGTATTGACGGAAGACTTGAGCACAGAAAGGGCGAGGACGGCGAAAAGCTTAAGGTTGAGATCGCAATGCCCGATCACGCCGTTGCTACAAAGTATGTTATTGAATACCTTACAAGCCCCGAGTACGGTGTTATTTCCGATATGAACGAAATCGAGGCTGTAGGTCACCGCGTTGTCCACGGCGGTCCTTACTTCTTTGAGTCAGTTCTTCTTAATGACGAGGTTCTCGAAAAGCTTGAGCTCTGCCGTGACTTTGCACCTCTCCACACAGGCGCACACATCATGGGTATCAAGGGTTGTCTCGCTGTTATGCCCGATAAGCCTCAGGTTCTCGTATTCGACACATCCTTCCACCAGACAATGCCCGAGCAGGCTTACACCTACGGCATTTCTTATGAGCTGGCTGAAAAGTATCAGATCCGCCGTTACGGTGCACACGGTACTTCCCACAGATTCGTGTCCAAGGAAATGGCAAAGCTTCTTGACAAGCCTCTTGAAGAGACAAAGATCATCACCTGCCACATCGGTAACGGTTCTTCCATTTCCGCTGTAAAGGGCGGCAAGTGTGTTGACACATCCATGGGTCTCACTCCCCTTGAAGGCGTAATGATGGGTACTCGTTGCGGCTGCATCGACCCCGCTATCGTTCCTTTCCTTATGGAGAGAGAGGGCTGGACTCCCGCTGAGGCTGACAACTACATGAACAAGAAGTGCGGCTTCCTCGGAGTATCCGGTATCTCTTCAGACAGCCGTGACATTGAGGCTGCTATTCTTAAGGGTGACAAGAGAGCTTACACAGCGGCTACTACACTCGCATATCAGATCAAGAAGTACATCGGTTCTTATGCCGCTGCAATGAACGGTCTTGACGCTATCGTTTGGACAGCAGGTATGGGTGAGAACAACCCCGAGCTCCGCGACAGAGCTTGTGCTGACCTTGAGTATTTCGGCGTAAAGATCGACAGCGAGCTTAACGCAAAGATCCACCATCAGTCCGATATCGTTGAGATTTCCACACCTGAGTCCAAGGTTAAGGTATACGTTCTTCCCACAAACGAAGAGCTTATGATCGCTTCCGATACAGAGGCTATCGTTTCCGCGCTTTAATTTAACATTTATGTAAAAAAGGCATCGCAGAGTATTGTGATGCCTTCTTTTTTATCGAATTTCAGTGCTTTATTGAATTTCAGTGCCGTTTTCTTTTGCAGGCTCGCTGACAGTGCTGTCGCTGAAAATGAGCCTGAGAACATACAGACAGATGGGAGCGACTATCATTCCGTAAAAGCCGAAAAAGCTGAATCCGAGATAAGCACTGATCAGTGTTATCAGCGGATGGATCCCGAGAAAATGTCCCACAAGACGACTTTCCGCAAGCTGCCGTATAAGGTACATAACTGCCGTCAGTATCAGCAGACCGACTCCGCGTGAGGTGCTTTTCGTGATCAGAGAAAAAACAGCCCAAGGCAGAGTTATGCTTCCGCTTCCAAGAAGAGGCAGAGCATCCACCACAGCTATTACAATGGCAAGGAAAAAAGCATAGCGGACGTTCATTATTATAAGTCCGAAAAATGCTGTGCTGAAAATTAGAAGCATCAGTACAAAGTAGGCACGCGCATACCCTGCGACTCCGATGGATATACCTTCATATAGATTCTTTACGGTGCTTTGAAGCCTTTTCGGAAGGAGCTGTTTTACTCCCGACTTCACTCTCACTGCGTCCACGGTAAGATAAAATAATGCGAGTATGCTGACGATCAAGGAAAAAACGAATGCGGGGAGAGATTTGAGGAATCTTGCGGCGACTGAAGTGAGAGATGCGCTGAGATGTCCCGCGGCTTCTCTTGCGACTGATACCACAAACTCATAAGCCCGTTCACTGAGGTCCGAGTCCTTTGAAGCGAAACGGCGAAGCAGAGGGAATTTGTCAGGCAGGCCTTCCAGTATGTCCCTTATTCT
Organism: Clostridia bacterium; assembly: GCA_017531765.1. Classification (GTDB taxonomy): domain Bacteria; phylum Bacillota; class Clostridia; order Oscillospirales; family CAG-272; genus RUG11130. The sequence continues at coordinate 19,401 of JAFXKJ010000045.1, forward strand.
TTTTATGATGTTGTCTTCCCCTTCAAGCTCACTTACCGTGACCGCGAGGAAGTCGCTTGCCTCTCTCAAAAGCTTTTCGCCCAGGGAAATTGCGGTATAACCGACGGCAAAGATCATGAGTGCGACCAAAACTCCCCCGCACACCTTTGGCGGCATTTTTGTTTTTCTGCAGACAAAGCCAACGAGGGGGCGCATAAACGACGATAGCATACAGGCAAGTATTATGGGTATGGACGGAGGGAGCAGATATTTGAAAAAAAGCCACGTCAGTGCAACAAATACTGCGGCAACCGTGCATTTTTCCCCAAGGCTCATTTTTTTACTACCCACTTTGTCACCTCATACGATTGTTGTTTTACTTTTATAATTATTTATAATTATGCGACAATATCACTCTTTGTAATCACAAATATGAGATAGAATTAACTGCTCGGGTATGAATGAGAACGAGTGGGGGGCGACAGAAGAAAAAATGGTACAAACTCAGGTTAAAATGCGGCGTAAATCTTGACGAAGTGAAAGATATGTGGTATCATAATAGGAGAAGTATCTGTTTTGAGAGGTATAGCTTTATGAAGAGGATATTTACGCTTCAGGAATATTGGGAGAAGCTGGCGGAAGAGCATCGTCCGTCCCTTTCATTTAAGAATGCGGGACTGCCCTTTGATGAATGGAAACCTGCGGCTTACGGTAAGCTCGCTGAGCTTCTCGGAAAATTCCCCGAAAAGGTTCCGCTGAACGCAGAGGTCCTTTACTCTGTGGATCAGGGAGACTATATCAGACGTAAGGTAGTCTTCGACGTGGACAAGTATATGTCCGTCCCCGCTGTTGTGCTGATTCCAAAGAGTGCAAAGAAGGATAAGAGCACACCCGCGATACTGTGCAGTCACGGTCACGGTCCATTCGGTAAGGATTCCGTGACAGGTATGACAGGTACTCCCGAAAGAGCGGCTGACGTTGCGGCGGCAAACTACAACTTCGCGGAGCAGATGGCAAAGGAAGGCTTTGTGACCATCTCCCCCGATCTCAGAGGCTTCGGTGAGAGACGGGACAAATATGACCCCATCGACATTCCCCGCGACCCCTGCAACCTTAACTACGTAAAGGGTAGTATCTTCGGAGTATATCCCCTCACACTCAACATCTGGGACTTCAAGTGCTGTATCGACTATCTTGAAACCATGGACGAGGTGGACCCCGACAGGATCGGCATGATGGGTATGTCACAGGGCGGTACCATGACCACATTCGTTACGGCAGTCGAGCCTCGTATCAAGGCGTGCGACATTATCAGCTACGTCAATCCCTTTGACGCATTCGGCATCCGCGACGGCAACTTCTGCGGCTCTCAGGTGCTCCCGAATCTCTACCGATACATGGACACCTTCGACGTTGCGGGACTTATCGCACCCCGACCCTGCCTCATGGAAATGGGCATTTACGACGCCTGCTTCCCCTTTGAGGATCTGTGGCGCGGATACGAGGAAACAAAGCGTATTTTCGACGCGGCAGGTGCAGGCGATAAGCTTGTGACCGATATTCATCCTCACGGACACGCATTCTCGGGCGTAAAAGCACCCGACTTTTTCCGTGAAAATCTTTAATTGAGTCAGCAAAAAAATTTACATACAAAACCCATCTGAAAGGACATGATACATTATGAAAATCGTAGTAAGCAAAGACGCAAAGGCTCTCGGCTGCAATGCGGCTGATTACATCGCAGAGCTTATCAATGAGGCTATCGCGGCGAAGGGTGAGGCAAGAATTATCCTCTCCACAGGAGCTTCTCAGCTCACAACCATCGAGCCCCTTATCGAGCGTGACATTGACTGGTCCAAGGTAACAATGTTCCACCTTGACGAGTACGTTGACCTCCCCGAGACTCACATCGCAAGCTTCAGAAAGTACCTCAAGGAGAGATTCATTCAGAAGATCAACCTTAAGGCTGCTCACCTCGTTGACGGTACAGTTGAGGGTATCGCTGCTCTCACAGCTGAGCTCAGAAGCGCTCCCATCGACGTTGGTCTCATCGGTATCGGTGAGAACGCTCACATCGCGTTCAACGATCCGCCGGCAGACTTCGACACAAAGGAAGCTTACATCGTAGTTAACCTCAACGACACCTGCAAGATGCAGCAGGTTGGCGAGGGTTGGTTTGCAACCATCGACGACGTTCCGAAGCAGGCTGTTTCCATGACTGTTTACCAGATCCTCCAGTGCGAGCAGATCGTTTCCTGCGTTCCCTACGCAGTAAAGGCTAACGCTGTAAGAGATACCCTTGAGAACGATAAGACAAATCTTATCCCCGCTACCATCATGAAGGGTCATAAGAACTTTGCTCTCTTCGTAGACGAGGACAGCTTCTCCAAGGTAGACGAAAGTAAGATCCGTCCCGCAGAGGGCGTGGCTTATACTGTAGAGCGCGCATAAGCTAATATAACCATGTAATTAATGCGGTACTCTCATCCCTCTGATGAGGGTGCCGCACTTTGCCTTTTCCAGGTAACTGAGAAGGGCAAAACGTTTTGCTTTGAAAGGATAAACACTATTATGACAAACATAAAAGATACAGTAACAAAGCCCTCACGTCAGGTGAAGGTGATTCAGTTTGGCGAGGGTAACTTCCTGCGCGCATTCGTTGATTACATGATCGACGTAGCAAACGAGGCGGGTGTGTACGACGGCTCTGCCGTGCTCGTACAGCCTATCAACGCGCCTCTTATGAAGTTCTTTGGTGAACAGGACAGCGTGTACAGCGTAGTTCTCCGTGGTAAAGAGAACGGCGAGACTGTTGATGACGTACGCGTGGTAACAAGCGTTGACAGCGTTATCTCCTCATATGCGGATTACGACAAGTTCATGGGCTACGCTAAGTGCGAAACTCTTGAAGCCGTGGTTTCCAACACGACCGAGGCGGGTATCGTGTACGATGAAACTGACCGATTCGAGTTGACTCCCCCCGCAAGCTATCCCGGCAAGCTCACAAAGTTCCTTTACGAGAGATATAAGGCGTTCGGCGGCGACAAGTCCCGCGGACTCGTTATCTATCCCGTTGAGCTTATCGAAAACAACGGCAAGAAGCTCCGCGAGTGTGTTCTCTCACAGATCAAAAACTGGAATCTCGGCGAGGACTTTGCAAAGTGGATCGATGACGCTTGTATGTTCTGCAGTACCCTCGTTGACAGGATCGTTACGGGTTACCCGAGACGTCCCGGCGAGGCAGACTCTATCTGCGAGAAGCTGGGTTATAAGGACAACCTTCTTGACATCTGCGAGCCCTTCGGTCTTTGGGTCATCGAGGCTCCCGACACCGCGAGAGCAGAGGCTACACTTCCCCTTAACCGCGCAGGTCTTCCCGTTATCTTCACAGACGATCAGCGCCCCTACAGAGAGAGAAAGGTGCGTATCCTCAACGGCGCGCATACCTCATTTGTTCCCGCGGCGTTCCTTTCAGGCGAGAGTATCGTCCGCGACTGCATGGCACACGACGTGATCCGTCCTTTTATTGACAAGTGCATCTACGGCGAGATCATGCCCACACTCACTCTCCCCGCCGATGAGGTTAAGTCTTTTGCAGACTCCGTTTGCGAGAGATTTGAGAATCCCTTTATCGACCACGAGCTTATCTCCATCTGTCTTAACTCCGTTTCCAAGTGGCGTGCGAGAGTTATGAAGAGCCTTCTTGAGTCCGCTGAGACGAACGGCAAGGTTCCCCCTTGTCTCACAATGTCATTTGCCGCTCTTTGCGAGTTCTACGCAAGAGGTGAGAAGACTTCTGACGGCTTTATCGGCTGGAGAGTTGTAAACGGTGAGAAGGTAAGCTACAAGATCGCCGACGATGCGGCTGTTATCGCATTCTTTACCGAGTACGGAAAGTGTGACGACGTTCTCACACGATTTGCGGCAAACGTAGATTTCTGGGGAATGGATCTCACTACCGTTCCCGGATTCGTTGATTCTGCCAAGGAGTACCTTGACATCATCAGACGCGACGGTGCGGCTGCAGCTATGAAGACCGCTACCGAGAGATAAAATAATAACAGAGGAATAATAAAATGAAATTTGTAAAGATCACTCCCGAAGATAACGTGGGTGTTGCTCTCACCGCTCTTTCCTGCGGTGAGGAGGCTCTCGGTGTAACTCTTGCCGAGGATATTCCCGCAGGTCATAAATTTGCACTCCGCGACATCGCTGAGGGCGAAAACATTATCAAGTACTCTGCTCCTATCGGCAGAGCAACATCTGACGTAAAGACAGGTGCTTGGGTACATACTCACAACACTAAGACTAACCTTGACGGTATCCTTGAGTACACCTACAATCCCGTCCCGATCCCCGAAAAAGCCGGCAAGACCGTAAACTTCAAGGGATTCCGCAGAAAGAACGGCAAGGTCGGTATCCGTAACGAGATATGGGTAGTTCCCACAGTCGGATGTGTAAATTCCCCTGCTGAGGTAATGGTCAAGGAAGCAGAAAAGCTTGTGAAGGGTTCCATCGACGGCGTATTCGCCCTTACACATCCCTTTGGATGCTCTCAGCTCGGCGGCGACCACCTGAATACACAGAAGGCACTGGCAGGTCTCGTTCATCACCCCAACGCGGGCGGTGTGCTTGTTCTCGGTCTCGGATGCGAGAACAACAACCTTGACGAGTTTAAGAAGGTCCTTGGAGAAGTTAACTCCGAGAGAGTAAGATTTCTCAACTGTCAGGACGTTGAAGACGAGGTTGAAGCGGGTCTTGAGATTCTCCGCGAGCTTTGCGACATCGCGTCAAAGGATGAGAGAGTTAACGTTCCCTCATCCGAGCTGATCGTCGGTCTCAAGTGCGGCGGCTCCGACGGCTTCTCGGGCATCACAGCTAACCCCACAGTAGGCGTATTCTCCGATATGCTCGTTTACGGCGGCGGCTCAGCAATTCTTACAGAGGTTCCCGAAATGTTCGGTGCAGAAACACTGCTTATGGACCGCTGTGAAAACGTTGAGCTTTTCGATAAGACCGTAAGCCTTATCAACAATTTCAAGGAATACTTCATGCGTTACGGTCAGACCGTGTACGAAAATCCCTCCCCCGGAAACAAGAAGGGCGGTATCACAACACTTGAAGACAAGTCTCTCGGATGCACGCAGAAGTGCGGCGCGGCGGCTGTTCGCGACGTTATCGGCTACGGTGACCCCGTGAAGACGAAGGGACTTAATCTCCTTTCCGCCCCCGGCAACGACCTCGTTGCATCTACTGCTCTTGCAGTGTCGGGTGCCCATCTCGTTCTCTTCACCACGGGCCGCGGTACTCCCTTCGGTTGTCCCGTACCTACGGTCAAGATATCATCAAACACTCCCCTCGCAGAAAAGAAGCACGCTTGGATCGACTTCAACGCGGGCGTTGTATGCGACACGGGTGATATTACCTCTTGCGGAAGCGATCTCTTCGACTACGTTATCGCTCTTGCTTCAGGTGAAGTCAAGACAAAGAACGAGGAGTTTGGCATGAAGGGTATCTCCATCTTCAAGGACGGAGTAACTCTGTAAAAGGAAGCATATATGAGAACTCTTATATATAACGTAAAATTAGTTGAGAAAAGCGGGATCACCGACGGGGCGGCTGTGCTTATCCGTGACGGTAAGATCGAGTACGTCAGCCGTGACGGCGCGATGATCCTTCCCGCGGTCGATGAGTCCATCGACGGCGAGGGCACGTACCTCTCCGCGGGATTTATCGACATTCACGTTCACGGCGGCGGCGGTCACGATTTCATGGACGGAACCGAGGAAGCCTTCCGCGGTGCGATGGCGTCTCACATGGCTCACGGTACCACGTCAATCGTGCCTACCACCCTCACAGCAGAGGATGAGGAGCTTTGCGAGGTTTTTGCCGTTGCAAGACGCGTGAGATCCTCACGTGATGCCGAAAACCTCCCCGAGATCCTCGGACTTCATCTTGAGGGTCCCTACGTTGAGCCGTCAATGGCAGGCGCGCAGGATCCGAAGTACATAAAAGTGCCGTCCGACCTCTCATGGAAGGGCATTGTAGAGGCGGCTGACGGCGATCTTCTCATATGGACGGTTGCTCCCGAGCTTGAAGGTGCCGACGAGATGGCTGAAGCTCTCCGCGACAGCGGTATCATCTTCTCTGCAGGCCACAGCGCGGCAAAGTACGACGACTGTGTGCGAGCAATTAACGCCGGTTACACCATGGCGACACATCTCTACAGCAGTATGTCCACCATTATCCGCGAAAACGGCTACAGAGTGCCGGGTGTGCTTGAAGCGTCCCTCCTGCACGATGAGATATGTGCTGAGGTTATCGCAGACGGACTTCATCTGCCGCCGTCTCTCCTGAAGCTTATCTATAAGACTAAGGGTGGTGACCGCATGGTTCTTGTTACCGATGCTATGCGAGGAGCCGGAATGCCTGATGGAGAATATCTTCTCGGAAGCCTGAAGCGTGGACAGCTCGTTTCGGTGTTTGACGGTATCGCTCATATGCCGGACGGAATCTCCTTCGCGGGAAGCGTTGCAACGGCAGACCGCCTTGTGAGAGTAATGACAACTATGGCAGGCGTTCCGCTTAACGAGGTGATTGCCATGATCACTGAAAACCCTGCAAGAGAAGTGGGTGTGGCTGATCACAAGGGTAAAGTAGAAGTAGGATATGATGCCGATCTTGTAATGTTTGACGGTAACATTAACGTCAAATCCGTTTGGTGCCGCGGTAAAAAGACGGTGTGACTTCAGAAAAAACGTAAAATAAAAAAGCTGCAACGAAGTGATACTCGAGATCATTTCGCTGCAGCTTTGTTTTTATACATTATTCGGAGACTTTTCTTCTTCCCCAAATCGGAATGTA
>JAFXKJ010000004.1 GCA_017531765.1 Clostridia bacterium
AAAAACGTTCGTTTTGCTTACAACCTGCACGTTATGGCTATCGTCCTACGTAAGCCCCCCGCTTCCGTAGGGGCAACCCTATGTGGTTGCCCAAGGGTGGGTGTCTGTAGCGGTAAACTGTACGTTAAGGCTATCTTCCTACGTTAAGACCCCGCTGACCTGTAGGGGAAACAACCGTAGGTTGTTGTCGCATTTCGCGAAGCGAATATGCTGGGGATATCCATATCCGCCCGCCTCGTAGGTTTACAAACTATTGTCTTACGTTGGAACCATCTCTGTTTCCGCTTGCGGAAACAGTACGCCTGAAGTTTTCTCGCTTCGCTCACATCCTTGGCTGACTCTATATTTTTGTTGCTTTCGGCAACAAAAATATAGGAAAAAGGTTACGTTTTGCTTACAAACCGCACGTTATGACTGTCGCCCAACGTCAACCAATTTTACATTTAACATTGCCGCAGGCTAAGTAGAATACATAACAAACACATATTTCCCAACATAAAAAGAGAACAAATCGGTTTATAGCCGAAATGTTCTCTCTTTTTTTCTGTTAGGCGATATTTTTGCAAGGCAAACGCGATATACTCGCTTTGCTCGTGGGATATATTTTCGCTTCGCGAAAATGCGATATGATATAAATCCCTTCACTCGCTTCCATAGAAAATACCGCAAATCCCGAAAGGGATTTATATCACTGTTTTTTATCCAAACGGATAAAAAGCATAGTTACTCTTCTTCTGCTTCTGCGGATTCAACTACCGTTGATTCTCCCGCGTCCACTTCAATTGCTTCCACTTCTACCACATCCGTGTCATCCTGCTCGGATGCCGTTGTGGTGAAGTTCACGATCTTGCTGTCTTCACCAAGTCTCATTACGATTACGCCTGCCGCCGTCCTTCCGTATTCCGGAATTCCCTTGCAGTGCATTCTGATAATGTTACCGTCGTTTGTAATGAGCATTACGTCCTCGTCCTCGGTAACCGTGGCGATTCCCACAAGGGGTCCCGTCTTCTCCGTTACCTTCTGACAGCACATACCCTTGATTCCTCGGCCCTTATTCTCAAAATGCGCCTCGTCAAGCCGCTTTCCGAAGCCGCCCTCGGTGATCATCAGCAGTCTGTGGGACTCACGCCACTTGGGATCGCGCTCTATCACTACCGCGCCCGCCACGTAATCGTCGCCCATCAGCTTCACGGCGCGAACGCCTCGCGCTGTTCTTCCCATTACGCTGACCTTTTCCTCGGGGAATCGCGCCGCAAGACCCGTGGAGGTGGCAACCATAATGTCCGTGTCTCCGTGAGTGTGAGACGCGAAGATAAGCTCGTCACCCTCGTCAAGGTTGATGGCGATCTTACCACCCTTCCTCTGATAGGAATACTCGGACAGACGGGTGCGCTTGATAACTCCCTTTCGGGTGATCATTACAAGGTAATCCTCGTCAAGATCTTCGGGAGCAAGACTGCCCACAGCGAGAGTCGCCGTGATCTTCTCCCCCTCTCCAAGCTCAAGAAGGTTCACGATATTCGTACCCTTCGCGTTGTAGCTCGCCTCGGGGATCCTGTAGGGCTTGCTTGTGTATACCTTACCGAAATTGGTGAATATGAGGATATTGCTGTGGGAATCCACGCTCATCACGCTTTCGATATAGTCTTCTTCCTTGGTAGCCATGCCGCGGCGTCCCTTACCGCCTCTCGACTGAACGGAGTAGGAGTCCGCAGGCTGACGCTTGATGTAACCCGCGTGGGTGAGAGTGATAACGCAGTTGTGTCTCTCAATGAGGTCCTCAAGCATGATCTCGTCGTGGTACTCAACGATCTCCGTCTTTCGCTCGTCGCCGTACTTGTCCTTCATCTCGCGGAGCTCGTCCTTGATGATTCCCTTGATCCTCTCGGGATCGGCGAGGATAGCTCTGTAATCCGCGATGGCCGCGTAAAGCTCGGTGAGGCGGTCGATGACCTTCTGTCTCTCAAGACCCGAAAGTCTGCCGAGAGTCATGGCAACTATCGCCTGAGACTGCTCCTCGGAGAGAGCGAATCTTTCCTGAAGTCTCACCTTAGCGGTGGGAGTATCGGGTGAGTTGCGGATGATGGTGATGACCTCGTCGATGTTGTCCGTCGCGATCTTGTAGCCTTCGTTGATGTGGGCGTCGTGGAGTGCTCGGTCAAGCTCAAACTGGATCCTGCGGCGGGTTGCGTCGGTTCTGTGGGCGATGTAGTTGCCGAGCACCTGACGGAGGCTGAGCACCTTAGGCTCGCCGTTGACGAGAGCCAGCATATTGATAGCGCAGGTGTCCTGAAGCTGAGTATATTTATAGAACTGATTGAGTATTACCTGACCGTTGGCATCGCGCTTGTACTCGATAACGATGCGCATACCGCCACGGCCGGACTCGTCGCGGATATCGGTGACTCCCTCGATCCTCTTATCGCGGGCAACCTCGTACATACTCTTAACGAGCTCGGACTTATTGACCATGTAGGGGATCTCGGTGACAATGATGCGGCGTTTTTCCTCATCGACCTCAGCCTTGGCTCTCACCATGACCTTACCGCGGCCCGTAGCGTAAGCCTCCATGATGCCCCGCTGACCGAAAATGGTAGCCCTTGTGGGGAAGTCGGGGCCCTTGACGTACTGCATCAGCTCGGTAACGCCCGCATCGGGGTGATCCATGAGGTAGATGGTTCCGTCGATAACCTCGGAGAGGTTATGAGGGGGGATATTGGTAGCCATACCAACGGCGATACCGATGCTTCCGTTTACAAGAAGGTTGGGGAACTTCGCGGGAAGCACACTGGGCTCGCGGCGGGAGGCGTCGAAGTTCATGTTCCAGTCGATAACGTTCTTATCGATGTCCGCCATAAGCTCGGAGGCGATTTTCGAAAGTCTCGCTTCGGTATAACGGTAAGCCGCCGCGCCGTCGCCGTCAACGGAGCCAAAGTTACCGTGACCCTGAATGAGGGGATAACGGTATGAGAAGTCCTGCGCCATACGGACCATGGTGCCGTAAACCGCGGCGTCACCGTGAGGATGATAACGTCCGAGAACATTACCGACGGTGGTAGCGGACTTACGGAAGGGCTTATCGTGGGTGAGGTTATCCTCATACATAGCGTACATGATACGTCTCTGACCGGGCTTCATACCGTCACGGACGTCGGGAAGGGCACGGGAGACGATAACGGACATGGAATATTCAAGGAACGCCTTACGGACGCGCTTTTCCATGTTCACCGGCACGATGACCTGCTCGGGAAATTCTATGTTATCGTTTTGTGTGTTTTTTCTTTTTTCTGCCATAGTAGGTTATTCTCCTGTATGGGCGGATTCTATATCCGCCCGTGTTATTCTTATTCACCATACGGGCGGATATGGAATCCGCCCCTACAACAGGTGGTGTCGTTTTAATGTCAATTTCACCGTATTATACATGAATTAACGGTCGTCAATTTCACATCAATTCCGTCTCATACATCAATTTCGCGGGGTTATTTTTGATATATTTGCGGATTTCGTATAATTCATCACGGTTACGTATCACACGGTCGCGGTAATCACGTTGCCATACATGTTTATGAAACGGTGGGAGAACGTTTTGTTTGACCATGCGGATATATTCGTTTGTTGTCATAGTCTTGAACCATTTGATTATATTATCAAGGGTCATCCTATGATTTTCCATAATTGCGTTACCGTTTTCCTGTAGGGGCGTACCTATGTGTGCGCCCGCTTCATCGGTCAAAAACAATATCAAATGCACATGATCCGGCATGATTGCGTAATAATCTATATTTACATAATCATATTTATTTTGCAATTCATGAATCCATTTTTCAACCATTTGTATCGCATACGGGCGCACACGCAGGTACGCCCCTACAGATGACTTGAACGTTTCTTCATATTGCATTACATCGTCTTCCTTATACCATTTGATAGGAACGACCGCATCTTCCCCAAACAATTTTTGTCTGTCATAGGTACATATCGTTATGAAATACGCGCCACAACGGCTGTAATCATAATATTTCAAACGATGGCTTTTACGTTCGGGATATTTTTTATCGTTCATCCAGCATCAAACGTCAAGATTTTCCGCATATCTCGCATTCTGTTCAATGAATTCGCGGCGGGGTTCAACCTTGTCGCCCATGAGGAGGGAGAATGCCTCGTCACACGCCATGGCATCCTCTACGTCTACTCTGAGAAGGGTACGGGTCTCGGGGTCCATGGTCGTCTCCCACAGCTGCTCCGCATCCATCTCACCAAGACCTTTGTATCGCTCAACGGTGATGTTACCGCCCATTTCAGCTACGATCTCATCACGCTCAGCGTCGGAGAAGGCGTATCTCTCCTTGCCGCCGCGGCCCTTGATCTTGTAAAGAGGCGGCTGTGCCAGGAACACGTGTCCCTCGTCAATGAGAGGTCTCATGTGACGGAAGAAGAAGGTGAGAAGAAGTATCTGAATATGAGATCCGTCAACGTCCGCATCCGCCATGATGATGATCTTGCCGTAGCGGAGACGTTTCATATCGAAATCCTCTCCGATTCCGCATCCAAGTGCCTGAATTATGGGAATCAACGACTGGTTTGAGTAAACCTTGTCAAGGCGGGACTTTTCCACGTTAAGAACCTTACCTCTGAGAGGAAGGATCGCCTGATAACGGCTGTCTCGTCCGCTTTTAGCTGAGCCTCCCGCGGAGTCTCCCTCTACAAGATACACTTCTGTAAGCTCGGTGCGCTTTTCCTGACAGTCAGCAAGCTTTCCGGGGAGAGTTGAGCCGCCCTCAAGGAAGCCCTTTCGCCGTGTCAGCTCGCGTGCCTTTCTTGCCGCCTCTCTCGCGCGGGATGCCGCAAGAGATTTTTCAATTATCGCCTTGGCTACGGAGGGGTTTTCTTCATAAAACTCGGCAAGCTTCTCCGTTACGATATTGTCAACGATGGTGCGGACCTCGCTGTTACCAAGCTTCGCCTTGGTCTGGCTCTCAAACTGCGCGTCGGGGAGCTTTACCGATACTACCGCGCAGAGACCTTCACGCGCGTCCTCTCCCGTGAGGTTCTTGTCTCCGTCCTTAAGTGCGCCGGATTTTCTCGCGTACTCGTTAAGCACCTTTGTGATGGCGGTCTTGAAGCCCGTTTCGTGGGTTCCGCCGTCGATGGTGGACATATTGTTGGCGAAGGTTACGATTGTCTCGTTGTAGCTGTCGTTGTACTGCATTGCAACCTCGGCGGTGATGTCCCCCTTGGTAGCCTTCATGTAAATTACGCTCTGGTGGATAAGACCCGCGTGCTTTGCCGCGTTCAGGTGAGATACAAAGCTCTTGATACCGCCCTCGTACATGAGGTCGTAAACCTGATACCCGTCCTCAACGTACTCGCTGCCGTCCTCGCCCTTCATCTCGGAAACGCTTTTTTCCTCGGCGGTGCGCACGTCAAGGCTTGATTCGGGGTCAACCTCCTCCGCCTCATCTATCTCATCGTTCGCCGCCGCAAGCATACGGGCGATGTCGGGGTCGAGGGACTCCTCGGACACCTTCTCGACCTTGGTTCTGTTGTCCTTGATTATGATGCGGATGCCCGCGTTAAGGAACGCCTGCTCGCGGAGACGAGTGAGAAGCATGGAAATATCAAATTCCGTGGTGTCGGTGAATATTTCAGGGTCGGGCTTGAAACGGACGAACAGACCGTGGCGTCCCTCAGCGTCACCGATGCACTCAAAGGGGCGCGTGGTCTTACCTCTCTCGAAGCGCATGGTATATCTCTTGCCGTTGTAGGCGTTGTCAACCTCGAACCACTCGGAGAGAGCGTTTACAACGGATGCACCGACGCCGTGGAGACCGCCTGAAATCTTATAACCGGAGCCTCCGAACTTACCGCCCGCGTGGAGCACGGAGAAAACGACCTCCATTGCGGATTTGTTCATTTTATGGTGCATTTCGGAGGGAACGCCGTGACCGTTATCCTCTACGGACACAGACCCGTCGGGGTAGAGAATGACCGTGATCTCGTTACAGCGTCCTGCCATAGCCTCGTCGATGGAGTTGTCCACGATCTCGTAAACGAGATGGTGAAGACCGCGTACAGAGGTAGTACCGATGTACATACCGGGACGTTTTCTTACAGCCTCAAGTCCTTCAAGGACCTGGATCTGGCTTTCGTCGTAGGTAGCGCCGTCTGCTACTTTATCGGTGGTGTTTAACATTTCATTTTCTGCCATATTTACCTCCAATTGATAGAGTTTTTGTTGATGTTTTCAGATATATTCAAGAGTAAATTACGCTGATATTTCCGTGAATTTATTATTCCTTCCATTCTCCGTCAGTGCAAACAACAGATGCTTTTCTGTCAATGATATGTTCTTTGCCGTTCAGGCTTTCCCACTCTTCAACAGTTCCGTTATATTCGATGCTTTCAAGCACATCGCAGAATCCGAAAGCCATATTTCCGCAAGTGATGCCCCCCGGCAAGGTTACGTCTCTCAGCTCGTCGCACCATTTGAAAGCACCTTCACCCAGCTTTTTGCATCCGTTTGGAATGGTGATGCTTTCAAGGCTGTCGCATTCCTTAAAGGAATAATTTCCGATAGTCTCAATTCCCTCGGAAAAAGTGACATTTACAAGACCGCTGCAATTTTTGAAAGCCCAATTTCCGATGCTTTTTATTTTAGAGGGAATCTTAATCTCCTTCAGACTGTAGCACCCCTCAAAGGCTGCGTCTCCGATGCTCTCCACGCTGACGGGAACAGATATGTAGATCAGCGACGAGCAATATTTGAAGGTCCAGCTGTTGATCTTCGTGATTTTTTTGGGAAGGGTTATATTTAAGAGAGAATCACAATTTTCAAAAGCTGAGCTTCCTATATAGGTTACGCTTTCGGGAACGGTAATACTTGTGATCTTACGGCACTTTTTGAACGCGGAATTTCCTATTTCCTTCAGTCCGCTGTTCAGTTCGACTTTCTTGAGCTCCGAACCCATAAAGGCGTATTTTTCAATAACTTCAATTTTCTCGGGAACGGTGTAGGATAGATCATCTCCGAAAAAATAAAGTAAAGTCTTTCCGTCATTTGTTATCAGAGCATTGTCATCAATGGTAAAATTCCCGTTATCTTCAATCTTCAGATCAATGGGGCTTTCGTTGAGAAAAGCACCTACACCGATTTTTTTAACGTCTTTACCAATTAAAACCTTCTCCAACTCAGGTAAATTATAGAAATTAAAGCTTCCTATTCCGGTAATTCCGTCCTCTATAACAATCTTCTTTATTTTTTCGGAGACATTTTCCCACGGACGGATTCCCATTGCTTTCTGTAATTCAAATTTTGCCTCTTCTTCAGATATATAAACAGACTCAAAGCCATTCTCAATCTCAAAGTCTTCTGTTTCAAATCCAAGCACGTACATTATTATATAAGCGTAAAGCGAGGCTTTATTGTAACCCTGTTCGGTTTTGCAATTATCGTTCACGGCAGAAAAAACCGCATCGAAATAATCATCAATTTCATCCTCATCGTATTTTTCATGCAACCTGTCAACGTAGGCTTTTTTGTAATCGGGAATTTCACCTTCTCCGCTGATGTACAAGGAGCCGTTCAATTTCAATTCGCAAGTTATTTTATTGTCAGGAGAAATCCAGATTATCTCACCTTCACGCATTTCGAGAATAAGATCTTTGGTATGAATTATGCCGGTCAGCAGCAGAATGGTTCCTGCAACCACAATTGTCGCAATTATCAAAGGCTTACATTTTTTGAATATTTTTTTCAACATAGTTTTCTCACCTATTATTGATTTATTTGAGGATAAGGTGTACGCTTGCCACATCAGAATCCTTTTTTTCTTCCCGCGAGGGAGAGAGAGGAAATGTGTGACAGGATAACCTTTTCTTTACCCTTTACGCTTTCGAGAACGAAGCTTCGGGGCAGATCAAGGACCGCTGAGACTACCTCGCCCCGTTCTTCGCTTTTTCTTAAAAATTCAGTTGTGATCTCATCGGTGACGTCACCATCAATATTAAATATTCCGAGAACATCACGTTCACGGACAAGATATCCGTTTCCAAGGTGTATAAGCATATATTTAACCTTAATTGATTTGATATGATAAATGAGAAGATGGGGTGGAAAATTCTAAACAAACCCACGAGACGGTCGGTCGAGGGCATCCTCCACCGACAGTGGATAATTATCGATAGATTATTAACCAATGTTCGATTTATAAGCGAAACGAACGATTTCTGCCTTTTATCTTTTTTGCGAAGCACCCCTTTGATTTCATCAAAGGAAAAGATAAAAGAATCAGCCAATGGAGGAATACTTCGCGAAGCGAAGTAGAGAGATGGTTCTTAGCATAAAACGATAGCCACAACGTGCAGGTTGTAAACCTACGTGGCGGGAGGTACCCCTCTCAGTCAGCAAAAGCTGACAGCTCTCCCACCTGGCGAGCGGTAAGTTCAGCCATAGCCGAAGTAAAGCCTCTCACTCCGGGAGAGGTGACATTTGCCGGCAAATGACGGAGAGGGCGTTTTACGTAAGACGATAGCCATATCGTGCGGATTGCAGACCTACGTGGCGGGACGCCA
>JAFXKJ010000046.1 GCA_017531765.1 Clostridia bacterium
CGATAATAAAAGGATAGATAAAATTTTTTTCATGTTTTTTCTCCGTTTCAGTTCTTTGTTTTTTGCATGAAATAGTGTACTACTATATATAACAATCGAAAACGCAAACCATTGCACTTTTTTCGAAAATTTTTTCGATTTTTTTTAATTTTTTTCGGAATTTCGCATTTTCGCCCTTGTAAAACCCACCGCATGATCTTTGATTTTACCTTTTACACATAAATGGCTCGTGAAAAGCCAAATTGCGAAATCTTTCGGAAATGTTTTCAAAATGCTCACATTTTTGTTTTGCGCCTCTCATATAACGATCGAAAACGCAAACCGTCTCACTTTTGTAGAGTTTTCAAAAAATTTGAGTCTAAAAAAAGCAACCCCGATCTCTCGGAGTTGCTAAAACTATTTAACTCAGATAACGAACTGCTCCATGTATCTCTTGCTGAGAATAAGGGAAGCTTCAACTCTGTCCTTTGAGCCTTCAAATGCCTTGTCCTCAACCTCGATGCAGGTGTAACCCTCGTAACCGATATCGGTAAGGGCGGAAACATACTTGCCCCAATCAACGTCACCGAGACCGGGAAGCTTGGGAGACATCCACTTAAGGGGAGTAGCCATTACGCCGTAATCGTTGAGTCTGTCGCGGTATACCTTGATATCCTTGTAGTGAACGTGGAAGATCTTGTTCTTGAATTCATAGATAGGCTTAATGTAGTCGATCATCTGCCATACGAAGTGAGAGGGGTCGTAGTTAAGACCGAAGTTGTCACTGTCGATGATGGAGAAAAGCTCTCTCCAGATAGCGGGAGTGGTAGCGAGGTTCTGTCCGCCGGGCCACTGATCGTTTGTGAAGATCATGGGGCAATTCTCGATTGCAACCTTAACGCCCTTTTCCTCGGCAAACTTGATGATTGCGGGCCATACCTTCTTGAATTCCTCAATGTTGTCTTCAACAGTCTTGTCCTGCATTCTTCCGACGAAGGTTGTAACCATGTTTACGCCGAGAAGGGAAGACATATTGATAACCTTCATGAGGTGGTCGATGCTTGCCTGTCTCTTTGTGAGGTCAGCATCCATTGTGTTGGGGTAGAATGCGAGAGAGGAGATCTCTACGTTCTTCTTAGCGCAGTAATCCTTAACGTATGCAACGTACTCATCGCTTGTGTTGTCAACGTCGATGTGGGAAACACCTGCGTAACGTCTTTCAGCCTTACCTGCAGGCCAACAAGCAACTTCAACACACTCAAAGCCCATCTTGGACGCGGTGTCGATCATTTCCTCGAAGGAGTAAGTGTCGAGGATCGCACTGACGAAACCTAATTTCATAATATTCCTCCAAATTACCTTGCGGCATTTTATCAATATTAATTATACTTTATTTTCGTGCGGTAGTCAACAGATTTTTGAAAAATCAGAGCTGATATCTGCCCTCAATTGCCCGCCTCAGGGTCACCTCGTCAGCATACTCAAGGTCTCCGCCGATGGGAACACCGTTGGCGATGCGGGAGACTTTGATTCCGAGGGGGGAGATGAGCTTTGAGAGGTACATCGCCGTAGCCTCGCCTTCAACCGTGGGGTTTGTTGCAAGGATCACCTCGCTTACGTCCTCGGTGTTCAGTCTCATGAGAAGCTCGCGGATCTTAAGATTGTCGGGTGAGACACCCTTCATGGGGGAGATGGCACCGTGCAGAACGTGATAAGTTCCGTTGTAATGTCCCGTATTCTCAACGGCGATGACAGCTCGCGGATCCTCCACAACGCAGATAACCGAATGATTTCTGTTTACCCCCGAACAAACGGGACAGAGCTTGTCGCTTGATATGTTCTGGCATCTCTCGCAGAGAACGAGGTCTCTTTTTACGGAAAGGATCGCCTCGGCAAATTCTTCCGCTTCGCTATCGGTGAAGTTGAGCACGCAGAAAGCGTAACGCATCGCAGACTTTTTGCCCACACCGTCAAGGCGTCGGAACATATCGGAAAGCCGCTCCAAGGGTTCAATATGCTCAGCCATATCAGAAGAGACCGGGGATACCGGGCATATTAAGGGAGCCGGTGATCTTGCCCATTTCCTCGTTGTTTGTGGAAGTTACGGTCTTGATCGCCTCGTTAACAGCCGCTACAAGGATGTCCTGGAGAGTTTCGATATCGTCGGGATCTACAATATCAGGTTCAAGCTCTATGTTCTTAATCTCAAGCTTACCGTTGATCTTTACGGTAACAACACCGCCGCCTGCCTTGATATCGTATTCTCTGGAATCAAGGTCCTCCTGAAGTGCCGCCATGTCTTCCTGCATTTTCTGAGCCTGCTTAAGCATTCCCTGCATATTTGTGGGGCCGCCGCCCATACCTTTGGGTAATCTTGCTTTCATTTTATTTTCCTCCGAAACTTTATTTATGGTTTTATATATTTTATTAATGTTTTATCAAAGCTCTTCGATCTCGTCCATGAGAGCACTTCCGCTTTCCGCGGTTTCTTTGACCTCGATCTTGATCTCACATCCGCTGCGTACCGCCTCGCAAAGTAGAAGGGCATCGGTGATGGACTGCATGGAGTCTCTGTCAGAGAGCATCTGAGCATAGAAGCTGTTGGCAACCCGAATCACCGCCTTAGAGCCGTCCTTTGTGACGAAACAGCGGGCAGTCTTAAAGAATCCCGCGATCATGGGGTTGGCGGCGGAGATCTTTTCCATAAGCTCGCTCTTGTCGGCGATCTCTCTCCAAACAGAGTCAGCTTTGGGTGTGGAGGGTGCCTGCGGCTTCGAAGACTCAACTTTGTCCACGGTAGAGGGAGACTTTACTTCACTTTCCGCAGCTTCGGGAGCTTTTTCGGTCTCTGCGGCAACGGAAGAGGTACCCGCAAGCTCTGCCGCCCCACGCAGAGGCGCATTTCCAAGGAGCTTTAGCTTGTTTTCCAGAGCAGATATTCTCGCAAGCAGCGCATCCGTGCTCGATTCAAGCTCGGGAGTACCCATTTTAACGAGACTCAGCTCGGCAATGTTTCTCTTAAGCTGAGGGAGACGCTTCATTGATGCGAGAGCATCGTCGAGGATCGTTGAGTGGTAAACAAGCTCGGCTACGGTGAATCGGGAAGCCGCGTCGCCAATCAGCTCGGCTTCGTTTCCCGTAAGGTCGAGGTATGAGGAGAATTCCCTTGTGCTCTTCATCACAAGCATATCGCGCCAGAAGGAGATAAGCTCCTGCCAGAACACCTCAACATCCTTTGAAGATGAAACCACATTTGCCACCGCGGAGAAGAGTGAATCAAAGTCACCGTCCTTCAAAGCGACAGCGCATTTGTGAGAGTTTTCGAGACCTGTGATGCCGAGAGCAGTGCGGACTCTTTCGGCCGTCACGTCATGTCCGCCGCCTGCGCAAAGCTCAAATAGATTGATGGCATCGCGCATTCCGCCCTGCGCCTGCTTTGCGATGATACGCGCCGCTTCGGCTTCAAGGGAAATGTTTTCTTTATCTGCGATGTAAGTAAGTCTTGATGCGATGTCCTCGAGGGTGATCCGTCTGAAATCGAATCTCTGACAGCGGGAAATGATAGTCGCGGGGAGCTTGTGCTGCTCCGTTGTGGCGAGAATGAATACCACGTGCTCCGGCGGCTCTTCAAGAGTCTTGAGAAGTGCATTGAATGCACCGATGGAGAGCATATGCACCTCGTCGATGATGTACACACGCTTTTTCATGATAGCGGGGGTATACGTGACCTCGTCGCGAATGTCGCGGATGTACTCAACACCCGTGTTGGATGCCGCGTCCATTTCCACAACGTCGGTAGCACTTCCGTCGTCTATGGAGGTGCATTTGTAGCACTTACCGCAGGGGTCGCCGTTTACGGGAGAGTCGCAGTTGACCGCCTTTGACAGAATCTTCGCGCAGGTGGTCTTACCGGTGCCTCTCGGACCGCAGAAAAGATAGGCGTGGGAAAGTCTGCCCCGCGCTGATTCATAACGCAAGATCGATGTTATGTGCTCCTGACCGCAAACGTCCTCAAAGGAACGGGGGCGGTATTTTCTGTACAGTGCCTGATGCTCCACTTGGCAAAACTCCCATCTTTTCAAATTAAACAATACAAAAAACAAATAACCCGCAGAATAAGACCATACACCCGAAAGTCGAGAAGAAACTTCCGCGCGCCAATCTGCTTTCTGCTCAGAACAGGCATCCCTGCGGCACAACGGCTAAACTGCTTAATGCTGCTTGGTTCCCCACCTGACATGGTTCACAGCCGCCGATCGCGCAGGACCCATTCCTCAACACAGAAATACAGACCGCAGACCACACAAGTCCGACCCTCGTTTCGGGATACCACCCCTGCTGTAGCGGATTGCAGGTGCAGGGCACCGCTGACTCCCCGGCTGGTATGGCCTTATTCCACGGGTTATCCGTAGATCATTATTTCACTAAAGGATATTATAACATATATTTTTTGGTTTTGCAAGGGGAAAAGTGAAAAAAGATGAATTCGCTTGTTTTGAGTTTAACTGTTGTTTACTCAGATATTATCACCGAACACGGCGTAGCCGCCAAGCTCAGCTTCGATTTTCAGAAGCCTGTTGTACTTTGCCGTCCTCTCGCTCCTGCAAGGCGCCCCCGTCTTGATAAAGCCGCAGTTAAAAACACCGTAACGCGATCAAGAATAAAATATGTACAATGTTACAAAAAACATTCGAAACAGTTGTACATTGCGACAAAAATCAAGCAAAACGTAGTAAATACTTGACATAATCACCAAAAAATGTTACAATATATGTAATGAGGATAGCACCACTCTAAAATTTATTAAGCCGTAGGCAGCGTGAAAGTTGAAACAGCTTTGATCTGACTCAAGCTGTTTCACGCGTAAACAAACACTAAAAATCGGAGATAAGGATTTTTGTCTGCTGTGCAGATACGTGTTTGTTTCATTATCATTTTATACAGCCGTAGGCAGAACGGAGGTAATTATGAAAAAAGTATTATCTGTTATCCTAACTGTTTGTTTTATTCTTCCTCTTCTCATAACTCATGCAGTTTATGCAGAAGAGAACGAAGCACAGACGTTTGTTGACGTACCCGAATCCGCATGGTACTGCGACAGTGTAAAGTACGTATCCGAAAACGGGCTGATGAAGGGCACGTCGGAAGCTACGTTTTCGCCCGATATGACACTCTCACGTGCCATGGTCGTGACGATTCTTTACCGCATGGCAGGCGAGCCTGACGTAGAGTCTGCGGATGGTGGAGAAATGAAATTTACTGACGTGAAGCCGCATGAATGGTACACAGATGCTGTTTTGTGGGCGTATAACCTCGGAATCGTGAATGGAGTCGAAGCAAACACCTACGCTCCCGACAGAGACGTTACGAGAGCAGAACTTGCGACGATGTTGTTCAGATACGTGCAGAAATTTACTCTCAGTCTCCCGTATGATCCCACATATCCCGCCTATGCAGATGCGGACAGTATCCCTGAATATGCAGAGCACGGCGTTATAATTCTCAGTCGAGCAGGGGTCATAAACGGAAAAGACGGAAACAGATTTGATCCCAAAGCAAGCGCAACAAGGGCGGAAGCGGCGGCACTGTTCAGCCGTTTTGCAGAGAAAGCCACCGTTCAGGATTTTTCGCTTATTGAAAGCTTAGGGGTGAGTATTAGTGTTGGTGTTTATATAGAAAGAGAATGGATATTGCTGGGAGGTGATATCTTTAAAACTATAGATACTTTGTCGTTAAGTGTATATTTTAGGGATAATTTGGAAGAATTGTTTAATACTGAAATTTCAGTAAGCGTTAAGTTGTTAACTGAATCAGGTGAAATTAAATATGATCTAAAACGTGACGACGGGGATTTTGGGAGCAGTTTCAGTTATGGTGAAACACCGTCAGCCTATGTAAAAATGGGTGATGCAATTTGTGCCGATGTTACAGTGACATCTAAAGGAGAATCTGAGACTTACCGTTATTTCAAGAATGTTCATGAATTGTGGTAAAAGGGGATATATATGAAATTTTTATTGAAACGCATTATTGCTGGTGCTATATTACTTAGTACTATAATTAATTCCATTCCGTTTTCCTATGCTATAAACAATTTGGGCGGGGATTTAATAGA
>JAFXKJ010000047.1 GCA_017531765.1 Clostridia bacterium
CATTAAAGTGGAAATCCGCCGATTTTTTTCGGCGGATTTCTCCATTTTATGTGTCTTTTTAGCCGCGATTTTGCTCTCTACCGTACCGAGTACGCCGACGAGAACAAAATCACGACTTCTGCATCTAAATGCGACAGCCCCTAAGTTTTATTCGACAATTTTCAATTACCGAGTTATATTGCCTTCGGCAGTTTTGGCGAATAAATATCACTGAAGCAGAAGGACTTCAATAACACTATTGCCGAAAGGCAATAATATCACTCCGACGGAGTCGGAATAAACTCAAACAATGCTCTTCTTTTTATGTAAAATAATTCGAGGTTAAAAGGGATGTTGCGAGGCTTTGCTCCACAAGCTCTTCACGCCTCGTTTTCTTTTATGATCCTCAAAGTTTCCGTCAGCACTTTTGCTACCGAGTCGCGGTAGAGGAGCTCAGCCATGCTGTCGCAGTCCGTCTCGGAGTAGTTGATGATGACGAGGATACCCCTGAAATACTTTACAAACGCCGCGGCGGGGTACACTGTGAGTGAGGAACCTGCGGCGATCATCAGGTCAGCCGCGTTTGTGTGATACTCGGCTTTGGCAAGCTCCCTTTCGTCAAGAGCCTCGCCGTAGAGGGTGACCTTCGGGCGAATGAGTCCTCCGCAATCATCACATATCGGAACGCCCGCGGCTTCGGTTACGGCTTCCTTGGGGAAAACCTTGCCGCACCTCATGCAGTAGTGCTTGGCAGAGCTTCCGTGGAGCTCGATGACGTTTTTTGAACCTGCATCGGTGTGAAGACCGTCGATATTCTGAGTCATTACCGCCTTGATGATGCCCATTTTTTCAAGCTCGGCGAGAGCCGTGTGTGCACCGTTGGGACGGGCGTTGGGGTACAGCATGGATCGCTTGTAGAATTCGTAGAATTTTTCGGGTTCTCTCACAAGGCACTGACGGCTGAGGTAATAAGCGTTGTCCTCTCCATCCGTGCTGTATAGTCCGCCGTTTCCTCTGAAATCGGGAATGCCGCTTTCGGTGGAGACTCCTGCACCGCCGAAAAACACCACGTGGGATGCCTCTTTCAGGAGTTTTGCCAGGCGGTGAGAATCCTCTGCTTTTAATATCGTCATGGGAAAGTCTCCTTTACTGTAGTTTTCGGGAAATATTTTCAACATCAAGCCGTTGAAAATAGCGGTAAGTTTTCAACAATTCGTGTGTTGAAAACATGGAAAAATGCCGATAACACCATGGGAAAAACCTAAGTTTTCAACAGTTTTGTGTTGAAAACTTCCGTGAATCGTTGAAAACTCAATGCTGTATCAATGATTTAACCCAAAAGCACGTCTGAAACCAACATAAGACAGAATCCGAAAAGAAGCGAGTAGGTTGCTCCTCTTTCCTCGCCGTGGGCGTGAGTTTCGGGGATCATTTCGTCGCTGATGACGTATAGCATGGTGCCGCCTGCGAAGGCGAGGGCGAAGGGGAGTATTGCCTCGGACACGCTGACGGCGAAAAATCCGATAAATGTACCAAGTACCTCCACGATTCCCGTGAGGGCGGCAATGGCAAAGGTCCTTCGCGGAGACATTCCCTCCGCAAGCATTGGCGCAATGATGACCATTCCCTCGGGGATGTTCTGCAGGGCGATACCTCCCGCGATGAGAAGTGCCTGAGAAGTGTCTCCCGAGCCGAATCCCACGCCCGCCGCGATTCCTTCGGGGAAATTGTGGATGGCTATGGCAATAACGAAAAGCAGAACTTTGCTGAGACTTCCGTTGTTGTGGCTTTCGATGTCGCTCCCTGCAAGCTTGTGAAGATGAGGGACAAGCTTATCAATGATATTGATGGTAAATGCACCTGCGAAGATGCCGGACACCGCGTAAAGGAGACCGAACTTTCCGCCGTATTCAACGGAGGGGATAATAAGTCCGAGAACTGCCGCCGCAAGCATGACTCCTGCCGCAAAGGCGAGAATAATATCGGAGAATTTGTGAGAAAGCCGTCGGAAGGCAAAGCCGATAAGTGAACCGAAAAGGGTAGCGCCGCCAACTCCGAGGGCGGTTATGAGAACAAGTTCCATTAGAAGGTCCTTTCAGTCGATGAGAAATAATAGGGGGGGTAGCATAACGTGCGAAAGTAAAAATGGACAAGATGTGATGATAAATGCAAAATTGGGCTGGATTGGCGGTGCGGTACGCGAAATGCGTGATCAACCTGCACTTGACCCGCCCTACCGACAGCGGGGGGCTTACGCAAGGCGATAGCCACAACGTACGGTTTGTAGACCGAGCGAGGCGTACCCCTCTCAGTCAGCAAAAGCTGACAGCTCTCCCGCAGGGCGAGAGGTAAGTTCAGCCACAGCCGAAGTAAAGCCTCTCACTCCGGGAGAGGTGGCATTTCAGGGCAAATGACGGAGAGGGCATTTTTTGTGGGGCGATAGCCATAACGTGCGGGTTGTAGACCTACGAAGCGTGACGCCACACGGGGTTTTACTCCGCACCACGGTGCCTCATAAAATTTTCCTTACGGAAAACGTCCCCTACAGGACAGGTGGAGATGGTGCGGTAGGTTATCAGGCGGATGTGCAGTTTGCCGCCGTAGACACC
>JAFXKJ010000048.1 GCA_017531765.1 Clostridia bacterium
AGATTTTCGTCCGACAATAGAAATAACGTGTAGGTTTTGTTTGAGGACACCCACCTTTGGGCAGCCAACTGTTTGCTCTGCAAACGAGGGGTTGCCCCTACGGGATTCTGTAGGTTTTCGTGCGGAGTTAAGACGGAACGGAATCAGATATTGTAGGGACCGACGTCCCCGGCGGTCCGTTTTCGTGCGGTGATGAGGCATACGTAATTTGATATCGTAGGACGGTGGTATCTCTCGTCGGGAGAGCTGTCAGCGTCAGCTGACTGAGAGGGGCGGAGGAAATGCAAAATGCAAAGTGCAAAATGTAAAATTGGGTGTGGGATGTTATAACACATTGTAGGGGCGACCATTGGTCGTCCCGTCGAACGATTAAAACTGCACGAAGTGTCCGTCACCTCGCACCACCTTGCACTCTGCCTCACCAAAGGCTCACTATAAACTGTGCGAACTTTACCGCTACAGGAAGTGTCAGGGTACACGATATTGTGGTAAAGCCTACGATACGCGAAGCAAAGGCGGGGTTTACCCCGTAAAGCTCGCCGAGAATCGTTACCATGGATGCGGATGGGAGTGCCGCCATGACCGTGCCGAATATGACGTAGAAATCGTCAAGTCCCACGAGATTCAGGCACAGGCACACGATAGCGGGCATAACGAGAAGCTTTATCATAGCCACAAAATAGTTGATAGGCGCGCCGAACAGCTTTTTGAGACTTCCCGTGGCGATAAGGGAGCCTGCGATCATCATGGTAAGGGGCGTGCAAAGCTCGGCAAGGTAACCGACGGGCTGTGTCAGGAATCCCGGCAGGGGAACATTTGAAAGATACAGCGCAAAGCCGATGAAGCAGGGCACGGTTCCGTAATTTAAGAATATCTTACGGGGAGTGGGCTTGATGTCGTCTCTGCCGCGGGACAGAATGAGGATTCCCCAAGTCCAGAGGAACATATGGAACCCGATAAGATAAAATGCGCCGCAGAAAAGTCCGTCCGCGCCAAAAAGACTCTCCAGAATTGGGAAACCGATGAATCCCGCATTGACAAACACCATTCCGAACTCGCTGATCTTCCGTTTGTCAAAATCCTTTATGGATCTTGCAAAAAGGAAGGCAAGGACAGCCATAAAGCTGTGGAGTCCGAAGCTGATAGCAAGAGCAAGGAGACCTCTTTTTAAGTTTCCCGTCGAATATTCCTGAGAGATCAGAGAATTTATAATGAGCATGGGCTGACCGATGTTTACGACGAGCCGCGAGAGCTTTTTTGAGAATACGTCGTCGATGAGACCAAGCTTTCTTGAGCCGAATCCCACGGCAAGAAGGATGGCGAGAGTGGCTACCATGTTGAGAAGTGATGTGAAATTCATATGTTAAGATCCGCTTTTGCTTAGGATTTTGTCATTTCCGTTGCGGCGCTGAGAACGCCGAGCTTGCCCGCCTCGTAGGTCATACCGCCCTGAAGGAAGGCTGTGAAGGGGGGGCGCATGGGTCCGTCGCAGGAAAGCTCAATGGA
Organism: Clostridia bacterium; assembly: GCA_017531765.1. GTDB lineage: Bacteria > Bacillota > Clostridia > Oscillospirales > CAG-272 > RUG11130. The sequence continues at coordinate 1,507 of JAFXKJ010000048.1, forward strand.
TGAACCGCCTACAAACGCTCCCGCCGCCATGATCACCTCATCGGCGTAGCCGGGCATCGCCCAGGGCATGGGAGTAACGTGAGCATCAACGGGGGATGCTCCCTGAATTCCGCGGCAGAACTTGATAAGACCGTCTCCCGTAGCACATTCAACGGTCTGAATGATGTCGCTTCTGCGTTCTGTGGGGGAGGGGTATACCTTATATCCGAGGGAATCGAAAACGTAAGCGGCAAGGTGCGCCGTCTTCATAGCCTGAGAGACAACATGAGGCGCGAGAAAAAGTCCGCGGAGGATATTTCTGTTCTGACCGAGGGATGCGCCCGCTTCAAGTCCCACACCGGGACAAACGAGGCGAAATCCCGCCAGCTCCACAGCCTTTTCGCTTCCCGCGATATATCCGCCGCAGTCAGCCATACCGCCGCCGGGATTCTTTATAAGTGAGCCGATGATCATATCGGCACCGAGAACACCGTCGCCGCAGTAGCAAGGCTCGTAAAGCTCGGTGAACTCGCCATAGCAGTTGTCAACCACAACGAAGGGAGCTTTGCGACCCGCATCGGCGGCAGCACGCTTTACCGCGTTGGCAAGGTTTCTTATCTGTGACGTAGTAAGAGTGGGACGGCTGAGGTAGCCTTTTGAGCGCTGGACGTACACGATTTTGACGGACGGGTCACCTTTTACCGCCTCACATACGGCAGTAGTGTCAACACCCGTCTCGGTCATGGCGATCTGGCGGTAGCTTACGCCGAAATCGGTGAGAGAACCTGTACCGTCGGACTTCTTTTCGCCGTTCTCGTCGATACCGACAACGTCAAGCATGGTGTCATAGGGAAGACCCGTTGCAGAGAGCATAACATCACCGGGGCGGAGAAGAGCGAAGAGACCAACGGTGAGAGCGTGGGTACCGGACACGAAATCGTGTCTCATGAATCCCGCCTCGGCGCGGAAAACGCCTGCGCAGATGCGGTCGATGGCATCACGTCCCACGTCACCGTAGCCATATCCCGTGCTTGCGGCAAAATAGCTTTCGGAAACGCGGTTTTCGCGGAATACGTCAAGGACGTGTTCCGTATTTGTAAGGGCGATATTGTCAATATCCGCGAAAATGGGTGCGAGGGCGATTTCGGCCTCTGCGGCAATAGCGCGGATCTTTTCGGAAATAAGCATATGTTAAGTTTCCTTTGTTATTGTAATTTGATAAGTGGGGGAAGCCTGCGGCAATGCAAAACGCAAAATTTGGTTGGAGAGGACGGGCGGCACGGGAGGTTTGCAAAACGTACTGCCCGTGTCATTCTTAGTGAAACGAAGAATCTTATTCGAACGATGATAGACCAAACGCACGATTTACAAGCAAAATGTGCGCCTTGTAGCCGGGCGTGACGGGAGCAAGAAAATATACTACTTTATCTTCCTCAGCTTTACGTTTTCAACGTAATTGAGTCCATATTTATCAACGATTTCAAGGGCACGCCTGAAGTCTTCGTCACGTTTCAGACAGTCGGCATCATGAGCGTCACTTCCAAACACTACCTTGACTCCGTATTTTCCTGCTTCACGCCAGAATTGCTCCTTGGGGTACGAGCGTCTGCCGCGAATACCGAGAAGATTTATCTCAAGGGGTGTGTCGGTCTCAAGAGAGGTTTCAAAAACCTGACTCATGGCAGAAACATACTCGTCAATATCTCCCGTATAGCTGTTAAGATCGGGATGGGCGACGTAGGTATAAAGTCCCGTCTTCATTCCTTCGGAAAGAATTCTCGCGTACGCCTTTACACTGCGAATATCACTTACCCAATCACCGGCATAGTTTCCGTCGTACTCGTTATTGAAAAAATGCTGGCCGAGAATGATATAGTCGCAGGGATATTTTTTAATCTCACGGAGAAGCTCCTCCCACAGCGCGGGATAATACTCCGCCTCATAACCAAGCTTCACGTCGATCTTTCCCGCAAATTCATCTTTGAGAGATAATATCTCGGAAACGTAAATATCCATCTGGTCGGAAGTCATTCTGTACCATGAACGGAATCTCTCGCCGAAGGGATACGGCGCATGGCAGGAAAAGCCGATAGTCTCCATGCCGCCTTCAAGCGCCGCTTCAACGTAGTCTCTTATGGTGCCCTCCGCGTGATTGCAGAGGTAGGTGTGAGTGTGGTAATTATGCTTAAAGTGTCTTTCGTCTTTCATATTCATAACCATGCCTTTCCCGCCGGACGCGGTTTCGCGGTTTTTTAGCGTTTTAATTGTTGAAACTTATACCTTTTTCAGTTCTGCGTGGTCAATAACACTGAGCCCCGCTTCTCTTATAAAGTCAAGTCCCATTTTCACTTCCTTCGGGCGTGCGACTCTCGAAGGTCTGTGAGCATCGCAACCCAAAATAAACCTACAGCCGTAAGTTTTCGCCAGCTTGAAAAAGCCCTCTCTCGGATACCCTCTCCCGTCTGTCAGACCGAGAAGATTTATCTCAAGGGGAGTGTCGGTCTCGGCGGCAACACGGCAAACGGGACTCATGGCACATAGGTACTCGTCCTCACTTCCCATGTACGTAAGAAGATCCGGATGAGCGATATACGTAAACTTTCCCGTCATCATAGCGCGGCAGAGAGTGTCGGCGTAATCCTCGATTCTGCGGATGTCGGGCGTGGGCTCGTGGTTGCACTCACCGTCGTACTCGTTATTTGAAAAATGCTGACCGAGGATAAGATAATCCACGGGATATTTTTTTATATTTTCAAGCATTTCTTCAAAATGACGGGGATAATATTCCGCCTCATAGCCGAGAAGGATGTTTATGTCGCTCTTGTATTTTTCCTTTGCCTCAAGAACGTCACGGACGTATTTTTCGTGATCCTCAAGCTGAATGCGTATATCGGACAAGAAGCCGTCCGCAAAGATATACGGCACGTGACAGGCAAAGCCCAGGGTGTCAAGTCCGCGCTCCACGGCAACCTTCACGTATTCCTCCACCGAGTCATCCGCGGAGTGACCGCAATACACTGTATGAGTATGGTAATTGGCTTTCATTTTGATCTCCTATGATGGGATGCCGGAAACAAGCACGGCACACCGACAAACAAAAGAGGGGACAAGCAGTCCCCTCTTTCGACTTATTATTCCATATTTGCAAGAAGCTTTTCAAGGGCCGCGATCTTTGTACAGGTGCAAAGGATCTTTGTTGCAAGCTTCAGCTCAGCCATTTCGGGGAAGGAGGGGGCAATTCTCAGGTTGGAGTCCTCGGGGTCACGTCCGTAAGGGTATGTTGCACCTGCGGGAGTGAGGGTCACACCTACACTGCGGCAAAGCTGGTACACTCTCTTTGCACATCCGGGTATTGTATAGAAGCTGATGAAGTAACCTCCGCGGGGGTTTGACCAACGGGCAATATCAAGTCCGCTAAGCTCACGCTCAAAGATCTTCTCAACCACCTCAAACTTGGGGCGGAGAATATCTGCATGAAGCTTCATGTGGTTCCTGATACCGTCTGCATCGCCGAAATACTTAACATGACGCATCTGGTTGATCTTGTCGTAGCCGATGGTCTGGGAAGCGAGTATGGGCTTGATGTGCTCAATGTTCTTTTCACTTGCCGCCATGATGGCAATACCGCTTCCGGGGAAGGTGATCTTGGATGTGGAAGCAAAGTAGAAGATCTGATCCTCGTTGCCGTACTGCTTAGCAAGCTCGAAGATATTTGCAAGATGTGTTTCCTCGTCGTAAAGCTCGTGAACGGCGTACGCGTTGTCCCAGAAGATTCTGAAGTCGGAAGCTGCAGGCTTCAGAGCCGCAAGCTGTTCAACTACGGAATCGGAGTATGTGATACCCTCGGGGTTAGAGAACTTCGGTACGCACCAGATACCCTTAACAGAGGGGTCGGAGCAGGCGATGTCGTAAACCGCGTCCATGTCGGGGCCGAACTTTGTCATCTTAATGGGAATCATTTCGATTCCGAGTGTACGGCAAATGGTAAAATGTCTGTCGTAACCGGGGGCGGGGCAGAGGAACTTGGTTCTGCCCTGACGAACCCAAGGCTCACGACCGCCCGCAACTCCGAAGAGCATACAACGGACGATGGTGTCGTACATTACGTTAAGGGATGAGTTGCCGAGGACCATGATCATTTCCTCGGGAATGTCGAGTAGCTCGCTGAACATACGCTTGGTTTCCGGCAGACCGTCGAGAATACCGTAGTTACGGCAGTCGAGACCCTGCTCGGAGAAGCAGTCGCCTCTCTCGGAAATTACGCCCAGCATATCGCTTGAAAGATCAAGCTGAGCCTGATTGGGCTTACCTCTCGTAAGGTCGAGGGTGAGGTTTTCAGCCTCCCAATGTGAAAGTATAGTACGCTGAGACTCAAGCTCATGGGTAAGTTCTTCTTTAGTCATTGATGCGTAGGTTTTCATACTGTATTATCTCCTTATAGTTATTTATATTGCCACTTTTTGTTTTGCGGGGTTTATTTCAGAAGTCCCGCGAGGATCCTCTCCTCGGCTTCCTCTGCGGTAAGTCCGAGGGTCTGAAGCTTAAGTATCTGATCTCCCGCGATCTTTCCGATAGCCGCCTCGTGAATCAGCTTTGCTTCAACGTCGTTGGCGCAGATCTCGGGGATACTGCGTACCTTGGCGCGGTCCATGATGATGGAGTCGCACTGAACGTGGCCGAAGCACTCTGCGTTACCGTTTATTGCCGGGTAGAATATCTGCAAGGAATCGTCACGCGCCACGCTTCGTGAGTTGATGCGGGCGGAGCTGCCTTTTCCGTTGAGGTTAACGGTCGTGCGGGAGTCTACAGTTTCGACTCCGCTTGTCATGATCCTCTCGGTGATAACGAGGCTTGCGTCCTCGTCTGCGTCAATTACCGTCTCTCTCACCGAGTCGGAAACACCGCCGAGCTGTACCGTTTCAATATCAAGAGTTGAGCCGCGGCCGAGACGGACCGTCATCTTCGGCTTCATGCTTCTTGTACCCACACCCTCAGCGTAGTGCTTTTCAACGTACTTCACCTTTGAATTCTCGCCTATCACAAGGGAGTGCACGCCGTCGTGGGCGCTTTTTTCCTCCCCCGAGTTGTGAATACCGCATCCCGCAACGATAAGCACGTCACAGTCCGTACCGATGAGGAAATCGTTGTGTACGGTCTCGTTTATTCCCGTCTCTGTGATGACCACGGGTATGTGAACGCTCTTGTTCTTCGTGCCGTCAGCCACCGTGACCACGATTCCGGGAGCGCCTTCCTTATTTTCGATCCTGATCTCTCCGGTACTGCGTCTGCCTGCGGGCTTTCCGTTTTCGCGGAGATTATACGCTCCGTCGGGCACGGAGTGAAGGTCAGCCACCTTCTCAAGGAGACTTTGTCTTATAAGATTCTGTTCTGCCATATTGCACCTCCTTAAGCCTTATCGAATCGGCAGGCTCTTGCCGCAAAGGAATCGATCTTCGGAAGTATCTCGGATGGGTCGCCCCTGCCCGAGAGCTTACCGTCGGCGATGAGGATCACCTCGTCAGCCTGGCTTATGATCCTTTCCTGATGGGAGATGATAATGACCGTACAGTCACTTCTCTTCTCTCTGAGGGTGCGGAAGGTCTCCGTGAGTCTGTGGAAGCTCCAGAGGTCGATTCCCGCCTCGGGCTCGTCGAAGATCATAACGGGAGCGCCCGTTGCAAGAACGGTGGCGATCTCGATGCGCTTCAGCTCACCGCCCGAAAGGGATGAGTCCACCTCGCGGTTGAGGTAATCGGCAGCGCAAAGACCCACGCTTGTGAGGTACTCGCAAAGCTCCGCGTGACGAAGCTTTCTTTTAGCAGCGATGCCAAGAAGGTCTCGCACAGTGAGCCCCTTGAATCTGGGGGGGTGCTGAAAGCCGAAGGCGATACCGCGCTTCGCTCTCTCGGACACGTCCACGTCTGTAATATCTTCTCCGTCAAGGTATACCCTACCGCTGTCGGGGGTATAGATGCCCATGAGCACCTTGGCAAGGGAGGTCTTACCGCCGCCGTTGGGCCCGGTAATGACGATATACTTTCCCGTCTCAATATTGAGGGAAAGTCCGTTAAGGATATTATTGGTTACACCCGTTTCCGCATTTGTGGCGGAATAGGTTATATTTTCAAGGCGAATCATGCGTTTCACCAAGCCTTTCCTGTGGAATTAGCTTCAAAAAACGATTATAAATTTTATAATCATAATATTATATACCATTTTTGGAATTTTTTCAATAGATTGAAGGATAATCGGTGAAAAAACTTAAAAAATCTGTGAAAAGTATGTGGCTCGATCAAAGTAAGAGTTCAAAAACGGCGTAAAAATCCCCCTCAGGCAGGTTCGAGGGGGATATAAAGGAATATAGTGTGAAAATTCAGACAGCTCCAATTAAAGAAAGGTTATTTCACGCGTAAACAAACACTGAAAATCAGACATAAGGATTTTTGTCTGCTACGCAAACAGTGAGGTTATCTTAGCCTACGTAGCGGCAGGGTCTCACCGCATATAACAATCGAAAACACAAACCGTCTCACTTTTTTCAATTTTTTCGACTTTTTTCGATTTTTTGAAAAAATTTTGTTTCCGCAAAAATCTCAACCTTACTCCGAGTACAGTACCTCTCGGTCAATGCCGAAATCTGCACCAACAGGAGAGTTTCCGCACAGCATTATCCCCCGACGTACCGTGGTGTCACCGTATTTTGCACGGAGACGGTCCACGGTGCTTTCCAGATTTTCTCTCGGCGCGGGCAGATCGTCCTCGGGGAAAAGGGATATCTGCGGCGACGTGTCCCCACTCAGAGAGGTCGCTCTCACCGACAGACTTCTTATGCCCTTCCCGAAGGGACGGTTGCTTTTGACCAGTGCAAACGCCTTGTCAAACAGCGCCTTGGCGGTGCGGCTCGGGACGGGAAGCTGCCCCTGCCTGTCGTAGGTAAAAAGCTCGCTGTCCCGTATTCCCACACATACCGTGCGGCAGGTAAGTCCCTGCTCTCTGAGTCGCGAGGAAACACTTTCGCAAAGCGTGTAGAGCACGATCTTTATGTCCTCGTCGCAAATGAGGTCCCGTCTTGCGGTCATGCCGTTACCCACGGATTTGACAGGCGGCATATCCCGCACGGGGAGTACTGCAGAAGAGTCAAGGCCTAAGGCGCTCTGCCTCAGTGAGGCTCCGTTTTTGCCGAGAAGAGAGCGCAGAAATTTCTCCTCCGTCGCCGCCAGCCGTCCGATGGTGGAAATGCCGAACCGTTTCAGCTTCGCCTCGGTCTTGCGCCCCACGAACAGCAGATCCTCCACGGGAAGAGGCCACACGGTATCCTTGAAGTTTTCCCTCGACACCACGGTCACGGCATCCGGCTTCTTCATATCAGATGCCAGCTTTGCGAAAATTTTGTTGAAGCTTACCCCAACGGACACAGTAAGCCCCGTCTCACGCTTCACCGCCCTGCGTATCTCCTGCGCTATATATTCGCCCGCGCCCCATACCCCCGACAAGTCGGGGCAGAAAATTCTCTCCGAGCCTGTCACGTCAAGCCAACACTCGTCCATGCCGAAGGGCTCCACTCGGTCGGTATAGCGGTCGTAAATACGGCGTACCTCGTGGGAGATACGGGAGTAAAGCTCAAAATCCGGCGGTATGAATTTAATGTCGGGACATTTCAGCTTCGCCTGCCACAGCGTGTCCCCCGTGGAAACGCCGAATTTTTTTGCCTCGTAGCTTTTGGCAAGGACTATGCCGTGCCGCGCTTCCTCGTCCCCTGCCACGGCAATGGGCAGCCCCCGCAGTGACGGGTCCCGCGCCGCCTCCGCTGAGGCATAGAAATTATTCAGATCTGAGTGTAGAATTATTCTGTCCATGTAGTTTTTCCTTTCAGAACATTAAAACGAATTAATGTTCCAAACAAATGTTCTGATACAAGTATACAACACGAACATTTGTTTGTCAAGGCATAACGCGAACAATTGTGCGAAAAAAAGTTATAAAAATCTTACAACTTCACAAAATTTCGGTTGAAAAAAACGCGGGAATGTTATATAATATAACTTGTAAAAATATATTTTCCCGATTAGTTAAAATCGGAGGCTTTTACGGGGACGTAAAAGCGGAAAGGAAACATAAAATGAGAATCGGTACACATTTTGCTTACTGGGGCAGAACATGGGCGGTTGACTACATCGAGCTTTGCAAGAGAGCAAAGGCTTGCGGTCTTGACATCCTTGAAGTTGGCGCCGGCGATCTTCTCAACATGAGCGACGCAGAGCTTGAAGAGCTCAGAGTTACAGCTAAGGACCTCGGTCTTGAGATCTCCGCTAACCTCGGCCCTCCCAAGGACAAGGATATTTCTTCTGCAGATCCCGCAGTTCGTGCGGCCGGCGTTGAGTTCCTTTGCGGCATCCTCAATCAGATGGTAAAGCTTGACTGTAAGATCCTCATCGGTGCTTGCTACAACCACTGGCCCTATGACTTCGCTGACATCGACAAGGAAGCCCTTTGGGCGCGCGCTGTTGAAGGTATGAAGAAGGTTGGCGACGAGGCTGACCGTCTCGGTCTTACCATCGCTCTCGAGATCCTTAACCGTTTCGAGTCCTGCATCCTCAACACCGTTGAAGAGGGTCTCAAGTTCTGTGCTGACGTTGACAGAAAGTCCGTTAAGCTCCTTCTTGACACATTCCACATGAACATTGAGGAAGACAACATCGGCGACGCATTCCGTCTCGCAGGCGACATGGTAGCACACGTACACGTTGGTGAGGCTAACCGTAAGCTCCCCGGCACAGGCAGAAATATGCCTTGGGGCGAGATCGCTCAGGCTCTCAAGGACATCGACTACAAGGGTATGGTAGTTATGGAGCCCTTCCTTCTCGACAAGGGTGAGGTTGGTGACGCTATCAAGGTATGGCGTGACCTTTCCGGCGGTGCTGACGGCGCGAAGATGGACGAAATGATGACCGAGTCCGTAAAGTTCCTCCGCAGCCTCGAGGCGTAAGGATTTAGGTAATATAGTCTTTTTGTAGGGCGGGGGCCCCCTCCCGCCGTCTATAGAGATTAGGTTTATCCGTTATTCAACGCGTGTTGCGGCGGGAGGGGGCCCCCGCCCTACAAAGGTTTTTGACGCAACATTACAAAACCTCCTTCGTGCAAACACATCTATATACACATAACAACATAACAACTACATCCGAAAGGAAAACATAACTATGATTTGGACAATGGGCGAAATGATCGTTGAGATCATGCGTGATAAAGTTGACCAGCCTCTTGACAAGGCAGGCGTATTCCTCGGTCCCTACCCCAGCGGCGCTCCCGCTATCTTCATTGATACTGCCGCAAGACTCGGTCAGAAGGCAGGTATCATTTCCGGTGTCGGCTGTGACGACTTCGGCAAGAATCTCCTTGACAGACTTAACGCTGACGGCGTTGACACATCTCTCGTTCTTCAGGACCCCACCTGCTCCACAGGCTGTGCATTCGTAATGTACTTCTCCGACGGTGAGAGAAAGTTCATCTTCCACATCGGCAACACTCCCGCGGCTAAGGCTAAGGCTCCCGAGACTGTTCCCACCGCTGATTTCTTCCACGTTATGGGATGCTCTCTCATGGCAAGCGACGTTTTCGGCGCTGAAATCGTAAAGACCGCTAAGAAGTTCCGCGAGGCAGGAGCTAAGATCTCCTTTGACCCCAACATCCGTCCCGAGCTTATGAACGGTGCGGACACACCAAAGGAAATTCTCGCTATGACCAGTGTATTTATGCCCGGCGTAGCAGAGCTTAAGATGATGGCAGGCTGCGACACCGTTGAGGAGTCCGTAGCAAAGCTGTTTGAGAATCCCACGCTTGAGATCATTGCTCTCAAGAGAGGAAGCAAGGGTTGCACCATCTATACAAGAGATGCTGAGCCTCTTGATTTCGGCATCTATCCCATCAAGCCCGTTGACGCTACAGGTGCAGGTGACTCCTTTGACGCGGCGTTCCTCTGCGGTATCATCGACGGCAAGTCCATTCTTGAGGCTACCCGTCAGGCAACAAGTGCGGCTTCTCTCAACACTGCGGCATTCGGTCCCATGGAGGGTAAGATCAGCCCTGAGACTGTAGCAGAGCTCATCGCGGCTAACCCGCAGGTTGGTTAATTTTTGAAGGTGACTTCAAAAATTAACAGTGAAATATTCGCTTCGCGAATGTGAAATTGCCTACGGCAGTGAAATTTGCCCTTCGGGCAAGTGAAATTTTTCGCCTTTGGCGAAAAGTTGATGTGGGAAATTGTCATCCCCTTCAATGCAGAAGCCAAGGATGTGAGGAGCGTCAGCGACGAGAAAACTTCAGGCGTACTACTTGGCTGAGCCAAGTAGGGAGATTGGTTTCTCAATCAAAGACAAAAAACACAGATAGATAGAAATTTTCTATCAAAAAAACAAATAAAATTTATTCCAAAAGGAAGTATTTACCGATGTTTGTTTCAAGCAAGGAAATGATCAAGAAGGCTCAGGAAGGCGGTTACGCTATTCCCGCTTTCAATGCAGAGAATATGGAGATGGCTCAGGCTATCGTAGCGGCTGCTGAAGAGGCTAACTCCCCCGTTATCATTCAGACAACATCTCCCACAGTTAAGTATTTCGTGCCTACGATGACTCACGCTATCGTTAAGGAGCTTGCAGACCGCGCAAAAGTTCCCGTAGCGCTCCACCTCGACCACTGCACAAGCTTTGACAGTGTAATGGTTGCTATCCGCGCAGGATACACCTCCGTTATGTTCGACGGCTCCAAGCTTCCCTTTGAGGAGAATCTCCGTCTCACAAAGCAGGTAGTTGAGACTGCACGTCCCATGGGCGTAACAGTTGAGGCTGAGCTCGGTTGCGTTGGCGGTAAGGAGGATAACGTATCCTCCGAGGACATCTACACCAACGTTGACGAGGCTAAGCAGTTTGCCGCTGAGACAGGTGTTGATCTTTTAGCTATCGCTATCGGAACAGCTCACGGCTTTTACAAGGGCGAGCCCAAGCTCGACTTTGACAGAATCGAAGCTATACGCGACGTAGTTGAGGCTCCTCTGGTACTTCACGGCGGTTCAGGTGTACCCGAATCCAGCGTTAAGAAGTCAATTTCTCTGGGCATGGCTAAGGTAAACTATGCAACAGAGCTTCGCGCAGCTGCTACCAAGGCAGTTCGCAAGGTTCTCGAAGACGAGAGTGTAATCGACCCCAAGAAGTACATGGGTGCGGCAAGAGAAGCTGTTAAGGCTCTCTGCCTTGAAAAGATCGATTTCTGCGGTTCAAGAGGCAAGGCATAAAAGTAAAAAAGGGGTTGTCGCATTTATAAGAATGATCGGCAAAACGCCAAATAATGTGTAGGGACCGGCGTCCTCGACGGTCCGTTTCGTTGAATTAAGATAT
>JAFXKJ010000005.1 GCA_017531765.1 Clostridia bacterium
CTCACCGTCCCAATCTGTAACCATCTTCTCCTTGAGGTGGAGAATGTCGATACGACCTGCAAACTTAAGAAGCCAATCGCATACGTCTCCGCCGCCGTGCTGGATCCAGTATGTATCCATTACGAAGGAAACTGTCTCGGGATCAGTGTTCTTGAGGAGAATGTCCATCATTGTGTCGTCACCGGAATCGGGGAACTTCTTGAACTCACCGGAGTGGTTGTGGTATGTGAACTTCATGCCGTAGGGCTTGAGAGCAGCACCGATCTTGTTAGCCTTCTCGCAGAATTCGAGAGTCTTTGCCTTGCTTTCGTAGTACTCGCCGGGCATACCGCCGATACCCATATTTGTGGTACCGAGATCCTGGTGATCCTTGATGCACGCGTCGATATCCTCAAGCATACCCTCGAAGCCTTCGTGTGTACCTACGATCTCGATGCCCTCTTCCTTAGCGATCTTGCCGAACTCTGCGTAGGGAATTGCGCATCCTGCGGTCTGAGCCTGATCGTAGCCCATTTCCTTAAGAGCCTTGAAGGTAGCTCTGATGCTTTCAGCATCCTTCATTGTTTCGCGAACTGTGTAGAGCTGAATACCGAATTTCTTAAACATAACAAAATTCCTTTCTTGTTATAAATTTTTTTACTTAAGTCCGATTTCTTCCTTTGTTGCCTTGCTGATACCGTTTGCATCAAGCACATCGGAAAGCTTATCCTTATCAGCAACACGGAATACCATGTACGCCTTTCCGCCCGGATGGGTGAAGAGTGAATACATATAAACGATGTCTACTCCGTTGTCTGCAAGCACGCTGAGAAGCTTTGAAAGCGCAGCAGGCTCGTCGGGTACGCCAACGATGGTTACGGGAGTAAGTGTGAGGATGTTACCGTTTTCGCGGAGAATGCCCTCTGCACGCTCTGTATCGTCTACGAGAAGGCGGAGAATACCGTAATCTGCAGTCTCTGCAATGGAGATGGCGCGCATATCAACGCCATTGTCAGCAAGAAGGTGTGTAATCTCTGCAAGCTGACCTGTACGGTTTTCAAGAAATACAGAAATCTGATTGATCTTCATTTGAAATACCCTCCTTAAATTTTACGTTTGTCTATAATGCGCACTGCCTTACCCTCGCTTCTTGCTATGGTCTTGGGAGCTACAAGCTTGACCTTAGCATAGATGCCGAGCATAGCCTTAAGAGCCGCAACGAGAGACTTTTCCATTTCGGTGATCTGACCCAGATTGTCGGAGAAGTTCTCGGGAGTCATCTCAACCATAACCTCAAGAGTGTCGGAGTGGTTTACGCGGTCAACAACGATCTGATAATTTGCGGGGTAACCCTGCTCAAGAAGAACCTGCTCGATCTGTGAGGGGAATACGTTAACGCCCTTGACGATGAGCATATCGTCACTTCTTCCCATGGGCTTGGACATCTTAACGAAGGTTCTGCCGCATGAACACTTTTCACGTGTGAGCACACAAATATCCTTTGTACGGTATCTGAGAAGGGGGAATGCTTCCTTGGTAATGCAGGAGAATACGAGCTCACCCTTTTCACCCTCGGGAAGAACTTCGCCCGTTTCGGGATTGATGATCTCCGCGATAAAGTGGTCCTCGTTGATGTGCATACCCGTCTGATCTTCGCACTCGAAGCTTACACCGGGACCTGATATCTCGGTGAGGCCGTAAATATCGTACGCCTTAATGCCCAGCTTCTCCTCAATATCGTGGCGCATATTCTCGCTCCAAGCCTCAGCACCGAAAATACCTGCCTTCAGCTTGATCTGATCCTTAAGTCCTCTTTCCTCGATGGACTCAGCAAGATACTCAGCGTATGAAGGTGTACAGCAGATGATTGTGGAACCCAGGTCGCACATAAACTGAAGCTGACGGTCAGTGTTACCCGAGGACATGGGAAGTGTGAGACACCCCACCTTGTGTGAACCGCCGTTAAGGCCGGGGCCGCCTGTAAAGAGTCCGTAGCCGTAGCTTACGTGACATACGTCGTCCTTTGTGCCGCCGACAGCCATGATAGCTCTCGCACAGCAATCCTCCCAAAGATCGATATCCTTCTGTGTGTAGAACGCAACCACTCTCTTTCCGGTAGTACCTGACGTTGACTGAATACGTACGCATTCCGAAAGAGGCTTACCCATAAGTCCGTAAGGATATGCTTCTCTCAGATCGTCTTTGGTGAGAAAAGGAAGCTTATGAAGATCGGCGCAACTCTTGATGTCGTCGGGAGTCACACCCTTCTCTTCCATTTTTGCTCTGTAGTAAGGCACATTATCCCAAACGTGCTTTACCTGAGCTACAAGGCGCTCGTCCTGCCATGCACGGATCTGCTCCGGTGAGGCAGTTTCAATTTCAGGCTGATAATAGTTAGCCATCTTTTATTCTCCTTTGGATGTCTTTATTCTTACGCTTCTCTGCCGAGAAGGAACGCTTTTTTGTTAAGCTCAAGGAATTTAGCAGGAACGCTCTGTTCAATAGCGTTCATCCACTCGTCATCGGTGAAGTCAAAATAATTAGAAAGTCTGCCCATCAATACCAGGTTTACAGCTTTTGCGTTTCCTGCCTCTTCCGCAAGACTGAGAGCATCGAATGCATCAATATTTATTCCCGCCGCTTCCATTTTTGTGTCAAGGGACTCAGGATAGCTTGCAGCCCCCGTGATAACGGGCATAGGGTTGATTTCTTGAGTATTTGTGATGATCCTTCCGCCTGCTTTCAGGTACTCGGTGTATCTTGCCGCCTCCAAAAGCTCAAATGAGATGATAAAGTCTGCTTCACCCCGGTCTATGATGGGGGAATATACCTTGTCTCCGAATCTGACGTAGGTAACAACGCTTCCGCCGCGCTGGCTCATGCCGTGTACCTCGGAAACCTTAATATCATAACCCTTTGTGAGAAGAAGTCTGCCGAGAAGCTTGGACGCAAGAAGGCTTCCCTGACCGCCAACTCCGATGATCATTACGTTTTTTGTGTTATTCATGTTTTTTGCCTCCTTTTCTTAGTTAAGAGCGTCAAACTTACAAAGCTGACCGCAAACACCGCAGCCCGTGCAGAGAGTAGCATCGATCTTTGCCTTGCCGTCTGTCATGCTGATGGCGGGGCAACCGATCTTCATACACATCTTACAACTCTTGCACTTATCAGAGTCAACCTTGAGTGGGGCATTATGCTTTACGTACTTGAGAAGTGCGCAGGGACGGCGGGAGATGATAACGGAGGGCTCGTCAAATGCAAGTTCTTCTTTGATGACAGCATCGCACTGCTTTAGGTCATAGGGATCAACTACCCTTACGCGGTTAATTCCCACCGCGCGACAGAGAGATTCAAGGTCGATCTTTGACGCGGGGTCACCCTTCAGGTTCATACCCGTTGTGGGATTCTGCTGATGTCCCGTCATACCGGTAATGGAGTTGTCAACGATGATAACGGTGGAATTTGAATTGTTATACGCAATATTTACGAGACCCGTAATACCTGAGTGCATAAACGTGGAGTCACCGATAACGGCAACGGTCTTACCGTCGGTCGCGCCGCCGTTTGCCTTGTTAAAGCCGTGAACACCCGATACGGATGCGCCCATGCAGATTACGGAGTCTATGGCTCCGAGAGGTGCTACAGCGCCGAGAGTGTAGCAACCGATGTCGCCCATAACGGTGATCTTATTTTTTGCAAGTGTATAAAAGAGACCTCTGTGAGGACATCCCGCACACATTACGGGAGGACGGGGAGGAATCGTGTCGGAGATCTTGTTGCCGCACGCAGTTTCAACACCGAGCTTCTCTGCAACGAGATTCTGACTGAGCTCACCGATGTTGGAGAAGAGCTCCTTACCAATAACGTCAACTCCGATGCTTCTGCAGTGCTCTTCGATGAAGCCGTCAAGCTCTTCAACGACCACGACCTTATTTACAGTCTCGGCGAAATTTCTGATCTTCTCTACGGGCATAGGCCAGATCATACCGAGTTTCAGCACGGGATACTTGTCACCGAACACTTCCTTGACGTACTGATAGGATGTGGAGGAGGTTACAAAGCCCATCTCACGGGACTCGCCTGCTTCAATGCGGTTGACACTGTCATTTTCGGCAAACGCCGTAAGAGCCTCAGCCCTTGCTTCAACCACGGGGTGACGGCGCTTTGCGTTACCGGGCATCATGATGTACTTTGCCCCGTCCTTCACGTATTCCTTTACGGACTCAACTCTCTCTGACTCTTCAACGATGCTCTGAGAGTGGGAAACTCTTGTGCACATTTTGAGAAGCACGGGAGTGTCGAACTTTTCGGAGATCTCGTACGCCTTCTTTGTAAATTCGATAGCCTCAGCGGAATCCGACGGTTCGAGCATTGGGATCTTTGAAGCCTTGGCATAGTGACGGGAGTCCTGCTCATTCTGAGAGGAGTGCATTCCCGCGTCATCCGCAACAGCGATGATAAGACCGCCGTTTACACCAGTGTAGGAAATGGTAAAGAGGGGGTCGGCGGCAACGTTCAAGCCGACGTGCTTCATTCCGCAGAAGCTTCTCTTACCTGCAAGGGATGCTCCGAAGGCTGATTCAAGGGCAACCTTCTCGTTGGGAGCCCACTCTGCATATACTTCATTATATTTGGCAACAGCCTCTGTGATCTCGGTACTGGGAGTACCGGGATAGCTGGATACGAAGGAGCATCCCGCCTCATAAAGGCCGCGGGCAACAGCTTCGTTGCCGAGCATAAGCTTTTTCATAATATATTACCTTTCAAAAATATTATTCTTCGATATTATTCTTCAGACTCTTTTGTTTCTTCACCGATGGCATATCTTGCATTTACGGAAACTGTTCTGCTGTAGCACTCAAACATACCGTCAACGTACTTCTCGTCAAGCTTTCTTGTGAACAGGCTGACAATGGGAACGAGAACAAGTCCGAGAAGCATTGTGAACACACCGCAATGAAGGGATGTCTTGAAAACAAATCCGATAACTCCTGTTTCGGGAAGGGCGATAACACCAATACTCTTAAGGAACATTACGGTGGTAAACGCTACACCCTGAACGAAGCTTACAGCGACAGCCGCAGGAGTGGTGCGCTTCCAATACAGACCGTAAAGGAAGGGGGCAAGGAAGCTTCCCGCAAGGGCACCCCACGAAACGCCCATCATCTGCGCGATCATTGAGAAATTGTATGTATCCTTGAGATATGCGAGAATGGCGGAGATTACAATGAAGAACACGATAAAGAGTCTCATCACAAGCACCTTCTTCTTCTCGCTTGCATCCTTCTTTGCCATTACAACGTCAAGGGTGATGGTTGAGGATGAAGTCAGAACAAGGCTTGACAACGTGGACATAGAAGCCGAGAGGACAAGTACTATTACAATAGCAACGATGAGCGCGGGCATATTCGCAAGCATTGAAGGAATGATACGGTCAAAGAGCAGCTTGCCGTCGCTGTAGAGAGATTCGGTGTTGTAAAGTCTCGCAAAACCGCCGAGGAAATAGCATCCACCGGCAACGATAAGTGCGAAAACAGTTGAAATGATAGTACCCTTCTTCACCGCCTCCTCATTGGTTATGGAGTAGAACTTACCAACCATCTGAGGCAGACCCCAGGTACCGAGAGAGGTAAGGAGCACTACGACCACAAGGAAGACGGGCTGAGGGCCGAAGAAGGATGTGAAAGCTCCGTTCATGGAGGAGTTTTCCGCAGGAATCTTTGAAAGCCCGATCACAGCCTCGGAGAATCCGCCGTTTGCGTTAAGCACAGCCGCGACGACGCACACGATTCCGACAAGCATGATGATTCCCTGGATAAAATCGTTAATTGCGGTAGCCATGTAACCGCCGAAGATTACGTAAATTCCCGTAAACACAGACATTGCAATGATTACGGCAACGTAGGGAATATCAAAGGCGATGTTGAAAAGGCTTGAAAGACCGTTATAAAGGGATGCAGTATAGGGGATAAGGAAGATAAACACGATAACGGATGACAGTATCTTAAGAGTGGGAGAGTTAAACCTCTTACCGAAGAAATCGGGCATCGTTTTGGAGTTGATCTGCTGAGTCATAAGTCTTGTACGGCGGCCGAGGATCACCCAGGGGAGCAGGGAGCCGATAAAAGCGTTACCGAGACCGATCCACGTAGATGCAAGACCGAAATTCCAGCCGAACTGACCCGCATATCCTACGAAAATCACCGCAGAGAAGTAGGACGTACCGAAAGCGAACGCCGTAAGCCACGGACCTACGCTTCTTCCGCCGAGAACGAATCCGTTTACGTCAGTAGCATGACGGCGGCAACGGAGACCGATAAATATCATAACCGCAAAGAAAACAAGGAGAAAAGTTACTGTAAGAACTTCTTTGGTGAACATAATAAAAACCTCTTACTGATGTTATTAACTGTTAAATTACTTGGTCGTCTGAGCCTCAACAAGACTGCCGCCGCAATATCTCTCACGGAGCACGGGCTTTTCGATCTTGCCTGTGGGGTTACGGGGAACGTCAGCAAAGATAATCTTACGGGGACGCTTGTAACGGGGAAGCTCCATGCAGAACGCATCGATCTCACCCTCGGTAGCACTGACACCTTCCTTAAGGTCGATAATAGCTGCGGCGATCTCGCCCAGTCTTTCATCGGGAAGACCGATAACAGCCACGTCCTTGATCTTGTCACAGCTTCTGAGGAAGTCCTCGATCTGAACGGGATAAAGGTTTTCACCGCCGGTGATGATAACGTCCTTCTTACGGTCAACGAGGTAGATAAAGCCGTCCTCGTCCTCACGCGCCATGTCACCCGTAAAGAGCCAGCCGTCATGAAGCACCTCTGCGGAAGCCTCGGGATTCTTGTAGTAGCACAGCATCACGCCGGGACCCTTAACCGCAAGCTCGCCAACGTCGCCTCGGGAAACAGTCTCACCCTTTTCATCAACGATCTTCGTCTCCCAAAGGTAACCTGCCTTACCGATTGCGCCAACCTTGTGCTCATTTTCAACACCGAGGTGAACGCATCCGGGGCCGATAGACTCGGACAGACCGTAGTTGGTGTCGTACGCGTGGTGTGGGAACACCTTTTTCCAGCGATGGATAAGGCTGGGAGGAACGGGCTGAGCGCCGATGTGCATCAGTCTCCACTGATCGAGGCGGTATTTTGAAAGATCAACTCTTCCGTCGTCGATGGCATCGAGAATATCCTGCGCCCACGGAACGAGAAGCCAAACGATGGTGCACTTCTCTTCCGTAACCGTTCTGAGGATCCACTCGGGCTTAACGCCGCGGAGAAGGACCGCACGGCTTCCCGAAAGGAGAGATCCGAACCAGTGCATCTTTGCGCCGGTATGGTAAAGGGGCGGAATACAAAGGAACACGTCGTCGCTCTTCTGACCGTGGTGATTCTGTTCTGTCATACAGGAACTGATAAGGCTGCGGTGATTGTGAAGGATAGCCTTGGGGAATCCCGTAGTACCGGATGAGAAGTAGATTGCGGCATAATCGTCCTCGGAAAGCTCAACGGGCGGTGCGCTGGTTGAACAGAAGGACATGAAGTGAATGCAGTCCTCGGAGTAGTCGGGACCGTCGTGACCGACGTAGAAGAGCATACGCACACCGGGAATGTCGTTGGAGATGGCATCCATACGGCTTACGAACTCAGGACCGAACACAAGAACGTCAACGTCGGCAAGCTCAAGGCAGTATTTGATCTCATCGGAGGAGTATCTGAAGTTCATGGGAACGGCGATACATCCCGCCTTAAGGATACCGAAATAAACAGGAAGCCACTCAAGGCAGTTCATAAGGAGAACAGCCACCTTGTCGCCCTTCTTCATGCCGCGGCTGAGAAGCAGATTTGCAAAACGGTTTGCACGGCGGTCAAACTCCGCCCAGGAAAGCTCACGTCTGTAAGGAGCATCGGGATTCGCGCTTTCAATAAGGTTAAAGTCCTCCCAGGTGACGGCTCTGTCTCTTTCCTCGGAGGGGTTCACCTCAACGAGAGCAATATTCGAGCCCTGAAGTCGGGCGTGTTTTTCAAGTAATTCTGTGATTATCATTTCTTTTCTCCGTGGGGTATATTATGGGGTATATTATATGTAAGGCGGCTGAAAATCAAAAAAGCCTCTGCTCACGCAGAGGACGGGAGAAGACCCGCGGTACCACCTCAATTTATCTCTCCCACATGGTGAGAGACCTCAAAAAGCTGTATCGGGCTGACCCGTCTTAACCTACAGATACATACGTACGTAATAATTTTCGGAAAAGCCGCTCCGAAATGAATTCCCCGAAGGCTTTTCCCAGTCTCGCACCGTCCGACTGTTCTCTGCGCAAAAGTAACTTTGGGTACTTGTTTTCATCACCGCGTTAATAATAAAGTTAGTTTATCACTTTTGAGTCCCAAAGTCAATGGTTTTTTTGATATTTATTCGTGTTTCGCCCCTTTTTTCAATAAAAATAAATTTTTCTCGGGGGGGGTGCCATCCGAGCTTGAAAACCTATTGACAAAGCTCTCAGACATTTATCTTGATCCACCGATTATTTACTCCGCAAATGACACCTTTGGGAGTGTGAGGGGGTACTTTTGACTTAACACACCCTCGCTCTTCCGAAAATATAGTCGCCTCTCTCTTTTCGGTACGCTCAAGGCTCGACGCTCCTTATTTTCGTTACTCGCTATTCCAAAACGATACTTAATCGTTTTGGAATCACCTTATATTCCTCTGCTCCTACCCTTAAACGTGCCGTGCTAACACACCCTCGCTCTTCCGAAAATATAGTCGCCTCTCTCCTTTCGGTACGCTCAAGGCTCGACGCTCCTTATTTTCGTTACTCGCTATTCCAAAACGATACTTAATCGTTTTGGAATAGCTCCCTCTTGGCCCGAACATTGCTTCGGTCGTTAAGAGGGAGCCGGTTCGAATCCGGGAACGGAGAAAAAAACGACCGCTGACGGACTTTGTCAGCGGTCTGAGGACGCAAAAGCGTCCTTTATTTTTTCGGAGTGACTGGATTCGAACCAGCGGCCTCTTGGTCCCGAACCAAGCACTCTACCAAACTGAGCCACACCCCGAAATCTGTAACATTGTTATTATATCAAAATAATTCCTCCGTGTCAAGTATTAATTGTATTTTTTTATTCCCTCCGTTCTTTTTTCCTCATTGGTTTTCCGCAAGCTCATCTGACAAGCCATCTTTTGTCGATTATGCACAACTGCTTTTTGCCGTTTCCTGCGAAAAGCCGCCAAATGGACAGAATTAAAAAAATATTCATTTTTGTGTTGCAATTTCGCAAATTATGTATTATAATACTGCAAAATGAATATTCCGCATGAAGCTTGCAGGAAATGCACGAGCAACCGAAGGAGTAACACTCTCAGGTGTCAGGTTTCTGATGAGGACTGCAGGCTGACGGAACTTTGGAGAAGCTCATTAAATTGAGTGCCGAAGGTGCAAAGCGAGTGTCGCTAATCTCTCAGGCAAAAGGACAAAGTACAATTTACTCTTTGATATTATCATCGATTAATTGCTGCTTGTGCTGTTTTTGTCTGACGGACCGCGACCATGCGGTTCGTTTTATTATTTTTTCAGGAGGCAAGGTTATGCTTGACAAAATTATCGGTGTAAACAACACTGTCAATGGCATCGTGTGGGGTACATTCGGTCTCGCTCTTCTTATCGGTACCGGTATCATAGTTACCCTCTGCACAAAGGTGTTCCAGGTTTCACACATCGGACTTTGGTGGAAAAACACCATCGGAAGTCTTTTTAAGAAAGACGTTATCGCTCACAGAAAAGAAAAGGGTACCATCTCTCCCTTCCAGGCTCTCTGTACGGCTCTCGCGGCTACGGTCGGTACAGGTAACATCGCGGGTGTTGCCGCAGCTATCGCAATCGGCGGTGCCGGTGCGGTGTTCTGGATGTGGGTTGCCGCATTCTTCGGTATGATGACAAACTACGCCGAAAACACTCTCGGTATTTACTTCAGACGCCGTAACTCCGAAGGCGAGTGGTCCGGCGGTGCCATGTACTACCTCCGTGACGGTCTCGGCGGATACACCTACAAGGACAAAAACAGCAGTGTCAGCTTCAAGACATTAGGTAAGATCCTCGCAGTTCTCTTCTGTATCTTTACAATGCTCGCTTCCTTCGGTATCGGAAGCATGGGTCAGGTTAACAAGATCGTTGCTAACGTAGCAAGTGCTTTCGACATCAGCGCACTCTCCTCCATCGAGGTTATGGGGGGTATATCTCTCTACAATATCATCCTCGGCGTTATCATCATGATCCTCGTTGCGATAATTACTCTCGGCGGTGTTAAGAGAATCGCATCCGTTGCTGAGAAGATCGTTCCCTTCATGGTAGTTCTCTTCGTTCTCGGAAGCGTTGTTATCATCGGTGTAAACTACGACGCTATCCTTCCCGCATTCAAGGCGATCTTTACTAACGCATTCCGTCCCGAAGCATTCGTCGGCGGCGGTATCGGTGCGGTCATCCTCTCCATGACTCAGGGCTTCAAGAGAGGCGTGTTCTCCAACGAGGCAGGTCTCGGTTCATCCGTTATGGTACACAGTAACTCCAGCGTAAGAGAGCCCGTTAAGCAGGGTATGTGGGGTATCTTCGAAGTATTCGCTGATACCATGGTAGTCTGCACCATGACAGCTCTCGTAGTTCTCACCTCAGGCGGTCTCAACGGCGGCGTATTCAACGCTCAGACAGGTGTTATCGCTGAAGGCTACACTGACGCTACTCTCGTAGGCGGTGCGTTCAACAGCGTATTCTCTTGGGGTAACATCGGTGAGAAGTTCGTTGCTGTCGCAATGTTCCTCTTCGCGTTCACAACAGTTCTCGGCTGGTCCCACTACGGAAGCAAGGCTTGGGAATACCTCTTCGGTGCCAAGACCACATTTGTATTCAGAATCATTCACGTTTGCACCATCATCTTCGGCGCAGTTCTCACATCTTCTCTCGCATGGGACATCTCCGACACCTTCAACGGTCTTATGATGATCCCCAACCTTATCGGTGTTCTCGTTCTCATTCCTCTTGTTGTCAAGATCACAAAGAACTACATCGACCGTAAGGTTCGCGGCAAGGACGTAGCTCCCATTCTCTCCTACGACGAAAGTCTTCAGAAGGAAGCCGAAGAGAATCTCGACGACTAATAACAATATGTGACTTCCTCGGGAATGACCTCCCCGGTTACAGTTTACCTCTATAAGAAGCAACAGATGCACCGAACGGTGCATCTGTTGCTTCTTATACTGTTCAATATATATTATATAACGTCTGTCAAAGCCGCGTGCTGACCTTTTCAGATCTTCTCAAGGTACGCCGCCATGTCAAAGGGCTCCACCCTGGAATCCTTCTTAAGATACAGCGGGTGGTGGGGATGCCCCTTTACCGACGGCTTACCCGTCATAAACCAACGGGCGGAAAACTCATTACCTATCTCCACCATGTCGGAAAGACAACGCTTCAGATACTCCCTCTTTTCAACGATGGTGCCCCAAGCCGCCCACACCGACGGCGCCTCTCCGCTTCGCTCAAGCACCCATCGGAAAGCCTTCATGTTTTCAAGGTGAAGTGCCTCGTTGAACTCGCGGTCCATGTGATCGGGATTGGTAGCTCTCTGTGCGTACACGTTGAACATAATAAAGCTGTCGTAGCCGTTGCCGAGGGCTATCCTCTCAACGCTTTTAAGGGTATTGTCAAGATTGTCGGGCTCAGCAGTCGACGGATTTATTCCGATGGTGATAAGGGGATTTTTGCCTGCAGTACCGAGAATATAACGGTATTCCGAGTAAAAATCCGGTATGTAGAGCCACTTATCTCTGTCGTACTCAGCACTGTCGTCGCGGTGAGATTTTGCATCTTCAAAGGTGAGAATGTCCACCATCAAAGATTCGGATGTTGGAATGTGCATATTTTGTACCCTTTCAATGGTTTATTATGTAAAAACAGGCGGCAGGAGGCTACCCCTTCCCCCCATGGCGCACAGTACGCCGTGTAGGGCGGGGGTTCACTCCCGCCGTCTTCGATTTATCCTTAGTGAAGCTCCTTCTTCAGCTTTCTTCCGAACAGCTCGTCAAGAGCATCCTTATAATTTACACCGCAGTAAAGTATCTGGTAGACCGCCTCGCATATGGGCATATCGACCGCGTACTTTTCCGCAAGTCTGTGGATAGCATCGGCTGTGTAGTATCCCTCCGCAAGAAGCGCGTAATCCTCGCCCTTAACGTACTTTTCACCGAACATTCTGTTGTGGCTGTATTTTGAGAACACGGTAGCCTCGTAGTCACCGAGATGGCAAAGTCCGTAAGCGGAGATACCGTTACCGCCCATAGCCTCGATGAGACGCGCAACCTCTCTCGTACCTCGGGACATGAGCGCACCCTTCAGAGTCGCCATCTTCATACCGTCCAGCATACCTGCCGCGATACCGATAACGTTCTTCGCCGCCGCGCCGATCTCGTTACCGATAAGATCCTCGCCGTAGTAGAAACGGATAAGATCGCTGGAGAATTCCTCAACAAGCTTCTTCTTTGTCGCCTTGTCGTCACTGTCGATAACCATACAGTTTGGAACCCCCGCATAGAACTCCTGAGGATGTCCGGGACCGATCCACACGGCAACGTTGTTTGATTCGTCAACGCCTTCCTTTGTCACCTCTGAAAGGCGCATTCCCGTGGAGATCTCAATGCCCTTCATGCAAAGGATAAATATCTTGTTTTTCAGTTCAAGAGGCTCAAGTTCTCGAAGAAGACTGCGAAGTCCCTGAGAGTTGATGGAAATAAGCACAGCATCCCCCGATGCCACGTCATTTATGTCAGTTGTAAGACGCACGGACTCGGGAAGAGTCACAACGTCGTTGCATCTTTCATTAAGGAAGCGGATCATGGCAGGATCGTCGTCCCTACCGTAAAGAGAAACCTCATGACCCACACGGTCAAGATACCAAGTAATAAGAGAACCCCATCTGCCGCAACCGATTACTGTAATCTTCATAAAAATTGTAACCTTTCGGATGTTTTTGTTTTGAAATAAACCGTCGAAAACGAAATAATATTAGACCTTATTTATTATTGTACCATAAACACCGCATTTTTGCAAGTATTATGAGCAAATGTTATGTGATTTACGGTACAGTTGCGACTTTCAGGATTCCACTTGCCAAAAATGCCCTTATGTGATACAATAACTGAGGTCTAAACTCACCACGGAGGCATATATGTTAAAAAAATTCATCGGAGACAGACATTTTTATCGCCGCGTCATACTTTTGATGCTGCCCATTCTCGCCCAAAACGGAATCACACAGTTTGTCAACATGCTCGACAACTTGATGGTCGGACGTGTGGGACAAGCCGCCATGACTGGCGTATCCGTTGCCAATCAGCTTATATTCGTGTTTAACCTGTGCATTTTCGGTGCAGTTTCGGGAGCAGGAATCTTCGGCGCGCAATTTGCCGGAAAAGGCGACGAAAACGGTCTCCGCCATACTCTCCGTTTTAAAGTACTCGTAACCACCGCTATCAGCATTATCGCTATTGTCGCTTTCTCCATATTCGACAGCGAGCTTATAACGCTTTACCTCAAGGGCGAGGGCACTGCCGAAACTGCGGCACTCTCTCTCAAAGAGGGAATTTCCTACCTGAAAATAATGCTCATCGGTCTGATCCCTGCCGCACTTGTGCAGTGCTTTGCCAGCACCCTTCGTGAAAAGGGCCGGACGGTTCCTCCAATGGTCGCGGGAATTGCGGCAGTGCTTGTAAACCTCTGCCTCAATTACGTGCTTATCTTCGGTCACCTCGGCGCACCGAGACTTGGCGTTGCAGGTGCGGCTATAGCAACCGTCATCTCACGTTTCGTTGAGTTAGGCGTAGTCCTCGTGTGGACCATCGCAACACGTCAGCGCAACCGCTTCATTATCGGTCTGTTCAGCAGCTTGAAAATCCCAATGTCCCTTGTCAGGAGCATCATATCCAAGGGACTTCCCCTCATGGCAAACGAGACCCTTTGGGCTACGGGAGTTGCCATGACAGGCGGATGCTACTCCACTATCGGACTTGACGTAGTTGCCGCAAATAACATCATGCAGACCTTCTTCAACGTATTCTCCGTGGCCTTCATGGCGGTTGGTGCCGCCATCGGTATCATCATCGGTCAGACTCTCGGTGCGGGAAAGAAGAAAGAAGCAAAGGAGACCTCGCTTAAGCTCATTGCCTTCTCCATTTTCGTCAGCATCATCGTGTCGATAGTGTTCGCCGTATGTGCGGAATTTATCCCCAATTTCTACAACATACCGCCGGAAGTACGACACATGGCGACCCGTCTTATGCAGATATGCGCCCTTGTAATGCCCCTCGACGCCTTTACCCACGCCACATATTTTACTCTCCGTTCGGGAGGCGAAGCGATGATCACTATCATATTTGACTCGGGCTTTATGTGGGCGGTAAGCGTACCTGCCGCATTTATCCTCACAAGGTTCACCTCTCTCGGTATCCTTCCGGTGTACGGTATCTGCCAGGGACTCAACATTCTGAAATGCTGTGTCGGCGCATATTTCGTAAAAAAAGGCAAGTGGATAAAAACCATAGTTGACTGAACGTAAAAAGGGCGGGTATGCGAGACTTCTCATAAGGAAGTCTCGCAGTTTTATTCGCCTGCGGCGAGATCTATTGCTTCGCAGTGATATTCGGCTTTCGCCGAGTGATATTTGCTTTGCAAGTTAAAGGGGCGAATAAAATATCACTGAAGCCGTC
>JAFXKJ010000006.1 GCA_017531765.1 Clostridia bacterium
ACTATTGTCTTACGTTGGAACCATCTCAAACGCCGAAGTTTCCGCCTGCGGCTCCTCCTTGGCTGACTTTCTATTTTTGTTGCCTGCGGCAACAAAAATAGAGGAAAAACGTTCGTTTTGCTTATAAATCACACGTTTGACGATAAACCAACGTTAAAATCCCCGCTTCCGTAGGGGCAACCCTATGTGGTTGCCCAAGGGTGGATGTCTACGGCGGCAAACTGCACATTTGTCCTATAACCTACCGCACCATCTCCACCTGTCCTGTAGGGGCAACAACCGTAGGTTGTTGTCGCATTTCGCGAAGCGAATATGCTGGGGATATCCATATCCGCCCGCCTCGTAGGTTTATAACCCGCACGATATGGCTATCGCCCCACGAAAAATGCCCTCTCCGTCATTTGCCCTGAAATGCCACCTCTCCCGGAGTGAGAGGCTTTACTTCGGCTGTGGCTGAACTCATAGGCTCGCCCTGCGGGAGAGCTGTCAGCTTTTGCTGACTGAGAGGGGGTACGTCCCGCCACGGCGGCTTACAACCCGCACGATATGGCTATCGCCATTTGTTAAGAACCATCTCAAACGCCGAAGTTTCTTCGTCACTTCGTTCCTCAACTCCTTGGCTATCCATTTCTTTTTTGTTGCCTTCGGCAACAAAAAAGAAATGTTAGAAAAAGGTTACGTTTTGCTTATAAAACATACATTTGTCCTATAACCTACCGCCTCGTCTCCACCTGTCCTGTAGGGGACGTTTTCCGTCGAAACCCCATGTGACCGCCCGCCACGTCGGTTTACAACCCGTACATCCGTCCTATAACCTACCGCCTGTTGCCTATCCATTTTGCATTGCCGCAGGCTCCACCCTTTTTCCTAAACCAAAAAAGGAAATCCCCCGTTTTTTCGGTGGATTTCCTTCTTTTTTGTGAGATTTTTATCTATAACTCTTACCGCGCATCTTATGCGTCGATGTCGTTGATAGCGTCGTAGTTGATGGTTGAAGTGTACTTTGCACTTGCAGCTTCAACTGCCTCGGTGGAAGCTTCGCTTCTGATGTCAGCCTTGATGGTAGCTTCCCATTCCTCACAGTCGTCAACATAGTACATAATGTGCCAACCGTAGGTGGTCTTTACCATACCGTGGTCGCCACTCTTTCTCTTGGCATCAAAGATCCAGTCGTTGAACTCTGTAACCATCTCTCCCTCGGTTACGCCCTCGTAGAGACCGCCGTCAAACTTGGAGCCTGTGTCTGTGGAATATTCAAGGGCGAGAGACTCAAAGTCAGCTTCCTTTGCACCGTCACGCTTCCACTGCTCGTAGATCTTCTTCGCCTCGTCCTCGTCATCAAGTTCAAAGAGGATGTGACGTACGTCAACAGCGTAAATACCTTCAACAACACCGCGAGGTCTTGTTACGAAAATTACTGTGGGAATGTCAACAAGTGCGGACTCGTCGTCGCCTTCCTCATGCTTGTGCTCTTCCTTCTCGGTGAAGGTCTTTACAGTGCCTTCCTTGATTTCGTCCTTGGATTCATCCTTGCCGAAGAGCCATGAGAGCTGCTTGTCGTTTTCCTTGTAGTGTGCGCCTGTTGCAATGTGCTTGCCCTCGGAGATAGTCTTCTTTGCGGTGTCCTCAGTCTGACGAAGAACGTTTACGTAGTAATCCTTAAGAACCTCTTCAAAGCTTTCCTTGTCGGTAGCCTTAGCAAGCTTCTCCGCATATTCATTGGCGATCTTTACAGCCTCTGCCTTAACATCGGGATCAAGCTCGTCCTTGTCGTCTGTTGTCTTATCTGTTGTCTCGTCGGGAGTCTCTGCGGGAGTCTCGTCGGGAGTTTCAGCGGGAGTCTCTGCAGGAGTTTCTGCGGGAGTCTCAGCAGGAGTCTCGTCGGGAGTTTCAGCAGGAGTTTCTGCGGGAGTCTCGTCGGGAGTCTCTGCGGGAGTTTCAGCAGGAGTCTCAGCGGGAGTTTCTGCGGGAGTTTCTGCGGGAGTTTCTGCAGACTCGTCGTCCTTCTTATCCTTGATAAGAATATCGTAGATCTCCTCATAATCGAAGGTGTAGTAGAGATAGTCTACGGAGTCATAGTCGTCCTTGTTTGCGTCGTACTCAGCCTTGATAGCCTCGTCGCTGACGTCAACCTTGGCAATTTCGCTTTCGAGATACTTTGTTGCAAGCATCTGCATCTCAAGAATGCCTTCAACGTCGCCCTTGGAAACGATGGTGCCGTAATTGCTCTTAATGTAAGCGCTGAGAGAGAGGCTCTGAGCCTTAGCTGCCTCTTCAAGGTTGTCCATCATAGCATCGATCTCGTCGTAGTCTGTGTCGTTAAGCTCGATGTTTGCAGCCTTTGCCGCCTCGCAAAGAGCAAGCTGTTCCTTAACGGTGGTCATTGCGTTTTCCATGAAGTACTGGAACCATGTCTTTGTGGAGTCCATGGTGCACTGCTGACTCTTGAGAGACACGCTTGTGCTGAGTCCGTACGCGGAGGGATCGATACCGTACTGAGCGAGAGAGTTGTAGGTGCTCTGGTACTGGGAATAGAAATAATAAGACATCTGAGACTGGGAAACGGAGAAGTTCTCTGTTTCGATAGCCACTGTTCTGCGTTCGATGAAGCCACTGTCCTTAATATAGCCCCATACGTTAAGACCGATAACTACTACTGCTATAGCGATAGCGAGCACGATATAGCCCACTTTTTTAAGCTTACCGGAATTTTTCTGATTACTCACTTTGAGTGTCCGCCTTTCAAAAAACTATTTTTTACTTTTTGCCGTATATGTAAGAGTCCCTTTTAACGGCAACATAGGTATTATACCATAACTTTTATTAAAATCAAATACTAATTTGTAATTTTTCATAAAAAATTCATACAAATTTTTGAGGGAAATCAAGTTTTTTCGCTTAGGGATGGGAAATGCGCCCGTATTGCGCCTGAATTTGCCTATGCGTCGATTTCATCGATCACGTCTTGGTCAACGAACACGGTGTATTTTGCCTTTGCATCATCCACTGCCTCGGTGGAAGCTTCGCTTCTGATGTCAGCCTTGATGGTAGCTTCCCATTCCGCGCAGCCGTCAACGTAGTACATGATGTGCCAACCGTAGTCGGTCTTTACCATACCGTGGTCGCCGGGTCTTCTGTCTTCGTCAAAGATCCAGTCGTTGAACTCTGTAACCATCTCTCCCTCGGTTACGCCCTCGTAGAGACCGCCGTCGAACTTGGAGCCTGTGTCTGTGGAATATTCAAGTGCGAGAGACTCAAAGTCAGCTTCCTTTGCGCCGTCACGCTTCCACTGCTCGTATACCTTCTCAGCCTCGTCCTCGGACTCAAAGAGGATGTGGCGCACGTCAACGGCGTAAACACCATCTTCTTTTTCATACTCGTCGGGGTTTGCCTCGTACACTGCAAGGAGCGCCGCATCGCTGACGTCAACCTTGGCAATTTCGCTTTCGAGATACTTTGCAGCAAGAAGCTGGATCTCAAGAATGCCTTTGACGTCGTCCTTGGAAACGATGGAGCCGTAGTTGTTCTTGATGTAATCGGCGAGTGATACGTCCTGAGACTTAGCTGCCTCTTTAAGGCTGTCCATCATAGCGTCGATCTCGTCGTAGTCTGTGTCGTTAAGCACGATGCCCGCGGCCTTTGCCGACTCGCAAAGGGCAAGCTGTTCCTTAACGGTGGTCATTGCGTTTTCCATGAAGTACTCAAACCATGTCTT
Source organism: Clostridia bacterium (assembly GCA_017531765.1). GTDB lineage: Bacteria > Bacillota > Clostridia > Oscillospirales > CAG-272 > RUG11130. The sequence continues at coordinate 3,716 of JAFXKJ010000006.1, forward strand.
TGTGGAGTCCATGGTGCACTGCTGATCCTTCAGAGAAGTATTCAAGGAAAGTCCGTACGCGGAGGGATCGATACCGTACTGAGCGAGAGAGTTGTAGATGCTCCGGTACTGGGAATAGAAATAATAAGACATCTGAGACCGGGAAACGGAGAAGTTCTCTGTTTCGATAGCCACTGTGATCTTTTCGGTTTTCTCGGTTTTCTCGGTCTTCTCGGTCTTCTCGGATTTTTCTTTGTTGTCCTTCTCATTTTCGGAAAGGCAAGAGGACATGGAAAGGAGCATGGCGAGAGCTAAAGTCAGCGAGGTAAAAAAGAGTAAAAGTCTGCGGAATTTTTCGGATCTCATTTTTTAGTCTCCTTTTGTTCAGGTTTTTTTTGCATAGCTGCTGCAAGGGTTAAAAAATCTTCCCGTGTAATTATCATGTTAAGTGCGGCGAGCAGGGCGCCCCCACTCATTCCCCGAGGGAGTCCCACGCTTTCGGCGAGTACGTCCCGTTTTGACGCGCTGTTTTCGCCTCCGCTGAGCCCCGCCTCGTAGAAGTCAAGCTTTGTGATCGACTCTGACGGAGATGAGCCCACTCCCGAGAGATGCGGATGGCGGGTGAGGAATTTTTCGAATATTTCAAAGAGGACAGTGTCGCTCATTCCCTCAACGCCAAGTATTCCCTCGGCACCGGGGGCGGTCTTTCTCTTTTCCTTGCCCTCTATACGGGGAATGTAAAGCTGATAAAGCTTGTCCTTCGGCACAAGGGAGGAAATGTGGCTCCGTATCAGCTTGCCCGCGCCGTCGCTGTCGCAAAGGACGACGATCCCGTTTGCCGAGAGCCTTTTTATCAGCGCGCGCTTTTCGGAGCTGTTGAAGACTCCGAAGCCGTTAGTTGTGATAATATTCGCATCGATGACCCGCGAGAGGGTCATTTTGTCGTACTTCCCCTCGGTGATCACGGGGATGCCAAGTTTAATTTTATCCATCGTCCGTCACATACCCATTCCCCGTCCCACGGAGCAAATGAGCCTTTCGAGAGGTACGTAGCCAAGGGAGGCGGACTTCATTTTCAGGTCAGCCTCGGCGCATTTCGCCACCGCGTCGTCGAGAAATTCGGGAGAAATACTTGCCGCACTGCGAGAGTAAAGCTCGACTCTGTATTCGTGGATGCCGAGAGCGGCCGCAATGGTCTTTTTGTCGATTCCGTCGGCGCTCATGCACGCCACGGCGGCAAGATCGCAAAACGCGGCGGTAATTGAGGCGAGAAGCTTGATTGGGTTCTCTCCCCTCCTTTTCGCCCCTGCAAGGAGGCGGAGCGCGCCTTGGGTGTTCCCCGAAAGCACGTGATTCACAAGCTCAAAAGCGCCTTCCTCGGGGGTGGCGGTGACGGTCTCGGTCACCACTTCCCGTGTTACCTCGGAAAGTCCAAGAACGTGGGCACGGGCGGCAACCTTTTCGGCTTCACCGAGGAGGCGGTGCATACCTCTGCCGCAGAGGGAGATCATGAGCTTCAGCGCATCCTCTCTTGAAGCGAGGGATTCCTTGGCGAAATGGCGGGCAAGCCAGCGTATGAGCTTTGCTTCGCCGCTGAGAGGAAATTCCACCGCGTTCATGGAGGCTGACAGCGTTTTCAGCCCGCGGCTGGGTCGTTTTGCGCTTCCGGGGTCAAAGCCGCCGGGGGAGACGGAGATAACAGTCACCGTATCGGGGTAATCCTTGAGAGAAGCGATCACGCCTTCAAGCTTTTTTGTGTCCTTTTCACTCTTCGGGGGGTATTCCGACAGAGAGACCTTGATAAATTTAAGATCGCTCATCATGGGCGGTGATGAGAGCGCATCCTCAAAGGCGGCGGCAGTAAAGCTGTCGTCGCTGAAGGAATATTCGTTAAAGGGGGAGAGCTCTTCGTCATCGATTGTGGCACGTTTTATGAGGGAGGTATAATATTCCTTCAGATAATCCTCATCACCGTAGAAGAAATACCCTCCCGCGGGGTTTTTAATGTTTTCTTTAAGTTCTTTTTCGGTCAATTTTCATCACACCTCCGTGAGGCAGGGATCATAATATAGTGTTCTGTATAATGATAGCATATTTCAAGGAAATTTGCAAGTGCAAAGGCGGAAGGAGATATAAAGTACCGCCGTCCCCGTCTGACCGCCCGCCTCGCCGGCTTACAACCGTACGTTTCGTTTTACATTTATCATTGCCGCAGGCTAAACGGACAAGACAGATTTTTACTCTTATTAATTGATTTTGCTTTACATCTGTGCTATAATTAATATGTAAGTAAAATTTTACAAAGGAGACGAATAGATCATGAAATATTTTTGTAAATCAGTACTCTCAATGATGTTAAGCCTTATTCTTTCATTAGGTTTTATCTCATCAGCCGCGGTAGTTACCGCATATACTTCCGATTCTGTCGAAGAATTCTCTGATGGCGGTCAGCTATCCTTCGGCGTGCTTCGGGAATACCTCCCCGTTGATTACGTCGATTCCATTTTCCTTGCGGAAAAGCTGGTTTGCGATGCCATATTGAACGGCGAGACTACCGTGAATGTGGAGCATCTGAAGCTTGATTCTACATATATCAATCTGAATTGTCTCAGTACGTTTTCACCCTATCTCAACGGTAAGGTTGACATCACACCTTACTTCCATACGGGTGAATGCTATAATCGTGTTGAGATCGATTGCTCTATGACCCCCGACGAAGCCGCGCTTTACTTCGCGCAGGTGGACAGCAAGCTTGATTATATCAAAAGCCTCACCGCGGAGGCGAAAACCGATTTTGATAAGATCCTCATCCTCCATGATTACCTCGTTTATTCTGCCGAATATGACTACGACAACTACCTGAACGGTACGATTCCCGAAGAATCCTACAGAAGCTGCGGTGTCCTTATGTACGGCCGCGGTGTTTGTCAGTCCTACTCTTATGCGTATATGTACCTTCTTTCTCTTGAGGGGATCGAGTGCCACGTTACAAAAAGCGACAGCATGAGCCATGCATGGAATATAGTGAAGTTGGATGGTAAATTCTACCACGTGGACGTCACATGGGATGACCCGGTGCGTGACAGGGTAGGCAGAGTAGTTCACAAGCACTTCCTGCGCAGTGATGCCGCCTTTATTGCCGGCGACGAGGAAAACAAGGTCAGGTCCCACTACGGCTGGGAGGATGACTCACCGAGGTGCACCTCTGACGTTTACGACAACGCATACTGGCATACGGTGTCAAGCGCCATTCTGTCGTATGGAAATGCCGAGTATTATATAAAGGGCGACGGAGTCTGCAAAAGAGACGCTGACGGCACGGAAACTCAGATCGCCGCTCCCGGCACGTGGAGTGTGTGGGAGGGAGGAGCTCACTGGGTGGGCGCGTATTCGGGTCTTGCCCTCGTTGAAGGCGAGCTTTACTACAACACCCCCACCGAGGTACGCAAAATAAATCTCACGACCAAGAAAGACTCCGCTGTTTTCACTCCCGACACGTCAGAGGGGTACATCTACGGCTTTGTCATAGACGGTGCCACTCTCAGATACACAATCAGCAAGTCTCCCAATGAAGCGGGCGACGTTTTCACGAAGGAGCTTGACATTCCCACACCTGATAAGGTGACTCTTAACAGAAGCACGCTTACCCTTGAAGTTGGCGGAGTCTCCCGCCTGGTGCCCCGCGGTATCACAAAGGATCTTGAGTGGACAACAAGCGACCCCGCAGTGGCATCGGTGGACCTTGACGGAAAGGTTACCGCCGTGTCAGAGGGCGTTACCACAGTTACCGTTACGGCGAAAAACGGAAGCTCGGCTCAGTGCACGGTAACTGTGCGTCGCGTGGAAATGGTGGATTCCGCGGAAAAATTCACCGATCTTGAGGTGAAGAGCTGGTCCAAGGAAGGGATCGACTACGTGGTTTCCTACGGATACATGAACGGAACGGGCAACGGCACCACCTTTGATCAGACGGGAACGATGACCCGTGCGATGATAGTGTCCGTACTCCACAGAATGGCAGATAAGCCTGCGACCGCGGTGGCAAACCCCTTCAGTGATCTTGAAGCGGGACAGACCTGGTATCACGACGCGGTAATTTGGGCGTATGAGCACGGAATAGTTACGGGAACGAGTGAAACCACCTTCGCGCCCACGGGAGCTGTGACCCGTGAGCAGATGGCGACGTTTCTTTACAGATATGCAAGGTTCATGGGTTACGATGTATCGGCTACGGCTGATCTGACTGTTTTCCCCGACGCGGGGAAGGTAGGCTCATGGTCGATGGATGCACTTGCATGGGCAAATGCGACGGGACTTATCACGGGAGCCGTGGGAAGTGACGGGGTGACCCGTCTTGACCCTCAAGGGATGGCAACCCGTGAGCAGGTTGCAACGATTCTCATGAGATTCTGCAAAACGGTGCAGATGTAACCCGCCACGTAGGGTTACAGACCTGCACGTCAAACGTGTCTCCTGAGCAACGCGAAGGATCTGAAAAAAGGTTACGTCGGTCTACAACCGCACGTTAAGGCTATCGCCCGGCGTAAGCCCACCGCTGTCGGTAGGGGCGGATTCCATATCCGCCCGCCGCGCCGGCTTACAACCGTACGTTATTGCTATCGTCGTTCGAATTAGATTCTTCGTTTCACTCAGAATGACACGGGCGGTACGCTTTGTTCCCCCCACACGTCCAACCTATAACCTCTCGCATCGCCTCTAACTAACCTGTAGGGGACGTTTTCTTTAAGGAAAATTTTACGCAGCACCGAGGTGCGGAGTAAAACCCCATGTGGCGTCCCGCCGCGCCCGGTTACAACTCCCGCGTTCACGCGGTAATCCACGTTGATCCTATTTTTTCTCCTCATCCGTACCCATTTGCACCGCGAATGTGCTGTCCCCCTTCCACGCCGGCGAAGCCTTATCACCCACACGTTCGACTGTTCCCCCCCACGCCTACCGGCCAATTTTGCGTTTTACATTTATCATTGCCTTTGGCATCTGTCTTCCCCTTGACATTCAACTTGAATTATGATATAACTACTCTAAGAAACATACTTCAAATCACAGAAAGGACCCTTTTTATGGAAAAGAAAGAACTCAGAGTCGGCATATTCGGTCTCGGACGAGGCGGCGCTTTTGTTGGCAACAGTATTAACTGCGGAGGCAAGATCGTTGCGTTCTGTGAAAAGAGAGAAAAAGAGCTTTTCGGACTCAAGGAAATTTACGGCGAGGACACGGGAGTTTACACTGATTTTGATGAATTCATCGAGCATCCCATGGACGTTGTGTTCATCGCCAACTTCTTCAACGAGCACGCCGCTTGCGCGATCAAGGCCCTTGAACGCGGCATAAACGTAATCAGCGAGTGCCTCAGTAACGTGACTATGGCTGAGGGCGTTGCTCTCGTCCGCGCTCAGCAGAAGAGCACCGCGCTTTATCAGATGCTTGAAAATTATCCCTACTCAAAGACGAATCAGGAGCTTGCCCGCGTGTATCGAGGCGGCACTCTCGGCAAGGCCCTTTACGCCGAGGGCGAGTATAACCATCCCTTGCTTTGCGACGGTGTCCCCGCGGAAACCAACTACATCCGTCCCTACCCCGAGCATTGGAGAAATCACCTCCCCCGCACCTATTACATAACCCACTCCCTCGGCCCCCTTATGTACGTAACGGGCGCTGTTCCCAAGAGAGTTACCGCGATGCCCGTTTACTTCCCTGAGGGTGACGCCATGGCGGGCCCCGCGGTAAAGGACCGTGCGGCGATCATTACAACGCTGAACGACGACGACTCCGTGTTCAGAGTAACGGGCTGTTCGGGCTTTGGCGGCCACGTTTCAGGCTATCGCTTCTGCTGTGACAAGGGAGAGATCGAAAGCCTGCGCGGCTTGGAAGGCAAGATCATGCTCAGCTATGGCAAGGACATTCCCGAAGGAATGCAGAAGCACAATCTTTACGAGGCAGAGTGGAATGATCCCGACGAGGAGATCATCAAGAATTCAAGCCACGAGGGAAGCGACTACGGTGCAGTGCGCGACTGCTTTGCCGCGATCAGAGGTGAGGCGGAGCCGGTGTGGGACGTTCACCGTGCGGTAGCCATGTCCTCCGTTGCGATTCTCGGACACAGAAGCCTTCTTCAGAACGGCGTGCCCTACGATATTCCCGATTTCCACGACGAGGAGCAGCTTAAGAAGTACGAGAACGACCACGACACTCCCTTCTACGACAGCTTCGGCGGTAAGCCCACGATTCCCGCCTCATCCCACTCCGACGAGGTAAAGTGATTACGGCTCGGTGTTCGAAAAACGAGAGTTTCCTACAATATAATATATAAGTCGGACATAGAGAGATCAATGTCATTAAGTGAAGCAAGTTTTGCGGTGTTTTTCACGCGTAATGCAGTGCAGTGAAAAACCTTGGCAAGGTGCGTGCTGGATTAATGGCATTGATTTTTTTGTGTGGAGGAAGGCGAAGCCTTCGGCAATGTAAAATGCAAATTGAATGATGGGTATTGACAGACGTAAAACGATAGCCACAACGTCGGGTTACAAGCCAACGAGGCGGGACGCCACAGGGGGTTTACTGCGCACGACGGTACTTCGTAAAATTTTCCCGACGGAAAACGTCCCCTACAGGTTAGAGGGGGATGGTGTGGAAGGTTATCGGTTGGACGTGCGGTTTGCCGCCCCTACAGAAGCGGGGATTTTAACGTGGTTTATCGCAAAACGTGCGGTTTGTTAGCGAAACGTACGGTTTTCTCCCTTTTATCTTTTTTGCGAAGCACCCCTTTGATTTCATCAAAGGAAAAGATAAAAAATCAGCCAAGGAGATGAGGAGCCTGCGACGAAGAAACTTCAGGCGTACTGTTTCCGCAAGCGGAAACAGAGATGGTTCTTAACGTGAGGTTATCGCAATAACGTACGGTTTGTAAGTTGGCGAGGGGTGGTGAGAGGAGTGAGGGTGGAAAGCACTTGTGCAAGCTGCACAAAAGGTGAGTGCAAAGCTTGGCAGAAGTAACAAAACGACCAAAGTGAAAAAAATCCAAAAAAAGTTGAAAAAAGGTGTTGACAAAGGGAGGCTGTTGTGATATAATGTTAAAGCTGTCGCGAGAAAGCAGGTCGAAAGGCCTGAGAAAAGCGCAGAAAGCTCATTGAAAATTGAACAACAAGCATCATAAAAGATCGATGAAAATCGATGTGTA
>JAFXKJ010000049.1 GCA_017531765.1 Clostridia bacterium
CACCGGGAGAACTATAATCATAATTCTTTAGGCGAATATCTTTCCGTTTCGGCAATTCTTTTTTTGTTCTCCATTTTCATCACCCATCCCATTATACTATAAATCGGCAGACGAAACAATTGCTTTCTCTGCCGACTTTCTGTGCCTTCAATTTCTCCGTCAAGAACAACAGAGAAAGTGTGTGCTTTCTTTTTTACTGTCCTTAAAAATACGACTCTCAGACGGGGATTTTTCATAAATAAAAGAATCTCCCTCAGATTTGTCTGAGGGAGATGTTTATATTTTCTTACAGCTTTTCCTTTACGCTCTTCAGCACATCCTCGATGCCCGCCATATTGTTATTGTGTAATGATTTGTTTTATTTTTCCCATTCGCACACAAAACCAAATCCTGGTAAATCGTAAAAGACATTAGAATATGGAGCACCTACATTAGTGACATCATTCCATTGACCAACATACTTTTTCAACCCAGTGCCTCCCAGATAAAAAGTTCCAAAGAGGTGAGCGTAACATTCACCCGCCTTGTGATCATCATTTGGCTCGTTTTGAGTCCAGTTGGTATAAGTAACTTTTTCTTTGGTTACCCATTCCCAATTCGCTCTTACATTGTCACGTCTAAATCCTATCCAATAATTATTTTTTGGGGTTTCATCGAGTAATCCCACTATTGTACTCATTTCTTCCTGTGAAGTAATTGTCACAAGATGTCCACCAAGGGATTCGCAATATGCTTTGGCTTCAGTCCAAGACATTGATATGTCAAAACGTGCATAATAATGGTCATTCCATTTTATTGAATTAACGGGAGCATCATCTTCCACTATAATATTATGTTCGGATTTACTTCCATTTACAATTATTAATTTTGTATAATGGTTATCGTCAATAGTACAGCTTGCCGCATATATACCATTGTACAAATATTCACTGTCTCCGGAAGAGATACTATATTCTTTTTGCTCTTCGAATTCTTGAAAATCAGTTGTAAGGGTAATAATAGTATCATATTTATTTCCGTCGGCATCAATAGCATTCAAAACAGTTTTGTAGGTTTTGTTTTTGCACTCACCAAGTCCAAAATGCATTTTCCCCTTGAAGATACTGTTACTATCATTTACCAATGATATGTAAAACTGATCGGTATCAAACATGGCTACACTAAGTGGTATGGATGTCTTGCCTTTTAATATCTTGCTTATATTATATTCGGCACTCACCTCTAGTTCAATCATGGGAGTTGCTTTTCCTTTAAGACATGCGTAGCAAGCATGCTTAACACCTTCAGTTGATATTTCACCAAGCTTACCTGCTTCTACTTCAATTTTCAGCCCGGCTTTTCCAGATGCTTTGATTGCGAGTAGATCATCAGTTAAATAGTATAATTCAATTTCAACCTTTAATCCCCAGAACATTTCAACCTTTCCGGAAGCATCAAAGTTTAGAGATGCCTTAGGATCATTTATAGTAGACCATCCATTATTGGTATTATATATTCTCTTGAATGTATATGAAGCATCTGCAGATACTTCAACCTTTCCTGTCAGTTCCCACTCAAGCGGAACTGACACTTCTGTGGAGAAAAATATTCCATATCCTAAAGGGAATACCAGAATACCGAGTTTCAAATCATAAATCTTATCATCAAAACTTTCGTTGCCGGTTTTTATACCAACATTACCTACGGCTTTCACATCAAATGTGATTCCAAATCCTAACTCAAGATAATCATCGCCGAAGATAACTACATCATATAAGATATTTAGATAACCTTCTGCATATCCAGTTACAGATAATTCTCCGAAGAATTTTGTTTTAACTTCAGGATCATCATCACCTATTTTTTTACTAAAGCTTATTTCTTGCTTGGGCTTTAGATCAACGTTGATATCAGGTACTGATCTTGAAGAAAACGCAGATGAAGTTTCTATACACTGTTCTGCAACTGATTCCGGTGAATAACCGTAAGCAGTATCATTAATTCTTATATAAGTAAAATAATCATTGTATGATAATTCAGGATCTATTTTAGAGAGAATAATATTGTCATTTTTATCTACACCCTCTACTACAACAAGTGAAATATTGTCTGGTGTAACAAGTGCGATTTTTGATGTTTTATCTGTAATATTGAGTGATGATGTATCTCCGATCAACTTGTAAGGCGATCCATCATATGAATATTCAACACCAATCCCATTCCCTGTTCTTACAACGAGCGTATCGTCAGTTGCTACCATAAAGTTATTCTGACTGTTTTGTTCATTTAATACTATCACCTTTTCATCGTTAAAATTCGAAGGTGTCTTTGAAATTGATTCAACATATTTTCTAGTGAATTTGAAGGTGGTATAAAGCTTACTTAATAATTCATTATTATCATCAACCAAAGTTGCAGAGATTACAAAGTAATCTGGGACACTAAAATTATCCGGCATATATTCAAATATAGTCATATAGTCTTCCGGAATAAATTTGATAGTATCACTGTAAAGAAGCGAACTGTTATTCTCATCAAAAAAATTGATTTGTAATTTACATTCAGCAGGAGAATTAATAAAGAAAGTAAAAGCTTCTCTGTCAAAGTTTACATCTCCGATACTGTATTCATTGGTAATAGTATTAAGATTAGCGTCAATGTATGGTAATACTCGTGTGATAATAGTTGCTACTTCTGCACGTGTTGCAGTATTAAGGGGATTGAAATTACCATTTTGATCTCCAACGATCAAGCCCGTTTTTCTGAGTTCTTCAATATATTCCTTTGACCAATTCGGAAAACTATCAACATCATTAAAACGGTCAATGGTATTTTCATCAACAATTTCAATATCCATTAAACTAAGGAATTCAACAAATAGCTTTGCAAGTTCTTCTCTTGTAATATCCTTAGTCGGCTTAAATGTTCCGTCTACGTATCCATTAACAAGTTTCTTCGAAACAGCCCACCCAAGGTAATTTGAATACCATGCATCCTTATCTGTGTCAGTGAAACTCAAGGTTTCTCCCATACCCGTGTCAGTCGATCCAGCCAAACGGTAAAAAACGGTTACGATCTCAGCCCTTGACATATTTTTTTTAGGGGAGAATCTATCATCGCTTGTACCTTGCATGATTTTAGAATCATATGCTGTTTTTACTGCTGAGTAAAACCAATCATTTGCTGAAACATCTGAAAATGGAAGATCATCCGCGTTTTCATCATAATTAGCTGCATTTATAAATGAAGCAAACATTGAAAACATCATGGACATTGTTAGTAAAATACTAATAATTCTTTTCATCATATTCTCCTTATAATGTGATTTACATGAAATACAATCAAGATGAAGGCTGCCACAATTTGCGTTATGCCTTCATCTTGTAGTATCAATCAACTATTATAATATCATGGATAATTTATAATATTTTCTTACAGCTTTTCCTTTACGCTCTTCAGCGCATCCTCAATACCTGCCATCTTTTCGCGGTACTTCTCAAGCTTAGCCTTTTCAGCTTCAACAACTGCCGCGGGAGCACGGGAAACGAAGCCCTCGTTGTTAAGCTTGCCTTCAGCTCTCTTGATCTCGGAGATAACGGTCTGAAGCTCCTTCTCAAGTCTCTCTGCCTCTGCCTTGAAGTCTACCATGTCAGCGAGAGGAATGTAGATCGCCGCGGAATCCGTGATGATCTGTACTGCGTCCTCGTCTGCGTAGGAGTCAACAATAGCGAAGCTTGAAGCGGATGCGAGTCTCTCAAAGAATACGCCCTTACCCTCAAAGCTGTCTGCGTACTTTGTAACAACGTTAACAGCCGCCTTGCGGGAGGGAACTACGCCCATTTCGGCACGGCGCGCGCGGATAGCCTTGATAGCCGCGATAACTCTCTCAAACGCCTCTGCCTCAGCGGGGAATGAGGGGATCTTGTCAGCTTCGGGGTAGTCCTTCAGCATGATGGTGCCGTCCTCGCCGGGAAGACCCGAGTAGATCTCCTCGGTGATGAAGGGCATGAAGGGATGGAGAAGTTTTAATACTTCACGGAGAACGTAAGCGAGTACGTTCTGTGCGACGTCACTTCTCTCGGCATCAGCACCCGATACGGAGGGCTTGGAAAGCTCGATATACCAGTCGCAATAGATGTCCCAGATGAAGTCGTAGATAGAGGAGAGGGCAACACCGATCTCGTAGTTGTCAAGGTTTACGGTAACTGCCTTAACGGTCTCGGAGAATCTTGTGAGGATCCACTTGTCCTCGTCGGCAAGCTTCTCTGCAGCGGGAAGCTCGATCTTTTCGATGGTGAGGTTCATCATTACGAAACGGGCAGCATTCCAAAGCTTGTTAGCGAAGTTACGTGCCGCCTCGATCTTTTCGTCGGAGAAACGCATATCGTTTCCGGGGCTGTTACCCGTGCCGAGAGCAAAGCGGAGGGCATCTGCGCCGTAGTCCTTGATGATCTCAAGGGGATCGATACCGTTACCCAGGGATTTTGACATCTTGCGTCCCTGAGCGTCACGAACGAGACCGTGGATAAGTACGGTGTCGAAGGGGATCTGACCCGTGTACTCAAGAGAGGAGAAGATCATACGGGATACCCAGAAGGTGATGATGTCGTAGCCCGTTACAAGGGTGCTTGTGGGGAAGTAGCGTTTCAGATCCTCTGTGTCGTGAGGCCAGCCGAGGGTTGAGAAGGGCCAGAGGGCAGAGGAGAACCATGTGTCAAGTGTGTCGGGGTCCTGAGTCATGCTGCCGCCGCACTTAGGGCAGGTGTGGACTGCATCCTTGGATACAACCGTCTCGCCGCACTTGTCGCAGTAGTAAGCGGGGATTCTGTGTCCCCACCAGAGCTGACGGGAGATACACCAGTCCTGAGTGTTCTCCATCCAGTGGAAGTAGTTCTTGTCAAATCTTTCGGGAACGAAGCGGATATCGCCGTCACGAACCGCCTTGACAGCGGGCACAGCTAAAGGCTCCATCTTAACGAACCACTGAAGGCTGAGCATAGGCTCGATGGTGGTGCCGCAACGGTAGCAAGTGCCTACCTCGTGGTCAAGGTCCTCGATCTCGGCAAGGTAGCCGCCGGCTTTGAGGTCCTCAACGATTGCCTTTCTTGCCTCGTAGCGGTCCATGCCTGCGTACTTCGGATAGTTATCGGTGATCTTGGCGTCCTCGGTGAGAACAACCTCCATAGGAAGTGAGCAACGCTTACCAACCTCGAAGTCGTTGGGGTCGTGTGCGGGAGTGATCTTAACGCAGCCCGTACCCTTGTCAAGCTGAGCGTGCTCGTCGGCAACGATGGGAATTCTTCTGCCAACGAGTGGAAGTACAACGTCCTTGCCGATCATGTCCTTATATCTTTCGTCAGCGGGGTTTACCGCAACTGCGGTGTCACCGAGAAGTGTTTCG
>JAFXKJ010000050.1 GCA_017531765.1 Clostridia bacterium
ATGGAGAGAGCGATGGATGCGCCGATCATGGCTGTGATCTCGGGGGAGCAGTCATGGTCAACGGAGAGAACGAGAAGGGAGATAGCAACGTCGTTACGAAGATCCTTGGGGAAGAGAGGACGGATAGGTCTGTCGATAACGCGGGAGGTAAGGATAGCCTTCTCGCTGGGACGGCCCTCTCTCTTGAGGTAGGAACCGGGGATGCGGCCTACGGAGTAGAGTCTTTCCTCGAAGTCGATGGAAAGGGGAAGGAAGTCGATACCGTCACGGGGACGCTCGGAAGCTGTAGCGCAAGCGAGAACTGCGGTGTCACCGTAACGAACGAGTGCGGAGCCGTTAGCAAGACCTGCCATCTTACCTGTTTCTACTGTGAGAGGACGGCCTGCAAGTGTTGTGGAAAATTTTCTGAAATTCTCAAACATTTTTCTTTTTCCTTTCGTATTTTAACATTTTTCATATACGCCAAGGAGGTTCAGCACTTAAAGAAACGCACAGCACCTATGCGCTTGTTTAACTGCTAAATCCCCATCGGCGCGGACTTTGGTCGGGGCATAAAAATACCGCGGCAGATCGGCAGATACCGAACTGCCGCAGTATCACTTAGCACGAACTTGTCTTCGCGAAGAACTTATCTTCTGAGACCGAGCTTCTCAACGATAGCACGGTAACGCTCGATGTCATTCTCCTGGAGATAACCGAGAAGGTTGCGGCGGTGACCAACCATCTTGTGGAGACCGCGGCGGCTGTGGTGGTCCTTCTTGTTGACCTTAAGGTGCTCGGTGAGGGTGTTGATGCGGTGTGTAAGGATCGCGATCTGTACCTCGGGAGAACCTGTGTCGCCTTCGTGTGTCTTGTACTGCTCGATAATAGCTGTCTTTTCTGCCTTTGTGATCATTTTTGTTCACCTCATAATAAAATATTTTGTTCCGTAAACTCAGACCTCGGCGGGTGAAATGCTTCTTCGCGTCCGACCTGCCCGAAACCCGAAGCTGTCAGGCGCAAGCCTTTATCCGAAACCCGTGTGTACGGCACACGGGTATTAGTATACCACAGTTTTTTCGGTTTGTAAATAGTTTTTTTAACTTTTTTTGATTTAAATAAAATCAATTTATTCCCACCCGTTTTTCATGCTCAAACATTGACTTTTCATGTCGCAGGTGCTAAAATAATAATGAAAGAAATCGGATACTTCACAAATCCATCCGATAAGTAAGGAGAAAAACCAATATGGCCAAGAATCTCGTCTACGACATTCACGACAGGCCCCGTTTCTCAAAGCTGATTGTTTTCGCGATCCAGCAGCTTCTGGCTATCATGGCTGCCACCATCGCCGTCCCCACCATAGTCGGCAACGGAATGTCAATTTCCGCGGCGCTTTTCGGTGCGGGTGTGGGAACTGTCATCTACCAGCTCTTCACAAGGTTCCGCAGTCCCGTATTTCTCGGCTCTTCCTTTGCTTTTATCGGCTCCATGAGCGCAGCCTTCGCAGGCGCCGCCTCCATGAAGCTCGGTTATCTCGGCCTTGCTCTCGGCGCTCTCTTTGCAGGTGCGGTTTACGTTGTGATCGCAGTTGTGGTTAAGTTGGTCGGCGTTGCCTGGATAGGCAAGCTCATGCCCACCGTTGTCATCGGTCCCACAGTGGCTCTTATCGGGCTTTCCCTTTCGGGCGCGGCTGTAAAGGACGTATTCTCCTACGGTCCCACCGATGCAAACGGTGCTTATATCATGTCGGCAAATCTCTGGGTATCCTTCATTTGCGCCATTGTCACCTTTGCTGTGGTGGTGCTCTGCTCCACATACGGTAAGAAAATGACAAAGCTCATTCCTTTCATTATTGGTATACTTGCAGGCTATTCTGTAGCCCTCATTTTCACCGTCATCGGCTACGCCGCAGGGATACCCTCCCTGAAGATCGTCGATTTCACACCCTTCACTGCTCTCGTATCCGACGGGGTGGGACTGAAGACCTTCTTTGAAGTTCCCGAATTCACCTTTCTCAACGCTGTAGACGGTATTAGCGATTTCAAGCTCAGCTACCTTGCAACGATTGCCGTGGCTTATATTCCCGTAGCCTTCGTTGTATTCGCAGAGCACATCGCCGACCACAAAAACCTTTCCACTATTATAGATCGTGATCTTCTTGAGGATCCCGGTCTCCACCGCACCCTCCTCGGCGACGGTATCGGCTCATTTGCAGGTGCAATTTTCGGCGGATGCCCCAACACCACCTACGGCGAGTCTGTGGGATGCGTCGCAATCACAAGAAACGCCTCAGTTGCCACCATATCCGCCACAGCAGTGCTTGCAATTCTCATCTCCTTCATATCTCCCTTCGTTGCATTCCTTGACTCCATCCCCGGTTGTGTCATGGGCGGAGTTTGCATCACCCTCTACGGCTTCATTGCAGTGTCGGGTCTCAAAATGATCCAAAAGGTTGATCTTGAAAACAACGCAAATCTTTTCACCACTTCGGTTATACTGATCTCGGGTATCGGCGGCATGGCAATGTCCGTAGGCAAGGTTACCATTACCAACATAGCCTGCGCTCTGATCCTTGGTATCTTAACAAACATCTTTCTTAACAGATCGGGGAAGTCTCGGGAAAACAACAACTGAAATTTAATAACCAAAAGAAAGGTTTTGACAATGAAAAACTACGATAACGTGATAATCTTTGACCATCCGCTGATACGGCACAAGATCGCCATCCTCCGTGATGCGCGGACAAGCATGAAGGAGTTCCGCGAGCTGGTGGAAGAGATCACCACTCTTATGACCTACGAAAGCTTCAAGGACGTTCCCACTACCGAAATCGAAGTCACAACTCCCCTTGAGACCTGTACTCAAACGGTGGTCAAGGACAATTCGGTGGTCATCGTTCCCATTCTGCGCGCGGGTCTCGGTATGGTAAACGGAGTGCACGTGCTGTTCCCCTCCGCCAAGGTCGGTCATATCGGTATGTGCAGAAACGAGGAGACCTTACTCCCGGATACCTATTACTGTAAATTGCCGTCGGGCATCGAAGACAAGTTTGTAATTATCGTCGACCCGATGCTTGCAACGGGAGGCAGTGCCTGCGACGCTATCGACCTCATCAAGGCCAAAGGCTGCAAAAAGATCAAGTTTATGGCTATCATCGGTGCCCCCGAGGGCGTGTCAAAGGTAGCAGAAGCTCACCCCGACGTTGACATTTACGTCTCCACTCTCGACAGATGTCTCAACGAGTACGGATATATCCTCCCGGGTCTGGGAGACGCGGGCGACAGACTGTTCGGAACAAAATAATCGGTATTACAGATATTACGGCAATATTGAGAAAAAGCAAAGTCTCGGGTGCTCCCCGAGGCTTGTTTTTTCGTCAAAAACTCCGTTATGCAATTTTCCACATACATCCGCCCGAACATCTACATAATATTTATATAAAATACCGCAAAAATATTTTCACGATTCTATTGACACGGACGGACATACTATGGTATAATATTTCTACCTCGTGAGGAGGGTTCTTTTTTTGTGCCCTTCTTTTTCTGCTGCTTTGCAGAATACGTCCGACGAGGGAGGTACACTGCCGCTAAAACGGCAATTTCAAGGGACAAGTCCCAAATTCTATCAGGAGGTGCCGAAATGAGAGTAAAGATCACTCTTGCATGCAGCGAATGCAAACAGCGCAACTACAACACTAAGAAGAATAAGAAGAATGACCCCGACAGACTCGAGCTCAACAAATACTGCCGTTTCTGCCGCAAGCACACGCTTCACAAGGAAACCAAGTAATTAATTTAATGAAAAGGTAGGGTCATCAAAATGGCTGAAAACGAAAAGAAGGTTGTCGAAGAAAAGAAGGAGAAGAAGGCTAAGACAAAGGGTCCATCGATTTTCTCAAGAATCGGTTCCTGGTTCAAGTCTCTCCGTTCCGAGGCAAGAAAAGTATCTTGGGCAAGCGGTTCATCCGTACGCAAGAATACGATCATCGTTATCGTTTGCGTAGTAATCCTCAGCGCTGTGATCGGTGTTGTTGATTATCTGCTTTCAGGTTCCATCAACGCTCTTAGCGACATTATCCGAGGTTAATTTCATGAGTGACATCAATGAAATGAACGAAGGTCTGCGCTGGTACGTAGCGCATACCTATTCCGGATACGAAAACAAGGTAAAGATGAATCTCGAGAAGATCATCGAGAACAGAAATCTCGGTCATCTCATCTCTGAGATCTACATTCCCACAGAAACCATCATTGAGTCAGACGGCGGCTCTGAAAAAGAGATCGAAAGCAAGGTCTTCCCCGCATACGTTCTTATCAAGATGGTAATGACCGATGAAAGCTGGCACGTGGTAAGAAATATCCGCGGTGTTACAGGCTTTGTAGGTCCCGGAAGTAAGCCCGTTCCTCTTTCGGACGAAGAGGTTGCAGCGATTATTTCCGTAGAACCCCAGGTTTCCGAGGTTTCCGTTATCGCGCTCGGCGATATGGTCGACATCATCGACGGTGTGTTCTCAGGATACACAGGAAAGCTCACGGAAGTTTCACCCGACGGAGACGAAGTTACCGTTACCGTTTCCACAGTCGGCCGCGATATGCCCATCAAGCTCGAAAAGAAGCATATCCGCAAATCCACCGAGAAGTAATTTCCGGTGTAACGGTCTTGGGCTCGTGTGCTGCCCGTAACGCACACAGTGGGAGGGAGAAAATTTTTTAAGTCTCCCGTCATAAACCACATATGGAGGTATTTTGCAATGGCAAAGAAAATTATCGGCTACGTAAAGCTTCAGCTTCCCGCAGGTAAGGCTACTCCTCAGCCCCCTGTAGG
>JAFXKJ010000051.1 GCA_017531765.1 Clostridia bacterium
CCCATGGAAGTTTTTGAAGAGGGCATGAATAACATTATGCCCGTTCTCGAGGTTAAGGCCCGCCGAGTCGGCGGTTCTACCTATCAGGTGCCTATCGAGGTCCGTCCGGCCCGCCGGCAGACCCTGGCTATCCGCTGGCTGACCGAGTTCTCCCGCAAGCGCGGCGAGAAGGAGATGTGCCAGCGCCTTGCCGCTGAGATTCTCGACGCTGCCAACAACACCGGCAACGCCGTCAAGCGCAAGGAAGAGATGCACCGTATGGCCGACGCTAACAAGGCCTTCGCCCACTATCGCTGGTAATGTCAGCATTGGGCAAATTGACAATGATTCGTTCCCGCGGCATCCGCCGCGGGACACACTTTGCTTGGAAAGGAGGAGACAGCCGTGACTAGGGAATATCCCTTGGAAAAGTACCGCAATGTAGGTATCATGGCCCACATTGATGCCGGTAAGACCACGACTAGTGAGCGTATTCTCTTCTATACTGGAAAGGTTCATAAGATCGGCGAGACCCACGAGGGTGGCGCTACTATGGACTGGATGGAGCAGGAACAGGAAAGAGGTATCACAATCACCTCTGCCGCTACAACCTGTTACTGGAATAATACGCGAATCAACATTATCGATACCCCCGGACACGTTGACTTTACCGTTGAGGTAGAGCGTTCACTCAGAGTTCTTGACGGTTCCGTTACAGTACTCTGTGCAAAGGGCGGCGTTGAACCTCAGTCTGAGACCGTATGGAGACAGGCTGACAAGTACGGCGTACCGAGAATGTGCTACGTTAACAAGATGGACATCATGGGCGCGGACTTCTACCGCGTTGTAGGCATGATCAAGGACCGTCTTAAGGCAAACGCTGTTCCGATCCAGCTCCCCATCGGAGCTGAGGCTGAGTTCAAGGGCATTATCGACCTTATGAACATGGAAGCCGACGTATATTACGATGACCTTGGTAAGGATATGAGAGTTGAGCCTATCCCCGCTGATATGCTCGATAAGGCTCAGGAATATCACGATGCCATGGTTGAATCCATTTGCGAAACAGACGAGGAACTCTTTGAGAAGTACTGCGAAGGTGAAGAAATCTCCGTAGAAGAGCTCAAGGCTGCTCTCCGCGCTGCTACAATCGCAAACAAGATCGTTCCCGTAGTTTGCGGAACATCTTACAAAAACAAGGGTGTTCAGAAGCTGCTTGATGCAGTTATCGACTATATGCCCTCTCCTCTCGATATCCCCGCTATCACCGGTGTTGACGCCGACAGTGGCGAGGAGATCGTAAGAAACGCATCTGACGAAGAGCCCTTCTCTGCTCTTGCGTTCAAGATCATGACCGACCCCTACGTTGGTAAGCTCTGCTTCTTCAGAGTATATTCCGGTTCTATCGATGCAGGTACAACCGTATACAACTCCACAAAGGGCAAGAGAGAAAGATTCGGACGTATCCTTCAGATGCACGCTAACGACAGAAGCGACCTTGACACCATTTATGCAGGTGACATCGCAGCTGTAGTTGCAACAAAGTATACAACAACCGGTGACACCTTCTGCGATGAAAAGGCTCCTGTAATCCTTGAGTCTATGGAATTCCCGGAACCTGTTATCCGCGTTGCTATCGAGCCTAAGACTCGCGCAGGTCAGGAAAAGATGGGTATCGGTCTTGCAAAGCTTGCTGAGGAAGACCCTACATTCAGAACCTACACTGACGACGAGACAGGTCAGACCATTATCGCCGGAATGGGTGAGCTCCACCTTGAGATCATCGTAGACAGACTTCTCCGTGAGTTCAAGGTAGAGGCTAACATCGGTAAGCCTCAGGTTGCATACAAGGAGACAATCCGTAAGCGTGTTGACCACGAGTGCAAGTACAAGAGACAGTCCGGTGGTTCCGGTCAGTACGGTCACGTTAAGATGATCGTTGAGCCCAACGAGC
>JAFXKJ010000052.1 GCA_017531765.1 Clostridia bacterium
AGCCTGAGGGTGAATACTACATCAGCACAGACGGAACGTTCCTCGACCTCTCCCCCGCAAATTATCTGAATTTCAAAAATCTCAAGTTTATTACGACCACAGACAACGCCATCGTTGTTCAGGGACAGTACATCACATTTGAAGGCTGCACCTTCGGCAATGTAGCCGGTGAAGCTTGTCTAAAGACTTACCGCGGAAGCGATGCACGTGGACTTAAGGTTTTAAACTGCGAATTCTACAACTTCAGAGACTGCGGAATTTTCGTTTATTCCAGTGAAGCGGGACTTGACGCTCTCACCCCATCCGAAATCGTGATCGACAATAACTAGTTCCATGATTTCACCTCAGCCGAATCCTTCGGAAGTGCGATTTCCATCAACTGGACAGTTGACGCGATAGTCTCACACAACGAATTCGTAAACGGCGGTCACAGCGCCATTGACTTTGATCGGGGCATAAATCTGACGATCGAATACAACGTATTTGACAACATGATGATGAACTCCGCCGATTACGGTGCAGTTTACAGTTTCAGACTTCTCGCTTTCCGTGATAACACCATCCGTTATAACATCTTCAAGAATATCAGAGCAGAAAGCGCACAGTACGGTATCTACATCGACGGTTCGTATGCGCAGAATATTTACGGAAACATCTTCTATGATGCCGGTACACGCGGTATCGTTATCAACGGTGGACGCGAAAACAATGTACACGACAACGTATTCATCGGTTCCAATTCGTATAACGGAAGCTCGATCACTTACAATTCCGATCTTTGCGGAATTGATGAAAATGGCATGCCTTTTGCTAACAACGAAGAAAAATACGACATGACTCTCGAACGTCTCGGAATGGCACCGGACCGCGAGTCGCCTCACTTTGCAAAATGGTACGCAAAATGGCCGATACTTTACGATTATTCTCTGGATTTCACTAACATTGACAGTTTTGACTGCATTTTCAACACAGTGAACGAGATAAAGAATAACGCGTTCTTTAACGTTCCCCACGACAAAACCGACATTCATAATTATTTTGCAGATGAAACGGGTAACAAAGATTACACCTTAAATGACAATCCGATCTTCACAGACCCAACCCACGGGGACTATTCAATCAAGGATACCTCACGGTTCTTTGATAACCGTTTTGACAAGATCGGAAGATACTGATATCAAAAAGCAAACAACTAAAGCAAAAAGTCCGTCAGCGACGGGACTCTTTGTTTTATTATCCTATCAGTTGACATTCACATGAATTTGTTATATAATTCAATTAGATTAAATTTACTTTTTCATTTTCAAGGAGGTCTAAAATGAAAAGAAAGCTTTTGTCAATCTTTATTGCGGTAACAATGTTACTCAGTACAGCTATAATGAGTATCCCCGTGTCTGCCGCAAACATCACATACTCCGACGTAAACGAGAATATGTGGTCTTACGGTGACATCATGTACGTTACCGAAAACGGTCTCATGAACGGCACAGGAGGGTCAACATTCTCCCCTGCTATGTCTCTTACAAGAGCAATGGTAGTTACCGTTCTTTACCGAATGGAAGGTTCACCCAGAATTGATTTCAAAGATCTGTTTGTAGACGTAAAGGACAGACTTTACTACTCCGAGGCTGTTATATGGGCAAAAAGTAACAATATTGTTAAAGCTACCGGCACAAACGATTGGGGTGAGGAATATTTTTCTCCCGACCGTGACATCACAAGGCAGGAGCTTGCTACTATGTTCATCCGCTACGCAGAGTTTAAGAACGTAAAGATGGAAACAACAGCAACCCTCGATAAATTCACCGATAAGGCTGATGTTGCCGACTGGGCTGACTCCGCTATGAAGTGGGCAACAAGTGTTGGTCTCATCAACGGTACGGGTAACGGTGATACTCTCTCTCCCACAGGCAAAGCAACACGCGAACAGTTCGCGGCTATCATGCACCGTTATGCAACTGCTGAGTTCGACTATAAATTAGTTTATGAACAGCCCCGCGTATTATCAAAGTATACCGAAAAGCCCTATCCTATCGTTGACGATGCCGACCTCTACGTTGCGGTAGACGGTAACGACAAGAACCCCGGTACCTTTGACAAGCCTCTCGCTACGTTTGATGCGGCTCGTCTGAAAGTACGCGAGCTTAAGAAGACAGCGGGGGACGAGATCGTCGTTGCATTCATGGCAGGCGAGTACGGTGCTCTCGACAACGTAACCTTTACCGCCGAAGATGCAGGTACAGAGACCGTTCCTGTAAGGTACTGTAAGTACGGCGACGGTGAGGTTATCTTCCGTAACGGCGTTCACATTGACGAAAGCGAGTTCACTCTCGTTGAAGGCGAAGAAGCCGAAATGTTCAAGACCGAGGTACGTCCTTATATCTACAAGGCTGATCTCAAGGGGAAAATCAACAAATTTGATTCATATACATCATTCCTCTTCAGTGAGCAAGGTATAGCTACCGAAGCAAGAGAACCTAACGGAAGATACTACACAAACATGACCACCACAGTTAACGATCATGAAAGTATCAAGCTCTTGATAGCACTTCCCGGTCTTGTAGAAAGCTACAAGAGCCTTGACGGAATGAAAATTAACGGTTTTCTTCGCACCGGTTGGACTCACGATTCATTCCTTGTAAAGTCCTATGACCCTGAAACCGATATCATCACCTTTGATTTTGAGAACTCAAAGGGCGACTATCTTCTAAAGTATTCCCTTGACCTATATCCTCTTATGCACGAGGGCAGAACAGACGATCTGGTATACTTTTCAAACCTTCCCGAATTTGTTGACACAAACGGTGAATACTGCTTCGTAAACGAAACCTCAACTCTTTACGTTTACAGAGCAAAGGGTGACTATTGGATCAATGAAGGAACAGAATTTGCAACTATCGAAAAGGAAGCACAGTACATCAGCTTCGTTGGTTTGGATTTCAATACCACCACAGCAAGCGGCATCGTCGTTTATGCAGACCACTTCACTTTTGACCTGGGCAAGATCTACAACGTGGGCGGAAAATCAGCCATTCACTGTCCTGATAACGTAAGATATCTCACGGTAAAAAACAGCGAATTCTTCAACTGTGTCGATTCCTGCGTTTCAATAAATTCAGATGAAGCAAATGGCGGATGGGAAAATATTCCCGATCAGGTTATAAACAAAATCCAAGGACATAACGTAATAGAGAATAACTATTTCCATGATTTCACACTTCCCACCTGCTTCTCAGGCGCTGTTGGTATATGCGGTGACGTGGGAACCGTTGTTGCTCACAACTACTTCAAGAACGGTGCCCGCGAAGCGGTAGGATACAGTAAGAGTATCGGTTTAAGAATTGAATACAACGTATTCGACACACTCACAACAAAAACTGAAGACTGCGGTTCTCTCAGTACCGGTATGTCCATCGAATATACTGACAATATTATCAGGCACAATATATTCATGAATATCCGCGTTTACGGAATCTATCTTGATGCGAATACAAGC